>JAJFUJ010000181.1 GCA_021372475.1 Chloroflexota bacterium | reverse complement strand
GCGCGAATGACCAGCATCCGGTCGCGACCTAAAGGTCGCAAGTCCAAATCCGGTTGCTGGAGGTGCGGCGTCCGCGCCGTGACCGACTGCCAGTGTATCACATACCAAGATACAAGCTGCGGTGTCCTCAGCGCGATCTTGAATGGGCACCCTGTGGGTGCCCCTACACAACCATAGTTCAATATAAATAATAATACAACAACGTCATTCCTGGCGCCCGCCGGCAGGCTCAGGTATCAAAGTTTTTGGTGACGGTCTCGTCGCTGGAATCCGCCGGCTTGCCTTTGCGCTTGCCGTGTCCCTGCCCGGGGATGCTCAGCCCCTCCCTGCTGCGGTCAAGATCCGCGGTGACGGCCGGCGGGTTCAGCAGCCGGTCGAACAGCAGCGGCCCGATAAAGGCGCGCGCCTCGGCGATGCGTTGGGCCTCGGCGGGCGTATCCATGTCGCGCATCACATAATAGACCGGCTTGGGCTCGCCGGGAATCGATCTGCCGTGCTCATCCAGGCCGCCGAACCGGCGCACGCCCAGGTTCAGCCCGAACTCCCAGGGGTTATCGATATAACTGTGGTGCAGGAACATCTCGATGGTGGGCTGCCGGCGGATCTTCAGGTAGGCCAGGCAGTAGCCGTGCGCGCCCTCCAGCTCGGTGTAGGGCTCACCGTCGCGCGAGTTGAACCCCTGCTCGGGGAAGATGATGCGCCGCGGCTGGCCTTTGTAGAGCAGGCGCTCCTGCGCCAGGTAGGCGGGCATCACCTCGATGTTCTTGAAGGTGATGCGCCGGGTGGCGAAGGTAAAGTTCGGCTCGCGGTCGTGATAGAAATCGGGATAGTTCAGGTTCTCCGGGTACGGGTGGGTGGCGATGTTCCAAGGGAAGTCGCCGTCGCGCGCGCAGTGCTTGGCGATACAGTCAATCGACTCCTTCATCCCATAATAGCGCTTCGGCTGCTCGGGCACGTGACGCCCCGAGAAATACTGGTCGAAGGAGGTAAAGATGCGGAACCCGGCATAGTGCTTGCGCGCCAGCAGCCAGGCCAGGCGCATCACCGTGGTATATTCCAGCATAAACTGGTCGCAGGTCATCTCGCCGGCGTTGTTCCAGATATACTGGCTGGTAACCTCGTTGCCCACCTCATAGCTCAGGCACCAACCGTATTTGCGGTCGGGACGCGAGTAGCGTTCCGCCAGAAACTCGGTGCAGGCGCAGTAATAATCGAGCCCCTGCTCGGTGCGCACATTGAACGCCCCGATGTAGGCCGCGGGGAAGTCGTAATCGTAGGCGGGATGCTGGATGATCTCGACGATCTCGGGATCGGCCTTCTCGCCCAGCAGGAACGAGCCGTTGACATAGCGCATCACCGCGGGGATGCCGCGCTGCGCGAGAGGCACCAGCGCCGCATCCATCGCCTCGACCACATCCTTCTTGAAATAGTATGGCACGCCATTATAGATATAGGTGATGGTGTTATCCGAGGGATGCATGGCCATCAACTCGGCCTGGTTGGGGCCGGCGCTGGTCTGGCCGATGTGCAGGGTATCCGCCTCCTCGCCCGAGATGGCGCAATTGAGGGCTTTGATGCTGCATTGCGGATAAGGGTAATCGAACTCGGCCACATCCGGGTCGATCTCGGTGGCGTAGCGCACACCCTCCAGGAGGCAGCCAGCACTGCTCACCTCAAAGGCGCAGATGAGCATGTCATAGTCACCGGCACGGCGCGGGAAGGTCAGCCGGCCACCGTGCAACACGGCCTTGTGCGACGCAACGATACGGCCGGGGGTAAAGGGCGCGCTCGGGTCGCCGCAAACCACGGGCACGCGAGCAACCACCTCGCAGGTTGCACCCTCCGCAGCGCCGCTGATATCGAGCAGAATAATGTCCTTGCATATGGTAATCGTCGTCACGCGCATGAGCACCTCCCTGTGAATGCGACTAAGGTATGCTCAGTGTAGCACGCGATAGGCAGGGGTCAACCCAAAACGCGACAAGGCGCTGGCACCGATGGAGCCGTGCTCGCATAGCTGGAGCTGCGGTGTCCTCACCGCGGCTGGCTCACGCTGCTCGCCCGCTAAATGGTAATGCATAACCAGGCGCGGCGCGGACGCCGCACATCCATACATCCCTAAAACCCGTGCAATTTGTGGATGGATTCCCTCGAACTGCGCACACGGTGCGCGGTTTTAACCGCACCACGTGCGGCTCGACTTTGCTTGGGGCCGCAGCTCATACTCTCTGCACTCCTACGCCGCGCTCCAAGAAGCATCGCTGCTAGTTTTTCAACGTAAGCGGCAGGACGGTATGCAGCAGCGAGTAGTCTGGCTCAATAAGCGCATTCAGCGTTCCACTCTGCCTGGGAGTACTGCGTAGGATCTGGCGTGTCCGCGGATCCAGCAAGAGGGTGAGCGCCCGACCACCTGGCTGGTGTTTATCCGATACAGTTAGGTAGACCAACCCATCCAGGTCGGCGGTTAGCGGAATGATGCCGCCCGGCCAATAACACGGGAATGTCCACAACACCTGTCCGCTATATGCGTCCAGCATATAGAAAGCCTCGGCCGGGATGCTGGCGGCAAAAAGATAAC
>JAJFUJ010000180.1 GCA_021372475.1 Chloroflexota bacterium | reverse complement strand
GTTGATTTTGGTGTTTATTATCACCGCATTATTGGTATCTTCAGCGCTGGACCGCAAGTGCTGGCATCCCCAGGTGGCAGCCAGACAGCAGCTCCCTCGCAGGAATAAGGTTACAGTCGCCCTGCTGCCTATACCTCCCTCGGTGCTCCGTTCGGAGCAGCCTGTGAACCCAAGCAGTTATTCCTCCTGGCATTAAGCAGCGGACTGCGGCGCATCGCTGCTGGCTATATCGCGGCTAGCGATAATATCTATCCCGCTGCCCAGTATATTAGCGGTGACGAGCTGCCCTTGTTGAACAGGGGCGCAAAGCACTATCTTGCGCAGCTCTGCTGCAGCCGGGAGCAGCAGCGCCTTGGGTAAAGGGGAACGCGAGCGTACAGGAGCTAACGGCAATGTGCCGTTCCGGACTGTCACAGTAGTGGTTAGCATGCGGTGCGGCGACAGCACCTCTTCACGCGCAAAGGCAATCCCCCGTTTGCAGGATTGTCCGGTTACCTCCTGCACTTGTCCATCCGCCACCACTACGTGCATTGTACAGCCCATCGGGCAAGTCACGCAGATAATATCCCTGGTTTCCGACATGGTTATCCCCTGGTTTTAATCTGAGAAGCGCGCACTACTGCTGCGCGCAGGCACGGTGCCTGGCCAATCTGCTGATACTGCTCCGGGCGCAGCCTCAGCGCGATCATTTCTGACGGGCGGGCATACCGCAACCGCTCGCTCGTTATCAGCTTGTCGCCCGCAGTTAATTGTACAACGGCGGGTTCCTCCAGCGGAAGTTTCACGCGCAGCTCGATGATCAATTCTCTTGGCGCCCCGATATGCACATATTGCGGAACGACATGATGTACGTTCTCTCCGGCAACTAGGGGCAGCAGCGGTTCGCACGGCTGCTCATGCCCGGAACATGCCTCAGCGGCCTTGCAGCCGGCGCGCAGCGCGCTCTCACTCACCGAATCAACCAGATCGTAAACATGCACCATATTGCCGGCCGCGTAAATGTCGGGCACGTTGGTTGCCTGCCGTTCGTCAATCATAGCCCCACCGGTTACAGGATCCAGCTTTACTCCGGCAAGGCGCGCCAGCTCTATCTCTGGCAGCAAGCCTGCAGAAAGCAGCAGCGTGTCACAGGCAAGCTCGCGCTGTGTGCCTTTGATAGGCTGCCAATGCTCATCTACCGCACTCATCACTACCGATTCGACTCGTTCCCTGCCGCGTATCTCGGTGATAGTGGTGCTGGTATAGAGCGGTATATCAAAATCGCGCACGCACTGGACCAAGTTGCGTCTTAACCCGCTGACATAAGGCAGAATCTCGGCCATCGCCATCACCTGTGCGCCTTCAAGGGTCAGACGGCGCGCCATTATCATGCCGATATCGCCTGAGCCTAGGATGACAAAACGTCTGCCGGGCATATAGCCCTCGATATTTACCAGGCGCTGGGCTGTGCCGGCCGTATAGATACCCGCCGGGCGTGCCCCAGGAATACCCAATGCGCCGCGCGGGCGTTCGCGGCAGCCTGTTGCCAGGATGAGCGCTTTGGCTTTGATATCTACCAACGTGCCGTTTCCGCTGGCAGTTATCCGCAGATCAGGCGTGATGCTCTGCACCATTGTGCGAGTCATGATCTCAACGCCCGCCTCCTGTGCTTGATACAGCCAGCGTTGCGCATATTCCGGACCGGTCAGATCACGGCCAAAAATCCGCAGGCCAAAGCCGTTATGAATGCACTGCGGCAAGATCCCGCCAGGCTCGCGGTTACGTTCGATGATGGTTACTCGTTTGGCGCCGCTAACCCGCGCTTGATATGCTGCAGCCAAGCCGGCTGGTCCGCTGCCGATAACGAGTACATCTGCCTCAAGCAGTCTCATGCATCGACCTCCTTGGTACCGCGGGCGAGAAAACGCGAATGCCCCCCCTTCAGGGTTATCTCCAAGGGTGAGATGCCGAGTTCGCGAGCCATAATCCCGATGACCAAAGGTAGGTCAAATGCCCCCTGGCAGCGCCCTGAACCCAGCCGGGTGCGGCGTTTCAAGCCGTCGTAAGTGCGCGCCGGGATAACCTCGTGGCAGGCTGCCGCGATTTCCCCCTCGGTTACCATCTCGCAGCGGCAAACCACCGATGCATAGCGCGGGTCAGTTGCAATCAGAGCCTCCTGTTCACGGCGCGTCAGCACGGCAAACCGACGCACCGCCTTCCTTTCAGGGTTGAAATGGGTGTTTGGCGCGAGCTCCAGTCCCGCTTCGCGCAGCATTTCTACCACCTCTTCGGCGATAGCTGGCGCTGCGGTCAATCCAGGCGATTCGATACCGGCCAGCACAACCATGCCAGCCGGGTCGCCGGGGATCTCTATGACGAAATCGTCGCACGAACCGGCAGCGCGTAGGCCAGCAAAGCTGCGGATAATATCCCGCTTTGCTAATCCCGGGATGAGCTTAAGCGCCCCGCTCCAGACTTCATCCAGGCCGGCAGCGCTGACATCCAGGTCACCTTTATCTCGGATAGTGTTGGCGTTCGGCCCCAGCAGCACATTGTTGTGCACTGTACGGGTGACCATTATCCCTTTGCTAACCGGGGTAGGGCAAGGGAAAAGCACCGTATGCACGACTTCGCTGGACCTGCGGTCAAGTACAAAATACTCACCCTTGCGCGGATTGATCGCAAATCCATCCAGGCCAGCCTTGTGCATCAGGTCGTCCGCCCATAGCCCCGCAGCGATAACCACCCAGCGGCTGTAATAATCCCCTCGATTAGTGGTAACGCCGGTAATTCGGTTGTGCTCAAAGAGAAAGCCGGTTACCTCGGTCTCGAGCATCAGCTCAACGCCGTTGATTACGGCACTCTCGGCTGCACCAATTCCCAGTTGAAAAGGATCCACAATGCCGCCGGACGCAGCATAAAGCGAGCCACGAGCCTCTTTTGTCAGCGAAGGCTCGTGCCGAAGGGTTTCCTCAGCATTGAACAACCGCAAACCCGCTGCGCCGTTTTGTTGTCCGCGCTTATAAAGGCTACCCAGTGTTACCAGGTCTTCCTCGCTCAAGGCGACTACAAAGGTCCCGCAGCGGTCGAACTCGGCATCGAGCTCAGCGCACAGGTTATCATACATACGGTTGCCTGCGACGTTCAACCGGGCTTTGTTAGAGCCTGGCTTGGCGTCATAGCCGGCATGCACGATGGCGGTGTTGGCTTTGGTGGTGCCTTCAGCCACATCGCTGTGCTTTTCGAGCAGCAGCAAGCGCAACTGATAGCGTGAGAGTGCGCGTGCGACCAGGCTGCCCACTACTCCGGCGCCGATAATGATGACATCGTATTGTTCAGGCACTGGTTTGCTCCTGGTTGCTCTCAAGCCATCCTTTAGCTCTGGAAACAGCCTTTTGCCACAGGCGGTAATCGTGTTGGCGCATGGCCGGGTCTCGATTGGCCGTGAAAGTCCGCTCCGTCTTCCACAACTGCCGTAGAGCTGCTAAATCCGGCCATACACCGGCTGCCAAGCCGGCCAGATATGCTGCGCCGAGAGCTGTCGTCTCACGTATGATTGGGCGGATTACCGTCTTGCCTAGTATATCGGCTTGAAGCTGCAACAGCAGATTATTGCTAACGGCGCCGCCATCTACCCGCAGCGAGGCAAGTGTAATGCCGGCATCACGTTCCATTGCCTCCAGCACCTCGAAGCTTTGGTAACAGATTGCCTCCAAAGTCGCCCTTGCCAGGTGCGCTTTATTGCTGTAGCGTGTCAGCCCGATAATCAAGCCGCGCGCATCCATATCCCAATGCGGGGCGTACATGCCTGAGAATGCGGGCACAAAATAGACTCCGCCGCAATCCGGCACACTGGCGGCAAGTGCCTCTGTCTCAGCCGCCTGCGTGATAATCCCGAGGTTGTCGCGCAGCCATTGTACGGCTGCGCCGGTGACAGCTATTGAGCCTTCCAGCGCGAAGGTACATTTACCGGGAGCAAGTCCATAGGCAGCGGTGGTAAGCAAGCCGTGCTGCGAAAGCACAGGCTTATCGCCGATGTTCATCAACATGAACGAGCCGGTGCCGTAGGTGTTTTTAGCCTCGCCAACATTGAAGCAAGTTTGCCCCACGAGAGCCGCCTGTTGGTCGCCCAATATCGAAGCTATGGGGAGCCCTGCGCCGCAAGCGCACCCGCTGCTGGTTACGCCATAACAGGGCTGAGCGCAGGAGGGGTGGATTTCCGGCAGCATCTGCAGAGGAGTTTTGAAAATCTCGCAGAGTCCCCGATCCCACTGCAGCGTATGCAGGTCCATAAGCATAGTCCGCGAAGCATTGGTAACATCGGTAATGTGCAGCCCTCCACGCGGACCGCCAGTCAAGTTCCAGACCAGCCAACTGTCGATAGTGCCTGCCAGGGCCTCGCCGCGTTCAGCGGCCTGGCGCAACCCCTCGACTTGGTCCAACAGCCAGGCGATTTTTGACGCCGAAAAATAGGTAGCGATTACCAAGCCTGTGCGCTGCCGAATCAACGGCTCGAGGCCGGCAGATTGCAGGCGCTGGCAGATATCGCGGCTGCGCGTGCATTGCCAGACGACGGCGTTCGCATACGGGATGCCTGTCTTGCGGTTCCAAACCACCACCGTTTCGCGTTGGTTGGCGATTCCCAGAGAAACGAGATCCGCTGAGGAGATGCCTGCATGCTCCATAGCCGCAACCATTACACGCTGCGTATTCTCCCAGATCTCGAGAGGGTTATGTTCGACCCAGCCTGGCCGAGGGTATATCTGGGTGTGTTCCTGGTAAGCGGAGGACACGACTTGGCCGGCCGTGTCAAAAACGATGCAGCGAGTGCCGGTAGTACCCTGGTCGATTGCTGCAATATAGCGTCCCATCTGTTCCTCCAGGAGTAGCTGAGAGCTTATCCTAGCGAAGGCGTGCTCAGACGTCAAAAAGCCCGGACGGCCCAGGCTATGCTTACCCATATAGGCTTTAGTGCAGGATTTTGCTGAGGAAATCGCGGGTGCGCTGTTCCTTGGGGGCGGAAAATAGCGCTTGTGGGGTTGTATCCTCGATAATCTGCCCGTCATCCATGAAAATAACGCGGCTGGCGGCGTTGCGCGTGAATCCCATCTCGTGCGATACTACTACCATCGTCATCCCATCCCGCGCCAAGTCGAGCATCACATCGAGCACTTCCTTGATCATCTCAGGGTCTAGCGCTGACGTGGGCTCGTCGAACAACATGATTTTGGGTTGCATCGCCAGTGCGCGCGCAATGGCCACACGCTGCTGCTGCCCGCCTGAGATCTGCCCCGGATAGGCCTCTGCCTTCTCAGGGATTCCTACCTTGACTAACAAGTCTCGCGCAATGGCTTCCGCTTCGGCAGTAGTGCGCTTGCGCACTACTCGCTGAGCCAGGATAATATTATCCAGCACGGTCAAATGAGGAAAAAGATTGAACTGCTGAAAGACCATGCCGACTTCCATACGCACCTTGTTAATGTTAGTCGCATCGCTAAGAGGGACGCCATCCACGGTAACTATGCCAGAATCGGGCGTCTCCAGGTGATTGATACAGCGCAGGAGTGTGGATTTACCAGACCCACTGGGGCCAATGATCACCACGACCTGGCCTGGGAAAAAATCAAGAGATACATCATCCAGTGCTACAACTCTGCCGTGCTCAAAGGTTTTACTCACATTACGTATTTGGATGATGCCAGCCCGTGGTTCAGCAGCTAATGCTTGCATGCAGCCTCCAGAAATCTCCTCGTTAATCTAGTGCTCAAAACGAGTTTTCGTTTCGATGTATTCGACTACCCGTGAGGAGAACAAGGTCAGAACCAAATAGCATAGAGCAACCATAATCCAGGTCTCGAAACTCAAAAAAGTGCGCGCCATATACTCCCGACCGCGGCGGGTCAGGTCGGATACAGCCAGCACAGAGACTAGCGAGGAATCCTTGAGCAAAGCTACAAATTCATTACCTACCGGCGGGAGGATGACCCGGATGGCTTGCGGCAAAATAATGTAGCGCATCGCTTGCATATAGCTCATACCAAGCGAACGGGCCGCCTCCATCTGACCATGATGGATCGACGAGATTCCTGCGCGGAATATCTCTGAAACATAAGCACCATAGCAAATCGTTAAGCCGATGACCGCAGCGGTGAATGGGCTCAACCTCAGGTCAATCAGTGTCTGCCCGAAAGAACTAAATGAAGGCGATAACTTCACAAACGCCATGCCGAGGACATCAAAGAGCTGCGGCAGCGCGAACCAGATAAAGAGCAACTGGACCATCAGGGGAATTCCACGAATGAGCTCCACATATAGCGAGGCAATCCCATAGATAACTGGCGATCTCGATACACGGCCCAGCCCGCCAATGAGGCTGACTATCAGGATAAAGAAAAATGAGATCACCACAATTCGCAGCGTGATAAAAATGCCGTCTTGAATATAACGCCATATTTCGAGGTATGGCTGCGGTTTGGTTTTGACAAGTAAAAAGGCAACAAACCCGACTGCGAAAACCAATGCCCACCAGGTAAAGGGACGCCTTTCGGATTCGCGCTGCAGCCCGATCATCGCCGTCAACAGCAGCAATGTACCTGCTAGGGCTATCCAAAAACCGGCACTCGGGAGCAGATAGGATGGCTCCAGGCGTAACAATAAGCCGGAGAAGTCAATCTGATGAAGCCACGATAATACCAATCCCATAGGAGCGACAAGCGATAGCGAGAGTGTCGCCGCGATTAACCCCTCGCGCAGGCCATGTTTACTGGTCCAGGCGAATAGCAACAGAGTCAAAGCGGTGATCGCCGCAACCACCGGAACGAGCAGGCATACTATAAAGGAAAGTACATGCTCCAGGTTGTCTGCGGTCAGAGCTTGTACCAGCCATCCGTAACCCGAACCATGCATGAAGCGTGCGGGGGCAAGGTGAATAGAAACGCTCGATAACGTCTCTTCTTTTGGTAAGGTTGTTTGCGTATAAAACTGCGCATTGATGAGCGCAGGAAAGTTGAGTTCGATAGTGGTGCCGCCGGAAAAACTGGTTCTGGCGCTGGCTATATAGTTCGGGTACATCGGCATAAAATAAGCGACTAAAATTAAAGCAACACCCGCAGCCAGTACCAGCAACCGCCAGTCCCGTTGCTGTGCTTTGG
The DNA here is from genome assembly GCA_021372475.1 of Chloroflexota bacterium. GTDB lineage: Bacteria > Chloroflexota > Anaerolineae > UBA1429 > UBA1429 > JAJFUJ01. The sequence goes on along the minus strand of JAJFUJ010000180.1, from coordinate 4,667 downwards.
ACAGGCGGTTCCCAATCATTGGCGACAGGTCAGTCTCCACATAAACCTCCAACATGCCCGATATCCCCACGGGACTGGACCGAATAGTAGCTCGTCTCACTGCTAGCAAAAAGGGTGGATCGAAAGGCATTTAGCCGCAAGCAGTGTCAGGATTCGCCCAGGTAGGCAGTCTGCACCAGTGGATTCGACAGCAGTTCTGCCGCAGTGCCTGCCAGAGCGATTTTACCCGTTTCAAGCACATATCCACGGTTGGCTATCGAGAGCGCCATGGCGGCATTCTGTTCGACAAGCAATATACTCACGCCGTCCGCGTTAATCCGGCTGATAATCGAGAAAATCTCCTCGACAAGGATTGGCGCAAGCCCCATAGATGGCTCGTCGAGCAGCAGCAACGATGGGCGCGACATCAAACCCCTCCCCATCGCCAGCATCTGCTGTTCGCCGCCCGAAAGTGTACCGCCGAGCTGCTTGAGACGTTCTTTGAGCCTTGGGAAGCTGGTGAACACGCGTTCCATACTTTCTTCGATTTCTTGCTTGTCTTTACGGGTAAAGGCGCCCATCTCCAAGTTCTCGCGGACAGTCAGCTTGGAAAATATCTGGCGCCCTTCAGGTACCTGCGATATGCCAAGTTTAACAATCTTTTCGGCTGGAACACGGGTAATGCTGTTGCCCTGGTACCGAATATCGCCATGGATAGGGCGAAGCAGCCCAGAAATGGTGCGCAGAGTTGTGCTTTTGCCGGCGCCGTTGGCGCCGATGAGCGTGACGATTTCACCTTGCTCGATATTGAACGAAATGCCTTGCAGTGCGCGAATGGCGCCATAGGAGACGTGCAAATCTGTAATTTCTAGTATTGCCACTCTAGAGCCCCCTAACGAGGCGTTTGCCCAGGTATGCTTCGATTACCCGATCGTTATTCTGAATATCACGGGCAGTCCCGCGAGCAATTACCTGTCCAAAGTCCATAACCGTTATCCACTCGCAGATGCCCATCACCACGCGCATTTGGTGCTCGATTAGCAGGATAGTAAGGTTGAACCGGTCCCGTATAAAATGAATCAATTCCATCAGGTTATCTGTTTCAACAGGATTCATGCCTGCAGCCGGCTCGTCCAGGAGCAAGACACGCGGTTCAGTAGCCAAGGCGCGGGCAATCTCAAGCCGGCGCTGTTCACCATATGGCAGGTTCTTGGCAATCTCATCGCGCCGGTTTTGCAGGTTGAATACGGCCAGGAAATCTTGTGCGCGATCGCTTTGGATACGTTCCTGTTGGTTGAATCTACCCAGACGGGTCATTGATTCGGCCAGGTTGTATCCGACGTGCAGATGGTACGCAACGCGCACATTATCCAGGACGGTTAGATTCTGGAACAACCGGATGTTCTGAAATGTGCGGGCCACGCCTTTACGCGTGATGATGTGAGAAGGCAGGCCGACAAGTGAGGTCCCTGCTAGCATAATCGAGCCTTCGGTTGGTGGATAGACGCCGGTTATCATGTTAAACACCGTTGTTTTGCCGGCCCCGTTCGGGCCGATCAATCCATATAAACCTTGCTCGGGGATTTCAATATCGAACTCGGAAACTGCGCGCAGACCGCCAAAGAGCTTGGTCAGGTTGTCAATGACAAGTAAAGGAGGTGCAGAGGTAGGTGCAGTCTCCATCTCAAGCCACCTCCCGGTTTACTGAATTTATCCCAGATACCATCGGTACGTCGCGGATGGGCGCATACGGCGCGCGTAGCCATCCCCATTCGGTCGTGCCGAGTAAACCCTGCTGCCGCAAGAGCATAATGATTAGCAGCAGGATCGGATAGATAACGAATCGCCAATCCTCAAAACCTTGAGGGAGGATAACGCGCAGACCTTCAATTATTGCAGAGAAAAGGGCTGATGCTACCAGCGTTCCTGTCATGCTGCCGAGGCCGCCAAATACGATGATGATGAGCGGGTCAAAGCCGCGTACAAAATCAAAAGTGCTCGGGTGTAAAAAGCCAACCAGATGGGCATATAGACCGCCCGCGATCCCGGCGTAAAATCCGCCGATCGCAAAGGCCAATGTTTTAGATTGTACAATATCGATACCCATCGTCTTGGCGGCAATCTCGTCCTCGCGAACGGATACTATCGCCCGGCCATAGCTGGAGTATACCAGGTTGCGCAATAGAAACACCAAGACACTTAGGACTGCAGCAACCCATACCCAGTTCGTCCAGCGCGGGATCTCGACCATCCCGCGGGCGCCTTTCATAGTCGCAATGACAAGATCCGAGTTCTGCAGAAGCGTATATACCACGATGGCGAACCCGAGCGTGGCGATCCCGAAATAATCCGAATTCAACCGCAATAGTGGCAGACCAACAAGGTATGCTACTAGAGCCGCCAGGCTGCCGCCAGCCAGTAGAGCTAACAGCATCAAGACGTTTTTACCGATGGCTTCTGGAAGAGCGGGGATCAACAGATCAAATAGAGCTTGCAAGCCTTTTTGCAGTACCCAAGAAGCCGCAACGCCAAGAACGATAATAACTGCTGCAATGACCAACAGTATCAAAGAAATCAAGATCCAGCGTTCGAATCCCTTGAGTTCTCCCAGAGTTGAGTTTAGCCATTTTTTTATCTGGTCAAAGCGCAGTCGTTTGATAACCAAGATGACCAGGATGACACCTAATATCCCCGCGATAATCCAGGATAAGGCGCTGAATTGGGTTCCACTCCAGCGCGAGGTGAACTCTTTGGTGATGAGCGCGGAACTGTAAGCTCCAATGGCATAGAATCCGATGTGTCCCAGCGAAAACTGGCCGTTGAAGCCATAAATCAGGTTTAACCCAAGGGCTGAGATGGCGGATATCCCAGCAAGTTGAATGACATTGTAAACGTATGGGGTAATCCATCCGTTGGCATTAGCGACATAAACAAAGACGAATAGAAATAGGGCAACAAGAAGTGTAGATATCCAGGTAGGGATTCTGCGTAGAGTTTGCATAATATCTCCCTATACCTTCTCAACCTGAGGCTCGCCCAAAATGCCAGTCGGTTTGACGATAAAAACGATGATAAGCACCAGGAAAGCAAAAAGGTCGCGCAATCGTGAGCCAAACGGGACAAAACTTACGGTGAGCACCTCGATTTCACCCATCAATAAAGACCCAATTACAGCGCCGCCAATATTGCCAATACCTCCCAAAACGGCGGCAACGAAAGCTTTCATACCTGGCATAATGCCCATAAATGTCCAAATCTGCGGGAAGGCGATGGCATAGAGGACACCGCCAGCACCGGCCAGGGCTGCGCCGATGGCGAAGGTCAGGGTGATAATGCCATCGATATTGATACCCATCAGGCGTGCGGCAGTTTTATCAAGTGACGTAGCTCGCATTGCCTTGCCGATCTTGGTCTTGTTAATCACATACAAGAGCAAGAGCAGCAGTAAGATAGTCACTGCCACTATTATTACGGTGATGTTGCTAATTAATACTCCACCGATATCCCAGACAACTACTTCAAATGGTCTCTTATATGTGATATAGTCTGCCCCAAAAGCAAACTTTAGAGCCGTAAAATACTCCAGGAAAAACGAAACGCCAATGGCGGTGATCAAAGCTGTAATACGCGGGGCATTTCGCAACGGTTTATAAGCGACACGTTCAATTGTGATATTTAATAAAATGCAAACAACCATAGCGAGCAAGATGGCAGGGACAAATCCCCAGCCAAAGCGCGTGATTGCATAATAACTTGCAAAAGCGCCTACCATAAAGACGTCACAATGAGCAAAGTTGATTAACCGCACAATGCCGTAGACCATTGTGTAGCCAAGAGCGATCAAGGCATATACAAAACCCAGCTTAAGACCATCCAGAATCGCCTGAATAAAAAATACCGATCCGTTCAGGCGTACCAGGCCGATAATTCCATAGACAATCCCTGCCGCTAATAATGCATAGATAACCCATGCAATCAGCTTCAGTGGTAGCCTACGCCAGGTTAGCTTCATCCGACCTCCAATAACATACGAATATCTAGCCGAAATTCGAGAGAGGGGAGTTCCCCTCTCTCGAATAGCTGGCGATTACTGCGGTGCTACGAACTTGTAGAACTCTGTCTTACCACCAGTGATCTTGATGACAGCAGCTTTCTTGATCGGGTTATGATTGGCATCGTAGCTAATATCGCCAGAAACGCCCGAATATTTGATGGCAGCCATCTTTTCAGCGACCAGCGTAGCGTCATCCTTGCCAGCCTCCTGGATCGACTGGATCAGGATTTTCGCGGCATCGTAAGCCAGTGTGGCAAGCGCATCGGGGACCATATTGTACTTGGCCTGATATGCCTTTACAAAGTCTTGAACGACGGGACGTGGGTCTTGTGGTGAATAGTGGTTAGAGAAATATCCGCCCTCGAGCAGATTCAGGTCGAGTTCAGGCGAATCCCATCCATCGCCGCCGATCATGACAGCCGTGATGCCCTTTTCCTTCACTTGCTGGGCGATCAGGTTGACTTTGGGGTAATAGTCGGGCAGAAACAGTACATCAACCTTGGCATCCGCCACTTTACCCAATACAGCGGAGAAATCCGTATCGCTCTTGGTGTACGCTTCGTAAACGGGAACGGTTCCCCCTGCTTTTTCGAACGAGGCTTTGGCATACTCGGCCAGGCCCTTGACATAGTCG
>JAJFUJ010000174.1 GCA_021372475.1 Chloroflexota bacterium | reverse complement strand
ACAGGTATAGTTATGTGCTGAATAATCCGATGCGGTATACGGACCCGAGCGGGAATATTGAGCAAAACGAAGCTCATGAGGCATATGACATCATAAGACAACTGCTTGAGGAATATGATATTAACCTAGAGATAGATTTTGGTTGGCTCACTGGCACCTACTGGGATGTAGGCTTTTGGACAATCGACGACATGAGGGCATTTGCAACTGGAGTAAAGGGTTTTGCTGCGGCTTTAGGAGGAGCAGCATCATTTCAAAACAATCTAGGCCATATAAATGTAAATAAACGTGTGTTTGATAACTATAGTGAAGCTGGTATGGGTTTTATACATTTTTGTGCCTGGGGACGAGTGTCACCTTTTTTATCAGTTCATGAGCTAGCGCATGCGTGGAATGGATATATTCCAGAAGACTTGGCTGCTATTATGGCAGATAAAACTGGTAGTATCCAATATGAGGACGGCCAATATCGACCAGGATTACCTGGAGCTGTATCTGTATTGCCACTAAATTATGAAGAAGATTTTGCAGACGCAATTGCCGGGTACATATATCCCAGTGAAGCATCTCGCATGTATTCTTCTTCATTGGAGGCCCACAAAACTGCTTCAGCGCTGACAGTAGATACGGCTTTACTGAACAGCTATCGATACTATCAGAATAATCCGCGGTATAGCATCGCAGAGAGGCTAATCGGTGGTAAGCGATGAGAATTAGTACAAGAGTTAAAGCGGTGCTTATTATCTCATTATCAACCGTAGCGATATTTGCCACATTATTTAATACTAGTAAACGTGAATCGGAGTTCGGTTTATTTGGCGAAGGGAATAACCCACCCCCCTGCTGGTGGAAGGTATGTGCAGGACAGATATATGACCGTGAATATCTGCTTAATCTACTCAAGGTTGATAAACGTATATCATCTATTGATGAAGATAAGCACCTAGTATCCGTTAGTTTCACAATGTACGATCTCGATAAGGAGAGAGCAATTAAGGCAACATTTCCATTATATGGAAAACTGAAAATAAGCCTAGATCCATACTACACAATAAGGTTAGGAGAACTCATAAAAAAATACGGATATCCCCAATTTGTGGGTGTCGTGAAATACCCTTCATCATCAGGATGTTCAGTCGATTTTTATTATCCAGCACTGGGGATGCTCATAAACTCATATACATGCGCTGTGGTTGATGGAGCGATCATTATATCAAAAGATACCCTTGTTGACCGTATACTATTAACCGATAGCAATGATATTCAACGTTTCCTAGAGTTATATCCATATGAGAAATGGCATGGCTATGGAACATACGCGAAAGAATAGTGTAGTACTTTTTATGTGTCGCTAGTTTTCTCTCCTAACGTAGAAGTATAGTTTCATAGGTATGACGCCGAAGGCCGCCTGGCCAAGAGCGTGGTGGGCGGGAAAACAAACTATTATTTCAACCAGTTCGACGAGCAGATTGACGGCACCATCTATCACTGGTTATGGCTGGGAAACCGCCGCGTGGCGCATGGGAGCTTACATAGTGGGGTAAACTATCTGTACGCCGACCAACTGGGCTCAACCGTGACCTCACACTGGACAATGACCGACACGCAAAAGTACGAAGCCTACGGCGCGACGCGCGGCACTGGCACGGTGGCGACGGCCTACCAATACACCGGCCAGCGCAATGAGGCCGCGCTCGGTATCTACTACGGCGCGCGCTGGTACGACCCCGCGCTGGGGCGGTTCATCCAGGCCGATAGCATTGTGCCCGAGCCGGGCAACCCGCAGAGCTTGAACAGGTACAGCTATGTGCTGAATAATCCGATGCGGTATACGGACCCGAGTGGGATGTTCACCGAGGATGAATTAATTAACTTTGGGATCAGCTCAGACGAGATTAAGCGATGGAAGGAGTATGATCTGGCATGGTGGCAATTACTATGTGATGCTCAGCTAGGGAATTATGTCCAACTGGCCAAGAATAGCCCATTTGGATTGTACTGGCAGTTTTCAACCCTCGACTTCAAACTAGACCGCACACCTGCTCAATTGATGTTATTTGCCGTAGGTGGTAGCCAAGCTAAAAGCTTGACCGATTTTCAGAGCACCTCTGCTGCCCCGGGAGTTCACTATGACTTGCTGAGTAGCTTGAGTGAATCCATTAGCGATGGTAGCTACTCTGTACGACGATCATATTATGGAACTGCGATTGGTCCACGAGCAAAGACACCACATCTTATATACGACTTTGACGCATTAGGGCAGAATCTTCTCGATGTAGTTGGCATTATGAGTGCTGGCGCATCACAATACGCAAATTCCGATAGCGTAACGAGAGCAGCTAACATAGTTAACGCAGCCGCATCTGGGCTGCAGTTAGGCGTATCAATAGCAACACTTATAAAAGGCGGTGACGCCTATGAAGTTGCTACAATCGCATTAACGGTAGCCAGTACTGCTAGACCCGAGTACGCTATAGCACTAGGAACTATAGGCTTAGCAATCGGTGTTATCGATGCATTTAGAATCGAGTACCGCTAGTTATGTCATCGCAACTTCGTGGATGGATATACGTGTTTATATGCCTCGTATTCGCTGCTCTCCAAATGCGTGATGGAATAAGGCTGCTTAATGGGAAGGAGATTAATAAAAAGAAGAACCGGCTAGTATACGACAGAATTCTACTTTATGTTCAGCTAATAGCATGGTTGAAAGGATCTCCTTCACCAAGCACATTAACACCTCAAAATATGCATGATTCGGGTTACATTGCATTGGGGGCTGCACTGCTCACTTTTACGGCGGCTATATACCTTGTCTGTAACTTAATCTGAATGAAGAAAAGGCCTACCAGAGTAGCGATAATGTCATTATAGGTTATTACCATCTGACTTGTAAGCCACATTGGCAGCAAAAGAAAGATGCGTATATAGAGCGCTTTGATAGGCTATGTGTGTAATAGTCGCTCTCTAGTGCCGTACCAGGATAATGGGGTGACAAATTACTATTTCAGCCAGGGGGATAAGTACCATTATTTCTGGTTAGGTGGAATGCGAAATGACAGCCGAAGAGAAACTCAGGCCAGCTACGACGCCACCGACCGGCTGCTCGGCTTCTCGCTGGCCGCCGCAGGGGCGCACACCTCCTACAGCTACTACCCGTGGGGGCAGATGGGCGGGCGGCTGAGGCACATCGAATCCGGCAGCAGCGTGGCCGGCGGATGCGCTAGCTATACTTCCCCTCGATCTGGTATATACACCTTCTCGACATACGGCGAGATCATCGCCCGGAGCAGTGTGCTATATCCAATATCAAAACTCACTCTGGAGCCTACTGCCAATGGCTGACCTGCGCTATCTACCACCAGATGGTCGCTGCTCGCCCCCAGTATGCGCACCGGTAATCTGGGCTTCAATGTTTGGATATCCGCATCCTGCCTGCCAAGGGCAATAATCGCGCGCTTGATATCTCCTCGATCCTCAAACACAGGGACTTGACCAAAAGCATCCTGCGCAATGGTGCCGATAGGGCTTGACGGTTTGACCTTGCTCTCGATGACCTCCGCATCCAGGATGAACGCATCGGTATATAACCCGGGAATGGGCTCGCGCGTCAGAGCATCACAGCCTAGCAGGACAGATTCCCCGATGCGCAGGTGATTCACCAAGCCGATATCCTGGGCAGCAGTGAACCACTGGTAATTGGCCGAGTTGCCGCCAGAAACCAGCTCAAAGCGGATGCCTAGCTGGTCTTGCACACACTGGACCAATTCAGAGAACGCGCCCATATTGCTGTCGTCCGGACATATCCCCCCGAAGCAAGCCAGGTTCGTGCCGATGCCAGCCACCTGGATGCCCGGCAATTCCAGCGCCTGCTCAACTATTGGCTTGAGGTTGGCCGGCAGGATACCCTCGCGCAGGTCGCCCATCTCAACCATCAGGATAACACGGTGGACTTTACCTTGTTTGACAGCCTCATCCGCCAGCAGCTTGATGACCGCGATTTCTGTGTTCAGGCTGATATCGGCCCACTGCACCACTTGACGGATAACGCTGGGCACCGGCGAACGGATGAGCATGAACTCACCCGCGATGCCGCCCTGGCGCATACGACGAATATTGTCGATGCGCGAATCCCCAAACGAACTGATTCCACTCCGCTGCAGGCTGCGGGCAATCTCCAGAGAACCACAAACACCCTTGGTAACGGCAGTGATGCGGATGCCCTTGGCGCCGTACAGCTCACGCAAGCTGCGCGCGTTGTGCGCCAGTTTGGTAAGCTCAATCCTGAGACGCGGCATCGTCTCTCAGCACCCGATGGCGAGCGCTTGCCGGCGGCAGGCAGTGCGCACAATTTCATCGAGCAGGTCTTTACCCTCCATTCCTTCTGCACGGGCCATGAAGCCAATATAGCTGCGTGGTTTTTCCGGCGGTGTGCACATCAAACCCGCAAAAGTGTTGCCCTCCAGGAGGAAAGGACCCCGCTCTGTCAGAATCGTATCGATACGCCCGTAGTCATAGAACCCCAACGCCTGGTACGCCTGGAGCGCCAAGCGCTGCAGCATCGCGGTTTCATCAGCGCTCAGGTGCGCCGGGCAGATAAAAGTATCGCTGTCCAGTTCCTTTTTCTCGAATGAAAGCGTGCCAGCTCCCGAGCTGTATACAATCTCCAGCGGCGGCAGAACGCGCGCAACCTCGTTGCCCAGGATGCCAAGGGTAATCTCGCGCCCCTGCAGATATTTTTCGACAAGCACCGGCTGACCGATGCTCGCAAGTCGCTCCGCCACGGAGCTGGCCAGCTCCGCATAGTTGTGGACGATGGAGCTTTCATTGACTCCTGCGCTGCCTCGACCGGCTAACGGCTTCACAAAGAGAGGGTACGGGAAAGCCTCTGAAGACTTGAACTCGTCGAGGTCGCTCACTGACCTGGCCACAAAAAACGGCGATGTCGGCAGATGGGCATGCTGCCAGATTCTCTTGGCTAACGATTTATCGGTAGCATTGGCAATCGTGAAGGTACTGGAGCCGACAAAAGGCACCGCCATTTCCTCTAGAATCGCAGCCTCTACCAGGCTTGACACGTTAAAAATCAGATCCACTTGAGCAGCCTGGACATCGTGGATGAAATCCGGCCCCCAGTGAATCTGGGTGACATCATAACCCGCAGCGCTCAATGCCTGCGCGTGGTGTTCTACTTCAACAATCGTCTCGTCCGCAACATGCCCTTTGCCCAGAAACTTTTCCTGCAGTGCATAATTGCCCCTCTTTTTATTCAACAAGCCGATACGCAATTTTGTCATGAGGTATACTTTCCTTTCTATTATGAGTTTATCATTTAGTGGTGCAAACGTTTTGACGAGTCTGTGGCGCTTCATCGACAACCTGGGCGGGTCGGGCTGATAACTTGGGGTATCATAATGTTATAAACATTAATTAAATAGTTTCAGAATTAAAATAACAAACTAAATGATAATTAATAAATATTACAAGAAAATATATAAATGTATATACAAGCTACATTATAATAGCATATGCTGGGTAGCCCTGTCAAGGAAGCTGGCGCCAAGGGCGTGGAAAAGAGTCGCGGAGATTTCGCCCTCACCCTAACCCTCTCCCATCGGGAGAGGGGAAGGACAAGGGCTAACTAACCTTCTCCCATCGGGAGAGGGAAAGGACAAGGGCTAACTAACCCTCTCCCATCGGGAGAGGGAAAGGACAAGGGCTAACTAACCTTCTCCCATCGGGAGAGGGGAAGGGTGAGGGCGAAACACTGAGCCTTCGAGCTGAAACTCGCCTGCCGAGGTACCTTCATCTTTAAGACATTTTCAACACCCTTCTGGCGCCGAAACCGCCGGCGCTGGGTCATTTTTTTTGCTTCCTTGCCCTCCCCTCTTCCTTATGTTATTCTTCCCCTATGTCTTTTCTCCCCTACCCCGGCGCGTCTGACCCCTCCTCCTACGAGGAGCTGCTCGCCGCGAGCGACCCGGACGGCCTGATCGAGCGCTGCATCTACCGGCTGGTGCCGCCACACGGCAGTACGCTGCTCGATATCGGCGCGGGCTCGGGCTACCATGCCCTGCGCTATGCCCAGCGCGCCGCGCGCGTCTATGCCCTCGAGCCCGACCCGCGTATGCTCGCCCAGCTCTACCGCCGCCTGGCCGCCCTGCCCACGCCCAATCTCAGCGTGCTGGCCGCCGGCGCAGAGGACATCCCCCTGCGCGACGCCTCTATTGACCTGGCCATTGCCCGCTTTGCCTATTTCCTCGGCACGCCCGCCTGTCTCCCGGGCCTGGCCGAGGTCCGCCGCGTGCTCGCACCCGGCAGCAGCCTATGCGTGGTGGATTACGATCCCTCGCGCGGCGATATCGGCGCATTGGCGCGGGCGGTCTACCCTGCGCTCTTCGGGCCGGATTACCGCGCTGAACACGACATCTTTTACCGAGCCCAGGGATTCAGCGCGCATCCGCTGGACACGGTCCTGCGTCTGCCCTCGCGCGCATCGGCCGGACGCCTGCTGCGCCTGGATTTCCCGCATATCAGCGCTGCCCAATTGGCCGCCCTGCCCGGGCTCGAGCTCAGTTGCTGCTTGTTAGTTTATCACCTAAAAAAGTCGATAAAAACGGCATAAAACCAGCGATAGAAATGTAACTTGCTTGTATTGTCTGCCATTGCTGCTATAATCCGCTAAACATGGTTTTGTATCACTCCAACGAAGGAGAGCTATGCCGGCAAAACGCGTATTCCTTGCGGTAGTTATGTCGGGAGCGCTGCTGGCGGCTTGCATCGGCTGGATATATCGGCTAAGATGCTTGCCAACTAGGCCACGCCCAAAATAACCCTGCTGCTGCACGTTACACAGCAATCAACCGCTAATAGACAAGGAGCGTTCATGGCAGGCAGCAAAACGACCAAACGCAAGATAGAGACCTATGAGCATACCCAGGAGACGCGCCTCAACAACCCCCTGGCTGGCATGGTGAACCCCGAGACCGACCCGGATACCGGCCAGCGCCAGATCTATGCCTACGACCCGCACCTCGACCCCGAGCTGCAGTGGGCCGGCAAGACCGAGCACACTTCCTTTGAGGCGCCGATCGTCTCGCTGCACGTGCACGAGCGCATCGAGCCCAGCACCATCATCGAGGCGGTGCGCAGGCACAACGGCGCGCCTCAGCAGTTGGGCCTATTCGACCGCGAGCGCAGCGAACCCCTCAGCCAGGCCGTCGAGTTCTACCAGCACGCCCACGGCTGGTCCAACCGCCTGATTGCCGGTGATTCTTTGCTGGTGATGAACAGCCTGCTCACCAAGGAGGGGCTGGCCGGCAAGGTGCAGATGGTCTATATCGACCCGCCCTACGGCATCAAATACGGCTCCAACTTTCAGCCTTTTGTCAACAAGCGCGACGTCAAGGACGGCAGGGACGAGGACCTGACGGCTGAGCCCGAGCAGATTACCGCCTTCCGCGATACCTGGGAGCTGGGCATCCACTCCTACCTGACGTACCTGCGCGACCGCCTGCTGCTGGCGCGCGAGCTGTTGACCGAGAGCGGCAGCATCTTTGTGCAGATTAGCGATGAGAACGTGCACCACGTAAGAGAGCTGATGGATGAAGTATTTGGGCAAGACAACTATGTTAGTTTGATAACATATAAGACCACTGGCGGTGCAAGCAAAAACAAGTCTGTGAAGAGAATAGCAGACTACCTAATATGGTACTGTAAGAACATCAACGAAATGAAATTCCGTCGACTAAATTCAGAGCAGGAACTCGATTGCAGCATTTTCGCAGAGGTGGAGGACATCGAAGGAAAACGCCGTAGCCTAACTGACTTTGAGAAGCAAAATACCACCAAACTACCAAAATCTCTTAGGCCATTCACCACATTGCCAATGCACTCGAAAAGTCCAGGGGATAGGACGGAGAGAGTCTTTAATGGTAAATTATGGACTATTCCTACTGGGAGTTGGCGATATTCAACTGATGGGTTTGAGCGCCTAATAGCTGCGAATAGAATCACAGAGAAATCAACTGTTATTAGAACCATCAGTTATTTCTGTGATTTCCCTTATACAGAAATAACCTCGGTATGGACTGATACATCGCCTGAACTGAGCAAGATATATGCCGTTCAGACTTCTCCTAAAGTAATACAGCGCTGCATGCTAATGACCACCGACCCGGGCGACCTGGTGTTCGACCCGACCTGCGGCTCGGGCACCACCGCCTACGTGGCCGAGCAGTGGGGCCGGCGCTGGATTACCTGCGACACCTCGCGCGTGGCCCTGACCCTGGCGCGCCAGCGCCTGATGACCGCCGTTTATGATTACTACCAGCTCGCACGCCCCCAGGACGGCGTTGATAGCGGTTTTAGCTACAAGACGGTGCCGCATATTACCTTAAAGAGCATCGCCAACAACCCCGAGATTCACGAAGGGATGACGCGCGAGCAGATTGACGCGGCCATCGCCCGCCACGCCGAGAGCGAGACGCTCTACGACCAGCCGCTGGTGGATAACAAACGCGCGCGTATCAGCGGCCCCTTTACCGTCGAGGCGGTGCCGGCTGCGATTGTCCAATCCATCGATGATATTTTGCTGCCTAGTCCCTCTCCCCTTCCCTCTCCCATTCCCTCTCCCACTGGGAGAGGGACACAGGGTGAGGGCACACAGAGTGAGGGGACACAGGGTGAGGGGACACAGGGTGAGGGGACACAGGGTGAGGGCACACAGGGTGAGGAATCACCCAAGCCTCCCCTTGATCCCGCTCTGCTTGCACTTGCCCGACGGTTACGTCGAGAACAGACTCTTCCGGAAGCATTGCTTTGGTCAATACTCCGTAATCGCCAGTTTATGGGGTACAAGTTTCGTCGTCAGCATCCTGTTGCTCCCTACGTGCTTGATTTCTATTGCGAAGAGGCGCACCTGGCAATTGAGCTTGACGGTGGTCAGCACAATGAACCTCAAAATGCAACCCACGATAAAGCACGTGCTGTATTCCTAAGTGAACGAGGCATAACTGTTATTCGGTTTTGGAATTACGAAGTGCTGGGTGAGATAGAATCTGTGTTACAGCGGATATATGATACCCTCACCCTATCCCTCTCCCAAGGGGAGAGGGAAAAATCTCCCCTCTCTCAGGGGGAGAGGAAGATACCCTCCTTTACCTATGGCACGGGCGAAAGCGCCGCCGCCGGTGAGAACACCGTTATCTCTCCCCTCTCTCAGGGGGAAAGCGGTAGTAAAGCCAGCGATGATACGGTTATTTCTCCCCTCTCCCTAGCGCAGACGAATTACACTCCAGTTATTTCTCCCCTCTCCCCCCGGGAGAGGGGTAGGGTGAGGGAATGGACTGCGGATGCCTCGGTGGCGCGCAGCGGCGAGACGGCCCGCCAGGCCGCCTGGCGCGATGAGTTGTTAAAAGCCGGCATCCGCGGCAAGCAGGGCCAGTATATCCGCTTTGCCCGCCTTGAACCGCTGCCCGGCTGCCGCTGGCTGCACGCCGACGGCGAGACGCGCCCCTCGGACGAAGGCGCCGCTTCCCTGCGCGAGCGCACGCCCGAGGACACACCGCAGCGCATCGTCATCTCCTTTGGCCCGGCGCATGCCCCACTTGCACATAACCAAGTCGAGTCAGCCATCTATGAATCCCAGACGCTGGTTCCAAAACCCAGGTTGATTGTTTTTGCTGCCTTCCAGTTCGACCCGGAGGCCGCCAAAGCGATTGCCGAAACCAAGTACCCGGGGGTCACCCTGCTGCAGGCCCAGATGAACGATGACCTGCTGACCGAGGACCTGAAAAAGAAGCGCAGCGGCAGCGACACCTTCTGGCTCATCGGCCAGCCCGATGTGGCGCTGGAACGCATCGAGAACGGCGCTGATAAAGGCAAGCTGCGCGTGCGCGTGCAGGGCTTTGATTACTATAACACCCGCACCGGCGAGCTGCAGTCGGGCGGTCCCGAGCAGATTGCCGTTTGGATGTTGGATACCGATTATGACGGCCGCAGCCTCTACCCGCGCCAGGTGTTCTTCCCGCTGGCCGATGCGGATGGCGGCTGGAACAGGTTATCCAAAAACCTGAAGGCTGAAATCGATCCTGACCTGATCGAGGCTTACCGCGGCGTTGTATCGCTGCCCTTTGAGCCGGGAAGCCACGGGCGCATCGCAGTCAAGATTGTGGATGACCGCGGCATCGAGAGCCTGGTCGTGCGGGAGATCGCATAATGGGCCGCGAGACCATCGACCGGCTGATTATCAACTCGCCTTATGAGGAGCCGCGCGAGCACTGGCAGTATGACCCAACGACCAAACTGTTTGACCGGGTAGCTGGCCGACGCGAGGCGGGCTATATCATCTCATCGGGCAATGCTAATGCGGTGGACGATCCGGGTATCTTTGTGCCGCTGCCGCTGGTGAATAATATTCGCTCGCGGGTGGCTGCCTGGCGGGCTGCGGGCTACCCTGGCGTCACCAGCATCACCCGGCGGTTGCTCGAACATTGGATTGAACGGCATACCAGTGATGAGAAACGCTTCTTCTTTTGTCAGATTGAGGCTATCGAGACTATCATCTGGCTCACGGAGGGTCCGGCCAGCACCAAGGTCGGCATCGCTATCCCCAATGACGGCGGTCCATTTCCGCGCCTGTGCTGCAAGATGGCCACCGGCAGCGGCAAAACCGTCGTGATGGCGATGCTGATCGCTTGGCAGGTGCTCAACAAGGTCGCCTATCCTCATGACACACGTTTCTCTAAAAACGTGCTGGTACTGGCGCCCGGCCTGACGGTCAAGAGCCGCCTAGCGGTGCTGATGCCGAATAGCGCAGGCAATTATTATGACGAGTTTCAGGTGGTGCCGACCGGCCTGCAGGATTCTCTCAGCCAGGGCAAGGTGCTGGTGCGCAACTGGCAGGCGCTGGCCTGGGAAAGCGCCGAACAAATTGCCAGAAAACGGGGAGTTGACAAACGCGGGGTCATCAGCGATGAAGCCTATACCCGCAAGGTATTGGGCGAGATGGCGCGCGCGCACAACCTGCTGATCATCAACGATGAAGCCCATCACGCTTGGCGGATGAATGCCGAGGCCAAAGATAAGTATATGCGGCTGCGCGATATGAAGGATAGCGCCGAGCAGGCGACCATCTGGATTAGCGGGTTGGATCGCTTGGGCAAGGCGCGCGGCATCCTGCGCTGCTATGACTTTTCGGCCACGCCTTTTACGCCGTCGGGCGGGCAGAGCAGCGAGGAGGCCCTGTTCGGCTGGATTGTGAGCGATTTCGGGCTAAACGACGCCATCGAATCCGGCCTGGTGAAAACCCCGCGCGTTGTCGTGCGCGACGACGCTGTGCCGGATGCAGCCACCTATAAATCGCGTCTGTATCACATTTATAACGACCCCGAAGTGAAGGATGACCTGAACCGCAAAGCCAAACCGACCGAGCCCCTGCCGGATTTAGTGCGCATCGCCTATCTCCTGCTGGGCGCCGACTGGTTGGACACGGCCAAAACCTGGCAGGCTGACGGCGCCGGCACCCCGCCGGTGATGATCACCGTATGCAACCGCACCGAGACGGCCGCGCGCGTCAAGAATGCCTTCGACACAGGCAGCATCCTGATTCCTGAATTGTGCGATCCGGCGCGCATCCTGCATATCGACTCCAGAGTGCTGGAGCAGGCCGAAGCGCAGGAAGAACCGGTAGATGGTTCGCCTGACGAGGATACTGAAGAGGAAGATACACCCAAGGCCAGCCGATCCCTTACCAAAGCGCAGCAGGCGGAATTGCTACGTAAACAAGTCGATACGGTCGGTCGTGTCGGGCAGGAAGGGCAGGATATCCAAAACGTCATCTCGGTCGGCATGCTCAGCGAAGGCTGGGATGCCAAGACCGTTACCCATGTGATGGGCTTGCGCGCCTTTACCAGCCAGCTCTTGTGCGAACAGGTTGTCGGCCGCGGGCTGCGCAGGTCATCCTACGATGTGGATAAGAACACTGGTAGATATACGCCGGAATATGTCAACATTTTCGGGGTGCCGTTTACCTTCCTGCCCCAGGAAGGCGTGCCTGAGGGGAAACACCAACCTACTGCGGCCAAGACAACAGTCGCGCCTGACCCGGATAAAGCTGCCTACGAGATAAAATGGCCGAACGTGCTGCGCATCGACCGTGTGCTAACGCCCGAACTCAAATTGGACATCACCCATATTGATCCATTGGTGCTTGATGCCTCCGACACTCCACAGATTGCAGAGCTGGCGCCCGTCGTGGACGGCAAACCAGATATAGAGTTGATTACCAGCATCAACCTGGAGCAACTAGCACGCCAGTACCGCACGCAGCGCATTATCTTTGAGACCGCGCGCAGTGTGTATGACCAGATGAAGAGCGATTGGCAGGGCAATCAAGGCTTGCTGCTCGCCCAGGTTGTGCGTATTGTGGAGCGTTTCATCCTCACCGACAAAATCAGGATAATTCCGCCTTTGTTTTACCAGGATGACCTACGCCGCCGGCTGGTTTTGACGCTTAACATGTCGCGCATTGTGAACCATATCTGGCGGGCTATCCGCTGTGAAAACACTGAACGCTTGGAACCTATCTTTGATACTACCCGGCCTGTCGGCAGCACGGGCGATATGCGCCCCTGGCAAACCAGCCGGCCTTGCGCCCGCACCGAGCATTCGCACATCAATTTCTGCGTCTATGATAGCACCTGGGAAGCATCCGATGCGTATGTGCTGGATAAAAGCGATCTGGTCAGCGCCTGGGTCAGGAACGACCACCTTGGTTTTGAGATTCCCTACATTTATAACGGCGTACCGCGCAAATACTGGCCTGACTATATCGTCAAGCTGGTGAAGGGGGACTATTTGATCCTGGAAACCAAAGGTGACGAGGATGAACAGGATTTTGCCAAGTATCCTTATTTGGACGAATGGTGCCAGGCGCTGACGGCCTACGGCGGATATGGCACCTGGCATTATGCCGTCGCGCATTATCCTGGAGAGATAAGGGATATCCTACTACGTACTAGTACGCATCGCTAAGTCTATGTCCCTCCTTTCCTATCCCGGCGCGTCTGACCCCTCCTCCTACGAAGAGCTGCTCGTCCGGCGCCTGAACTGGTATTCCCGCTTAAGCTGCCTATAATACCTCTCGCGTCCACTAATTTGCCGGTTCGCCCGGCCGACCGGGAGGCACATCCATGCACCTGCGCGTGTTGACCATCGCCGCCATCATCCTGCTTGCCTTGCTCTGCGCCTGTTCGCCTGCGCCAACCCTCCAGCCAACCGTCGCCGCCACTGCCCAACCGAGCGCAACGCCCACCGCCGCGCCTTCGCCCACGCCGACCGAGGTTGCGCTCTACTGCCCGAGCGCGAACGCCGAGGCGCTCACCGCCTACAACGATGCCCGTCAAGCGGCGGCTGCCGGCGATCTCGCCGCCGCCGAGACCCTTTTTACGAGCGCCATCGAGCTCGATCCGGCTTTTTGCGATGCGATGGACAACCTGGCCGGCCTGCTGCGTTCGCAGGACCGCCTGGATGAGGCCGCCGATTGGCTGACCAAATCGCTGGCGGTGCATCCCGAGAACGCCTCCTCGCTGGCCGCCCTCGGGCGCATCTATACGATGCTGGGCCAACCCGATAAGGCGATTGATCCCTACCTCAAGCTCACCAGCCTCGAGCCTGCCAACCCGGTCGGTTATTACGGCCTGGGGATGGCTTACTATATCAGCGGGGATTACGAGCTGGCCTCGCTCTCCCTGGTGCAGGCCGAAAAGCTGCTGGCCGACCAGAACTCGCCCTATCTGACGGATACGCGCTACCTGCTGGGAATGTCGCTCTTTTACCTGCAGCAGCTCGATAACGCGCTGCCCTACTTGACCAGCGTATATGACCAGCTCAAGGACGATGGCGGGCTTAACTACGCCCTGGGGCTGTGCTATCTCTATGGCACAGCAAAGGATATGACCCTGGCCAAACAGTACATTGACCAGGCCGAGCAACTGGGCATCGAGATCCCCGACGCAACGCGCCAGGATTTGGAAAGCGCGGGAGGCTGAGCCGACGGCGCGGCCATTTCTGATGCTGGTTTTACCCTAGCGTTTGTGCGCCGGCAGGCTGTAATATGCCCGGCTGCCGCGCAGCGCTAACGCGGGCCGGCATAGAAACGCCATGCGAGGCTGTTGAAAAAGATGTCCTACCCTGATACTTGCCCCCTGTGTGTCTGCTCGTGGGGACACGCTGCGCGTGCCCATTCCGGCTTGCGCGGGAATGACATAAGAAG
>JAJFUJ010000166.1 GCA_021372475.1 Chloroflexota bacterium | reverse complement strand
CACCAGGGCCAGGATACAGCCGCCCCAGCCCGCGCCCGTCAGGCGCGCTCCCAGGCAGCCCGGCTGCGCCTCTGCCAGCGTTACGAGAGTATCGATCTCCGGTGTGCTGATATCATAATCCAGGCTGGCGCTCGTATGCGCTGCATGCAGCAGACGCCCCACCTGTTCCATCTCGCCGTGCTTGAGCGCAGCTACGCAATCCAGCTCGCGCTGATTTTCGCTGATGACGTGCCGGCAGCGTCGGCGCACCAGGAAGGTATCTGTCTGCGGGCTCAGGCCATTATCCAGCACTTGCTCAGGATCGATCCCGCGCGCCAGCAGCTCCCTGCTGCTAATCGTTTCGGGCAGCAGCGGCTCGAGTGTGCTCCAGGGAATATCGCCGACATCCCTGAGGTGCGTGATGCTGGGATAATGCGTCTGCAGCAGGCTCACGCCGATGCGTCCCTCGGCCACACGGCGGTTAAAGTGCGGCCCTGTGTTGCGATGCGCGAGCCCGCTTTCGACAATCATCAGGGAATAGCCGACCGGCAGAGGGACATGCTCGTAATGGTAATGGTTGTCGCTCGTTGGGCGGCAGTCCAGGAACAGCGCCTTATCACGCTGCCCGAGCACCGAACAAAAGTGATCCATGATCCCGCCACGCGTGCCCACATACCATTCAGCCTGCGCGCAGCCCGCCGCCAGCGCATCGCTTTGCAGGTTTACCCGGTTGCACTCGACCAGCGCAGCCATCATCGCCACCGTCAGCGCTGAGGAGGAGGAAAGGCCGGCGCCGCGCGGAATGCCCAGCGGGGCGGAACCCTCCACCAATGCATCGAAGCCCACCAAGGGGCTTATGTTTGTTTGCTGCAGCCATTGCCCTGCTCCCTGGGCATAGTTGGCCCAGTCGCCTACCGGCGCCACCGGGATCTCCCGCGCGAGCCTGAACCGGCGCGGCGTGAATTCGGGCTCGAGGTTAGCCAGGTTCACCAGCGCATCGCGGCGCGGCCTGCAAACGAGCAGGATGTCCTTATCCAGCGCCACGGGCATTACATACCCGTGGTTATAATCAGTGTGCTCGCCGATGAGGTTCAGTCGTCCCGGCGCATGCAGGATAGCGACGTCGCCGGCGCCATAGAGCGCCCGGAAAGTGCTCAGCGCGGTCGTGTAGCGCTCGCGCTGGTCGGCTAGGATGGCGCTGCTAAACCCGTATATCAGAGCCAGGGCATTATCTAAAGAGGATTCAGGCATCTGTATTTATCACTTAAACGTGGCGATGGCCAGCGCTTGGCCGGATTTGATATCGAATACCGCAATGCTATCCGCTGTGCCAGGGCCGAGTTCACCGGGGATTGTGAATTGCAGCGTTTCGTTTGAGTACGTTCGTTCGAGCTTGGTCAGCACATAAGCCGCCGTGCCCGGGTCACTGGCTTTCACCAGCCGCAGGTCGGCCTGCGCCTTGCCGTCAAAGGAAAAGCTCACTATAATCAGGGTCTGTAGGCCGGCTACCACCGCCTTCCCTGCTGCGCCGTTCTGCCCGCTCAGGGTGGCTGTGCTGCCCACCTCTGTAAAAGTGGCTTCGGGAGCACCGCCCTCTTCGGTGGGGGCTACTGTCGTTACGGATTCGAGGACGGCGGTTGGCTGTGCTGTTGGTGTGATGGATGAGGTTGCGCCGCAGGCGGTTAACACCGATACCATGGACAGCACTGCGATGACCAGCTTGATTCGCCGCATCCTTGTTCCTTCCTTCGTTGGTAATGCGGTATATTATAACAAAGACGCTACAGGCCTCCAAGAGACTAGCGTTGCTAAATGGGTTTTCGGGGAGAAGGTATGGAAGACGAGTACTTGCTGACGATAATGCTGCCGGTCTATAACGAAGAGGAGGCCATAGGTCCTGTGCTGGACGGTATCCTCAAGGTGATGGAACCGCTCGATGTACCTTATGAACTGCTGGTTGTGGATGACGGCAGCACCGACGGCACTTGTGCTATCCTGCATCAATATCCGCAAATCAGGGTGGTGACGCACGATCATAACCGCGGCAATGGCGCGGCGCGCACTACCGGCGTCAAGGCTGCCAAGGGTAAGTATATCCTGATGACCGACGCCGACGGCACCTACCCGGCAGATGCTATCCCGCAGATGCTGGAGGAGGCCAAAACCGCCGATATGGTCATCGGCGCGCGCACTTCGGAAAAGGGCACGCTGAAGATGCTGCGCTCCCTAGCCAAGAATCTCATCCGTTGGCTGGCTTCGTATATGACCCAGACGCATATCCCTGACCTGAACTCCGGCATGCGCATCATCCGCCGCGACCTGGTGCCTCAGTTCTTTCAGATTCTGCCCACCACCCATTCCTGGGTCAGCACCATTACCATGGCATTTCTATCGAGCGGATACACCGTCAAGTGGATGCCCATCGCCTACTACAAACGCATCGGGCGTTCGACCTTTCATCCTATCCGCGATACCTACAACTATCTCACTCTGGTAGTACGCACGGTGATGTACTTTAATCCGCTGCGCGCTTTTATCCCCATCAGCTTGGTAATTCTCCTGGTGGGCTTCGGCAAGATGATTTACGACATCATCTCGTACAATTGGCACTTTGCCCCCTCTACGGTGATGCTGATGATGACCTGG
>JAJFUJ010000142.1 GCA_021372475.1 Chloroflexota bacterium | reverse complement strand
GCGCGCAGCGATGACTTGGCGAGGTCAATACCCATCTCCTGGGCTGCTTCCGCCAGAAACAGCGCATAGGAAGGTGTGGAACATAGTATGGTGGCGCCAAAATCCTGAATCAACGACACCTGGCGGGAGGTATTCCCGCCGTAAGCAGGAACAACTGTTGCTCCGATCAATTCTGCGCCATAGTGTGCGCCCAGTCCACCGGTAAACAGGCCGTAGCCGTAAGCATTATGCACGATATCGCGTTTCGTAACGTCACCGCAGGAGAATGTGCGTGCCATAACCTCCGCCCATAACTTGAGATCGCGCCTGGTATAGGCGACCACCGTCAACTTGCCGGTAGTGCCACTGGAAGCATGTACCCGCACTACATCCTCTAAAGGTTTAGCCAGCAAGCCGAAAGGATAATGCTCGCGGAGGTCGCTTTTGCGGGTGAACGGCAGGTAAATCAAGTCATCCAGAGTACGTATATCCTGAGGGTGGATGCCTGCTTGCCGCAAGGCCTCGCCATAAAATGGCACATGCCTATATACGCGCTTGACAAGGCTTTGCAAGCGTTGGAGCTGCAACTCTTGCATGGATTCGCGGGAAGCTGACTCGACTTCAGGATTCCACATTGGGCACCTGCCTTGAATAAACTCGCCCGACCAACCCATGCATCACGGCCTTCATCGGTCGGGCGTCTTGATTAGCACGCAAAAGTGGATTTCATGCAAATATCGTGACCAACCATGCTTCCAAGTCTGACTGAGCGACCAACTCTACGGTATCATCCCAGCGCAGCTTGCACTCAACGCTTGTCTTCTCGAGGGTGCGCTTGCTTATCGTCAAACGCACTGGTATGCCGATCAAGTCGGCATCGTTAAACTTAACCCCTGCGCTTTCCTGACGATCATCGTACAAGACTTCATAACCTACGCTCATCAATTTTTGGTACAAGACATCGGCTGCTTCGACAACGACAGGGTTGTTCGTGCCCAGCGAGACGAGATGAACCTGGAATGGCGCTACGCTTCTGGGCCATACAATGCCGCGTTCATCGTGGTTCTGTTCGATGATACAGGCCAGCAGCCTCCCGGCGCCAATACCATAACATCCCATCACGAGCGGTTTAGCGCTGCCATCTTTATCCAGAAAGGTAGCACCTACTTTGGCCGAATATTTGGTCCCCAGTTTGAAAACATGCCCGGCTTCAATGCCGCGTTTGGCCTGCAATGGCTGTCCACACCGCTCACATGGGTCGCCTGAGCGCGCTATGGCAATATCTGTAACTAGGTCCACTGTAAAATCACGCGGATAGTTTACATTCTTCATGTGGTATCCGGCCTCGTTAGCACCGGCGACGAAATTGGTACCTGACGTCAGCGAGTCATCGGCAATTACCCTGACATTTTTGACGCCGATAGGTGACGCGTAGCCAGCGACGATTCCAACTCGCTTGAGTTCCTCTGCCGTAGAGGCATGCAGCTCCACGCCGCCCAAAGCGTTGGAGAGCTTGACCGGATTGACATCGAGATCTCCGCGAATGAGGGCAAATACGACCTTTCCCTCAGGATCGCTCATAAATACGGCCTTGAGTGTTTGCCGCTCGGGAACACCGAGATATGCTGCAACCGCCTGGATTGAGCTAGTTCCGGGCGTCGCGACCTTCTCCAGCGGCAGAACGGCGCTGCTCTCGGCTGCCCCCTTTGCAAACTGCGCCTTTTCGGCGTTGACAGCATAACCGCAGTGCTCACATAGGATGAGGGTATCCTCCCCCATCTCGCTCAAAACCATAAATTCGTGTGAGGCTGAGCCGCCCATAATGCCGGAATCCGCCTCAACCGGTATTGCCTGCACACCACAACGCTTAAAGATATTGATATAAGCCTGGTAAATCCTAGGGTAGTACTCATCCAGGCTGGCTGCATCCGTATGAAAGCTGTAACCATCCTTCATGATAAACTCGCGCACGCGAATCAGGCCGCCGCGGGAGCGCGGTTCATCGCGGAACTTGGTCTGTATCTGATATACCATCAAGGGCAGTTGGCGGTACGAGTCGATTTCGAGTTTAGCCAGAGCCGTGACAACCTCCTCATGCGTCATCCCGAGCACCATTTCGTGCTCACCCCGATCCTTGAAGCGCAGCAGCGCCGGCCCTGGCGCAGGAGCATCGTAACGGCCGGTAGCGCGCCACAACTCGGCCGGTTGCACAACGGGCATAGACATTTCCTGCCCATCGGCAGCGTCCATCTCCTCCCGCATAATTTGTTCGATCTTGCGCAGCACGCGCCACCCAAGCGGTAAGTAGCTGTAGATACCCGCTGCCACCTGACGAATTAAGGCTGCACGCAGAGACAATTGATGGCTGATAACTTCAGCATCAGCGGGCACTTCGCGCAGCGTTCGTCCAAAAAGGGTAGATAAGCGCATGGACTATCCTCCCAACTAATCTAGGATTTTGAGTATAAGCAATCGAGGTAGGTGCGCAACTTGACAGCGGGTACGATGCACTATACCTTTATACCCTTCTAGCTGAGGTGCATGGTGAAAGTTCTAGGACTAGCTGTTGGCTCTATCGCTGCGAACTGCTACCTGTGTTGGTGCCCAGAGACAGCAGAGGCCGTCATCATCGATCCTGGGGCTGAGGCGCAGCGTATCTTGCATAAGGTCGACCAGCATAAGCTGCATGTGCTAACGATTATGCTCACCCATTTTCATTTCGACCACGTCATGGCCGCGGCTGAGGTGCATACCGCCACGCTGGCGCCAGTTGCCATCCATCGCAGCGATGCCGCCTTCCTGGCTAGGCAACCCGAGTCCTTACAGATGCTTGTGGGTCACAAGTTGCCAGGCATCCAGGCTGATCTCTTGCTGGAAGACAGCACGAGCATTCGTTTTGGGAACGAATCACTCACGGTGATGCTTACTCCCGGGCATTCGCCGGGGAGCATCTGCCTGTATGATGAACAGTCGAATGTGCTGTTATCCGGGGACACTCTCTTCAGGCAAGGCATAGGCCGTACGGACTTACCCGGCGGCGATAGTGATACGCTTGTTACCAGCATCCGCACGCGCTTGTTCATCTTGCCTGAAACCACAATCGTTTATCCTGGCCACGGCCCAAGCACTACCATCGGCGCTGAGAAGCAATCGAATCCATTTATCCGTTAGCGCAGGCAGATATAATGCTGGTCTGCTGCAATCTGACACCCTTTTTCACTGAGAGCGAACGACAGCAGACGCTGAGCATCCGGATGAGCATCCGCACCTAGCAAGCCAACAATCGGCCTGGCAAGAGGATATGCGCCAGCCTTGACCGTCCTCTGATCCGGCAAACGTCCATCCAGCTTGATTACCTTGATACGAGCATCCACATACGACATAGAAAGGTAGCCGATGGCGCCTGGATTGCGGATGATATAGTCTTTGACAGCCTCGTCATTAGGCAAAACGACGGCCGCTGTCGAGATAGTCTCTCCGCGCATGACTACATTGTCAAAAAGAAGGCGTGCCGCTGAGCCGGATTCGCGGCTGACGAATTCTGCGCGGCTGTTGTCTCCTCCGACCTGACCCCAGGTGAGGACGCGCCCGGCATATATATCCTGCAGTTGGCCTGTTGTCAGGTTGTCGATGGTGGTGTTTACCGAAGCAGCAACCACCAAAGCATCGTAAGCGATAGCAGGCGGGTGCTCATTAAACTTGGTAATAATGGTGCCAGTAAACACTGCCCCCGCAGTCTCATCAATAACAAAGGCGATATCAGCTTGGTTCTTTTCGAGGGACTGTTCTGCCAAACTGGATTCGGCAGCGCTTATCTGGAAAACAGCGTTCGGGTATTGCTCCAGGTAAGCTTTCTCCAGTTCATTCACCATGGGCAAAACCGCCCAACTGGCAGCAACACGGATTACCTGCGCTTGTTCTGACGTGGGTTCCTCGAACGAGTAGTGTCCTGAACCGACAGGTTTGAAGAGCATATCACAGCCGGTTGCGAGCACCAGGATGAGCGCAGCCGCACAGAGAATCGCTGACCGGCGCACCATGGCTGTTCCGTCCAATTTATGCCTTTACCAGCGAAAGAACCAGAGCTGCAACACCTGCACAAGCGCAATACCAGGCAAACGGCTTTAAGGAATGGCCACGTACAAAGTTGAGAAAGGCACGGATGACAAGAAATCCTGATATCAAGGCTGCTAGAAAACCAACCAGCAGTATGCCTAGTTGGCTGCTGGTTATAGAAGCATCCAGAAGTTTGTACCCTGACGCCCCAATGATGACCGGTATTGCCATCAGAAATGAAAAGCGCGCGGTATCCTCACGTTTAAGGCCACGTATCAAGCCTGAGGCCAGGGTAGCCCCGGAACGGGAGATACCGGGAGCGATTGCGATACCCTGCGCCATCCCCATCAGGAGGGCATCCACCCAGGTAAGGCTCTCGAGCGTCCGCTCGCGTTTGCTGAGCTTTTCACTCACCCAGAGGATGAACGCTGTAACCAGCAGCAAGATTGCCACCAGCCGCGGGGTGCCGAACAATGACTCAAACAAGTCGTTAAACAAGAAACCGAGGATAGCAGCAGGCACGGCTGACAGTATTAGCAACCATGCCAAGCGGCCTTCGAGCGTCGGCTGCCCGCGCTTGAATATCGAGTTAAACCACCCTACGATCAGCTTGATAATATCGCGCCAGAACGCAACCAAAAGAGCCACGACGGTGCCCAAATGCAGCATAGCATCGAACATAACGTCCGGCTGCGGCCAGCCGAGGAGCCATGGCACGACGACCAAATGCCCTGAACTCGAAACTGGCAGAAACTCGGTCAAACCCTGGATGATCCCTAGGACGAGCGCTTGCAGAAAGTTCATCTTAACTCACCTCATCAGCAGATAGGAGCCGGCTGGTTTTACCGAGATGCCATGTACGGTGCCCTTCCGCACGCAATTCGGCATCAGCTACACGGTAACGCGCCATAAAATCGCGCCGAAAGGTTGCGAATGTGCCGGCAGCGATGGCTACGCGCATATCGCGAGTTAACTCAAGTAAAAAATGCACATTGTGAATCGTATTGAGGCGCAGTCCCAGAATTTCGTCACTCATCACGAGATGGCGCAGGTAGGCTCGCGAAAAGGTTCGGCAGGCATAGCAACTGCAGCCATCCTGAATAGGGTTGGGGTCTTCCTTGTACGCAGCATTGCGTAAATTAAGGCGCCCATCAGGGCAGAAAACTGCCCCAGTGCGCGCCAGGCGGGTGGGCAGCACGCAATCAAAGATATCGACACCCCGAGCGACCCCTTCCACCAGATCTTCCGGCGATCCTACTCCCATCAGGTAGCGTGCTTTGAGCGCTGGGAGCTGCGCCGTGGTGTGCTCGAGAATCCCATACATCTGCTCCTTACTCTCGCCGACAGAAAGACCGCCAATCGCATAACCGGGGAACTCCATATCCGTGAGCACCTTGACACTTTCAGAACGCAAGTCCGGGAAGATACCCCCCTGCACAATGCCAAACAAAGCCTGGTCTGCGCGAGTATGCGCCTGTTGGCAACGCTTTGCCCATAAGTGCGTGCGCCGCATAGCCGCTTTAATATAGTCGTAATCGCTA
>JAJFUJ010000121.1 GCA_021372475.1 Chloroflexota bacterium | reverse complement strand
ACCTCACCAAAGAGGAAGCGCACGGTATCTAGGATGTGGCTGCCCATATCGGTGAGGATAAACTGTGGTAATGTCTTGAGAAACGGCTGATTATCAAAGACAGGGTAACTGTTGCAATAGTGGATGCGGGCGCGAAACGGTCGCCCGATGCTGCCGCGCTCCAATTGCTGCTTTAGCGCGCGGATAGGTGATTGCCAACGCCAGTTTTCATGGATATACAGCGGTATCCCTGCTTGCTCGCAGGCCGCCATCATCTCGGCTGCCTCGGCCAGGCTAGGCGCCATCGGTTTTTGGCAAATAGTGGGGACGCCTGCTTGAGCAGCTAGTTTCACTAAAGGCATGTGCGTTTCTACGCTGGTGATGATATCCACAAAGTCAAGTTGTTCGGAGGCCAAGAGTTTACTCGGATCGTCATAAATCCTGGTTATGCCAAAAGCTTCACCAAGGGCTTCGGCTTTGCTGCGTGTGCGGTTGTAAAGAGCAACGCACTTTGCACCTGGCAACTCGCGCCAGGCGGCAAGTTGGTAACGCGCCCAAAAACCAGTGCCCAGGATCGCAAAGCGCAACGGAGCCTTTTCTGCACTATTCGGTGAATGCATATCGCAGTATTCCATTGATACCGGAGCGGCTGCGGCGTTTCTCATACAGATTGGCAGCAGTATTCGCTACTTGCACCTCGACTTTATTCACCCCCTGCCGCCATTCGGCAGGTACACACAGCGCATACGGCGCCCAAGCCCTACTGGCTGCCAACTTACCATTTACAAATATCTGCAGTGATTCATGCCCCTCGCCAAAGTCGAGCCAGATACGTTGGGCAGGCTCTGACAGCGTAAGGTCAAAGCGGTAGCTGGCTATGCCTGAGTAATACGGCGCGCCAGCCTGATCCCAATAACCGATTTGCCTGGGATTGGGAGCGATGAGTTCATCCTGCTGGTTGAGTGCGAAATCCCCGGCCAACAGCGGCGGATATTGCAGTGTCGGCGCCGCTGGGCGCTCGTTGGATTGCCCAACATAGATGGCTATTTCATTTGCACCGACCTGCGTGTACGGCAGGATATCCTGCCCGGTCGAGTAGTGATCCGGGTACTCGAGCGACTGAAACGGGGGCACCTGGCGTCCGTTAACGGTAAGTTCAAAGGAGCGGTAGCCGGTAAGCACGCCATAGTGAGCCGGCAGGTACTGGGCAAAGTCATCCAATACCAGCCAGAGTTTGGAGGGCAGGTCACGCGCTGTGAACCGCGTGCTGTAGCGGATAACGGTCGTGTGCTGCATGAAGCGCAGCAGGCCTTCCGGGCGCTCTTCCGGGCGAATGCTTAAATCGATGCTCCAGTGGTCGAGTGGCAATAGGTTGTCATGGGCAAGCTGCAAGCTCTGCGCCTTGACGGAGCGCAAG
Organism: Chloroflexota bacterium; assembly: GCA_021372475.1. Lineage (GTDB taxonomy): Bacteria > Chloroflexota > Anaerolineae > UBA1429 > UBA1429 > JAJFUJ01. The sequence continues at coordinate 25,974 of JAJFUJ010000121.1, read as the reverse complement.
CTGGATGGCGCCTGCGCCTCAGCCCGTACCTTGGCCGGCGCGCCGCCTGAAGTTAGCCGAAATACGCGCAGCTCGGACGGCTGCAGGGTGAATCGGTAGCACTGGGCGTTTTCCGCACGGCATACTTGCTCGCCGGTCTCGAGCAGCAGCTCCTCAACGCTGTAATCAGGGGCGCCGACTGCCAATGTGCACTCGCTGGGGCTGCCTTCCAGCGGATTAAAGGCCAGCACCAGATAGACGCTGCCCGCTTTTTTTGTAACTACGAGGGCGCCTTCGGACGGTTCGGCAGCTACCTTGAGCGATTGCGGCCGCCATGCATCGAGCACGGCTTCAATCTGATCGAGATCGAACTGCAGCAGGCGGTTATTATCCCCCGTAAACTTGTCCCCAGGGAATGGGGCTCCTGTAACGGTTCGGTCGGGCATACGCTCCAGCCAAAGGATCTTGCCGCCATAGGCGTTAAAATCAAGCAGAAACGTCACTGTTTTATCATCCAGGATGCTAGCCGCCGGCACTATCAGCACATCAAGATTATTTACATAATCGTTGAATGATAAACCGTGTGGGCTCAAAACCCCGAGGTGCAGGTGTCGTTCATCGATATAGATGTGGTTGCGTTGACGTGCCAACAAGCCGTATGAGAGCGCAGAGTAGACTCGGTCCACATCCAGCTTATCGTTCACCTGGCCATTCCCTGCAAGCTGGCGGTAGGCGGTTGCTATGGGGGAAAGGATCATGACCGGTTCGACCGGCTTGCCGGCATGCGCTACAAGGCTCAATCTGCCCAGGTAATCGGCAAAGGAATGATACTGCTCCCAAAAGGCAGCCTGGTAGAACTCGCTGGGAGGCCAGTCGGACTTGCGTTCTCCGGCAAACGATTGGTAGAAGCCGTGTGGCATGAACAACGAAGTGCCGAACAAGGCCATCATATTAGCATGTCGGCGGCGCTCAGCCAGAGTTGCGCTGTTGCCAGAACCGCCAAAAGCCTCGACCATGATCCGTTCACCGCCTTTGAGCGCGGCAATCGAGGCGGCGCACTGCGCGGCCAATAGGCGGGCCGGATTCTGGGCTGTGGCAATGCCGTTCTGCATCGCCAGATAGTCGTATCCTGGCCAATCGAACTGGAAAAGCACCTGGTGCTGGTTGCCTTGCGAGCGCGCCTGAGCCCATATCGGCTCTTCCAGAGTGTGGCCGATTAGTTTTAGGTTGTTGCGCCTGGTGAAGCGCTTGATCGCCCCATAATAGTGATTGATATAGGCTTCAGTTGCTGTGCGGTAATAATCCTGGCGGATGCGGACATCCTCCGGCCTGGTCTCATAAACCAGGGTGAGCAGATGCGGCAGCAGGTCATAGCCGCGCCATTGCAGGAACATTTCCGGAAATCTGCGGCTCCAGGCCATCACCGAGCCGGGCAGACGGCGCAGCGGGTCGGCTATATCCGGACGGAAGGCTCGCGATCCAAAGAAGCCGTCGTGAATCATCAGCCCCGGCTCATCGGTAAAGATACCCTGCACCGTATTGCCCATATATTCTGCCACGGCGGCCAGATTGGGTTCATAGCAACGGCGTACGAATTCGTCGCAGGCATCCGAATCCAGCGTATCCAGATACCAGCCGTTGAGAAAGGTAACGCCCTGCGGGACGGGGCAGATGAAAAAGAAGGACGCCACATACGCGCCGGCAGGGATCTCAAGGCTCAGCGTATTGCCAGCCGCATCATACTGCGCCGTAACATCCTCGGAGCGGTCAAGGTCGGGCTGGGCGCTCTCGGCGTCGTTCGTGAGGGGCGTGAGAAAAACTTTGAGCAGAATATTATCATCGATGGTGGGTTGAATATCCACGTGCTGCGGACCAGTGACGCGCTGCTCCCAGTAGCGCAAGTAGCGCATGCGGAATTCCGGATGTTCGAGAGTGAGCCTGCCGCCATCCGTTCCAGACGGCCAGTTCTCCTCGTCATAGAGCCATACGACCATCCCCAACCGATGGGCTTCCTCGGTGACAGCGCGTAGCGCATTCAGCCATTCCGGGCTGTTATAGCGCACCCGCAGGCCATGGCGGGCGTGGAAAGCGAATCCGCCCACGCCTTTTTCATGCATCATGTGCACCTGGCGGACGAGTTCCTGCGGGTCAGCCTCGTGGTTGATGAACCAGAACGGCTGCGGTCGATAGCTGGCGGGAGGGTCGCCAAACCAGGCAAGCAGCGACTTGTCATCGAGCATAACGCACCTCGTGTGATTCGGTTATTTTTAGCAGATGCTGAACGTTACCCTTTGAGATTGAGCATCTCATACAGGGGATTTGTTTTCACTTCCAGCGGCAACGCAACGGCGGAAATACGCCGCGCTGATTCATAAGCGGCCATCAACACCTCAAGTGTGGCGCGCGCCGATGCGGCGGCAAGCTTATGCGGCGCGCCCGTCTCGATTGTAGTGAGCAGGTCGCGTGTGAGTTGTGCGTGTACCGGGTCGGTCATTTGGCGCTCAAGGTAGAGCGGGAGTTCTGTCACCTGGCCGTTGCGCACTAGGCGCACCCAGGGGATGCCCTCGTTGGGCGCATCGCCGTCGATTTGTATCTCTCCGTGCGTGCCGCGCAGGATAATGTGGTGGTAGTTGCGACCGCTCACGTTTGGCCACAAGGCTTCATGCTTGTCATCCAATAGTTTGATGCTCCCGCAGGTGTGCCAGGCGCGGACCCCATTGGCAAAGCCGTACAATACCGATGCGGCGTTCTCTACCTCGCCGCCCCAGCCCAGGTGATGCTCGCGGTAATCGATTTGCGCCATAACCCACTGGACGGGCGCATCATCGTTGTACCAGCGCGCCAGGTCGATCGAATGGGTCCCGTCAACCGGCAGCGAACTGCCAGGATGGCCGTGGGTTTCTATGAACACCAAATCGCCGATATCGCCCTGCTTGAGCGACTGATAAGCGGCCACATACTGGGCGTTATAGCGCCGTTGATGGCCGACGATGAGCACAGTTCCGGCGTCCTTGCATGCCTTAATCATGGCATCGGCTTCAGCAAGGTTCATCGCGATCGGTTTTTCACAGATGATGCCCTTCGGCTTGAACTCGGCAGCGGCAATCGTCATCTCGGCGTGCATTTGATGCAGTGAGACAATAGCCACAATATCAGGTCGCTCTTTGTCCATCATCTGACGGTAATCCAGGTAACGGTGTTCGGGGGCGATGCCGTATTGTTCGCCAAAGCCATTTACGGCTTCAGCCGAGATGTCGGCGCAGGCCACCAGGTCGATATTCGGGATAGCCTTGAAAGCATTGCCATGGGCGCGCGACATTCTGCCTGTTGCAATCACAGCAGCGCGGTAGCGGGTTTCCATAATCTCCTCCAGTATGTATGTTATATTAATCAAATGCTTTGTGCATGCGTTCACAATAGTATTGGACGTTCTCCCACTTGGCATCCGGCGGGATGCGATGGTCGGGGCAGGGGAGATAACCGCCAAGTGCGACCAGCGGTTTGAGCCGTTCTACTTCGGTGTCAATCGCCGCATAATCATAGGCAAACACTTTTTTGTTCATCCCGCCCACACCGCGCAGCTCACGGCCGTATTTCGCACGCCAAGGAGCGATAGAGGCATCCCAGGTGCCCACCTCAATCGGGAACATCGTATTGACCCCGTTCTCGAACCAGATCGGTACAAGGGCATCGATTTTGCCGTCACAATCGAGAGAGACGACATTGATGCCGTAGCTGTTGAGAAGTGTGGTGATGCGTTTGTAGTGCGGACCGACTTTGGCGCGGAAGACGCGCGGGTTAATCAATGGGCCATTGTTAAAGCAGATATCCTCCCAGAAATGGCCAAAATCGAACTTGGCGCCGCTCTCAAGGGCTGTCTTGGCGCCCTGGTAGCAGATATCGGCGACCGTGTTGATTAGTTCGTCAAAGAGCGCCTCATCGTCAGCCAATAGGTAAGCAGAACCGGTCATGCCGATAAAGTTGCGGATATTGCCGTACAAGCTGCCGCAGTGAATGCCGTAAAGATAATCACGCGTATCCTGCTTGAGGAACTCCAGCCCGCCTTCATCCCAAGGCTGCATATGGTCGTTGACACGCACCGGCATGCGCGTTACGCGTTCCTCGTGCCATTGCAGGCGCGGCTTGAATAGCTCCTCCCACTCCTTGCGCCCCTTGAAGAGGTGCTCGATCTCGGTTGGGATGCCCGTTGCGCCTGGAATCTCGAGTACGATAACGCCCTCTTCGTTGAGTACTTTGCGGCCGCCGTCTGCCAATTCCTCCATCACCTGGCGTTCAAAAGGAGGCCAGAGGTGGGTGGCAATATGGAAAGCGGAATAATAGTTCATGTCGAAGCCCAGTTTGGCGCTGATGACGGCATCGGTCGGGTTGCCATCGAACCAGCGCCTGGCCTCGTCTACCGATAGATGCCCCTCTTGCGCCCATTTATCCAGGGTTTCGTTCCAAAACCCGAAATGGGCAATCGGCAAGTGGTCGTATGGTTGGTAATTCAGGACAGCCATCACGCGTTGGCGGTTATTCATATCATCTACCTCGCTAAACACAGATGGGACAAGGGTATCAACAGACGCCGTATTTGTCAACGCCAACCGTTGAAATACTCATTGCTTGGTTGGTAAGCACTGAACGTATGTATACAATGTACTGCAAGACCAGTTGTGGGAGCTAATATGCCCAACAATCCCGAACCGCCGCAAACAACACAAACGGAACGCATCAAACGCTTTCAACAAGCCAGCCGAGTGCGGGCTGCTTCCCCTCCGGCAAGTCCGCGTATCGCCAGTATGGATGCCGCCTTCTTTGAGCGCTACGCCAAGAGGCCATTCTGGGAGCGCTACGCCAGGTCTTTGGCGGCAGCATTGGTCGCTGAGCCGGTATACCTGCTGCCGGATGAGCATCTGGTCGGTATGCTATACCAAATTGGTCCGCAAGCCGGCCTGGATGGCGAACACACGGCCAGGTGGCAGCCTTATTCCGCTCTGGAGGATATACGCATCCGCCAGCAAGCTGAAAGCGAGCCGTATTTACGCCCCGGCGCCAGCCAGGGACATATTGGCTGGCACTGGGAATGGGTGCTGCAACGCGGCATCGAAGGCATTATGACGGAGCTGAATGCCTATCTCATGCGCAGCCGCGATATCCGTGCCCGCCGGCTGTATCGCGGAGCGCTCATGATGTGGCGCGCCGTACTGGATTGGAACGACCGCCATATCCATGCGCTGCAGGAAAAAGCAGCCAAGGCGGAGGGATTAGAGCAGAAACGCCTCGAGGAGCTCATCGGCCTGTGCCGGCGCGTGCCGCGCCACCCGGCCACCTCATTCCGCGAGGCAGTGCAGAGCTTTAACTTGCAGCACCTGGCGCTGATGTACGAGAACCCTTACGGCGGCAACGGCCCGGGGCGTATGGATCAGTTGCTGTGGCCTTATCTCCAACGCGACCTCGCACGCGACGCAATTACATGGGAAGATACACGAGAGTTAATCGACGAGCTACTTATCCGCTTTGATGAGCGGCTCTACCTTGGTGACGGCTGGGTCGAGGCCGTTACCGTGGGCGGCAGCCTGCCTGATGGCGCCAGCACCGTCAATCCGCTCTCTTACTTGATTGTGCAGTCGATCATGGAGCTCGACCAGACGCATCCTTCGATATATGTGCGCCTGAGCCGCAGCAGCCCTGATTCCTTCATTGACCTGACCAGCCGTTATCTGCTGGACGGCCGCAATCGCGCCCAGGTATATAACGATGACGTCTGCCTGCCGGCTATCCAAAGCGGGGCGGTAGCGCCGGCGGACGCAGCACAGTTTATGGCCGGCGGCTGCATGGAACCCAGCGCACAGGGTAAAGCGAGTGACCTGAACTTTTCGTATGTCCACAGTGTGGCCAAGACCCTCGAACTGGTCCTGAACGGCGGGATTGATTTGCAGACTGGCGAAAAACGCATAGCCCTTGATAAGAACCTGGCGGATTATCCCACCTTTGAGGCGTTGTTTGAGGCTTTTCGTGAGGAGCTGTTGCGCGAGTACCAGGTTATCACCCGCGGGCTGGATATCTCGAGCGAGAGCCTGGCGCGCTATCGACCTTGTTACCTGCTTTCCAGCCTGGTGGAGGACTGCCTGGCGCGCGGGCGCGAGCAGCAGGATGGCGGTGCACGTTACCACGATTACGGCTATGCGCCGCTGGGCATCACTTCAGCGGCCGACTCATTGCACGCTATTCAACGTGCCGTATATCAGGAAAGGACTGTCACGCCAGAAGAGCTGCTGACGGCTCTGCGCAGCAATTACCGGGCTGCCGAACCGCTGCGCGCGCTGCTCAACCGTATCCCACGCTTTGGACAGGACGACGCGGAGGCCGATGCGATGGCTAGCCGGGTGCTTGGCGCTGTATGCGAGGCGGCTTCCAGTCAGCGCACCAGGTTTGGCGGCAGGCTCAAGCCGATGGTATTCAACTTTGTATGGACTCCGGGGTACTCGGCGGAGCTGGGCGCCGCGGCAGATGGTAGCCGCGCAGGAAGTATGCTCGGACACGGCCTGACACCTCGCAGGATAGCCATGGGGCAGGGAATAACTGTCGCTATGAGTTCATCCTTGAAGTTGAACTGCTCCACGCTCATCGGTATCGGCACAACGATGTGGGACGTGGACGAGCGCTGGATAACACCGGCCTTGATGAAATCACTGCTTCAAGCGTTCTTTGCGGGCGGGGGGATGGTCATGCAGGGCAATACAACCTCTGTGCGCGACCTTCAGGAGGCCCTCAACCACCCGGAACGTTACCAACACCTCATCGTACGGGTGGGCGGTTTCTCGGCGCGTTTTGTCGGCCTGGAACGCGCTCTGCAGGACGAGATAGTCCAGCGTTACCGGCATGCAGGATGAAGAGGTAGGTAATATCTAAAGCGATGGCTGGTATGCACCAGCCATCGCTTTAGTATCGCTTCGGCTAGCCCGTTTTCCTGGATTTCTTTACCTTTCGCGGCAGGGAACTAGAGTAATCGATTGCCCTCTGCAACCAGACGTGCACCTTAGGTGATGTGCGGATATCCTCCGGCAGCAGTACATATCCCTTCATAATCCTGCCCGGGCTGGGTTCCATCGATGCAGCGCCGGGCACGGCTAGCAACTCATCTGCCGACAGCTTGTCCAGGCGGACGAACATGCGGTCGGCGAAAATGCCCGTGGTCAGGTACCCGTTGACCATCGCGCATGGATAGCCAAACATCATGCGCTGCTCTAGTTGCGGATAATCCACTACAAGAGCTTTATAGAAAGCTGCCAGCTCCGGTGGCGCTTTACGCCAGACAGGCATTGGCGCGGAAGATTTCCTGACAGTTTGTTCCTTATCCATTTCTCACCTCATCATGCATAATCAAGGGCAAACATCGCCAGCGTCTCTAGGGTTGGCGCTGTGAAGATGGCATAGCCATTTTCAACGGTATACGGCCAAGATTGAGCCGCAGGCAGCAGCAGCAACTGCTTGATGGTATGTCCTCCCAGGCTAACAGCTACCTTGATATCATTGACGGGGATATTGGGCAGCTCCTTCTGAAAGTTCACCAGGCTGACGATATAGCGCTGGTTATCGGGCTGATGATAGGTAGTGACCTCGACGGCTTTAGGGGCTTCTGCCCGAACGCTGAACGGCGCAGCCAGCATGCGCACGATGTTGGCAATGATGTCGCGATGCATCTCGGCACCTTCGAGCGCCATAGCGCTGTAGCATGCCTGCCCTTTTCCATAGGTGTGCAGGACTAGCGCCGGATAGCCGGTAGCGATGCCGGGCGGGTTGCTATGAATGGACGCAAATCGGCGCGGGTCGCTGGGCAAAGTATAGGGGAGCGTGAGCCTGCCCAGGATTTGGGTGCCAGGATGGGCTTGCAGCATCACCTGGCTTTGGTCCAAACCTAGCGGCCACTTGGCCGAATAACCGGCCAGCAGGTCGCCTGTCGCTGATTCGGGTGCGATATAGGTGAATGCTTCGCGGGTCTCGCCCACATAAGAGATGCCAAACACATCGCTCAGCATAAAATCAACGTGTCGGACACCGTCATTCCCAATGAGCGAGGCATATTTACTGGCATACAGCTTGCCCCCTGCGCCTACATAAGACCTGAATGCTTCTGCTTCGGCCTCACTGAGCGCCAACATATTGGGCAAAATAACCAGCTTGAAGCGGGAGAGTTGGGGTAAACTATTGCGGGTGATGACGCCGAACGGGATATGGTTCTCGATGAGCGTCTGGGCCACGCACAGGGCAGCTTCAACGTGCGGTATTGTGGAGGCAAGCGTGGGATCATCGACAACCTTACCGTTATCGGCAGGATTATGCTTGGCTTCGGTATTCAGGTAAATCGCCACATCCTGAACCTGCTCACCGCCGATGAACGGCTCATACAATTTAGTCTGGTCAAAAACGGCACTCATGCGCTGATAGGTGGACGGGTTGATGGTGCCCGCGGGATCAATCGCATCGATGAAGAGAAAAGCCGCGCCGTCTGCCAGGCAGGCCGATGCTTTGGCTTGCAGCAGTTCCTTGCTCTTTTTAGCGGTATGATTCTGTAGATTGGTTGAAAAGCTGGTCATAAACTCCTGCGGCAGGTTAGGGCTTAGATTATGAAATAGTTTACGCACGACAGAACCCTGGAGGGCGTCGCCGTAGAAATCACCGCCTAGGTAGTCATTTTCTGTAGCCAACCTATCAGTCACACCAAAGCGCCAGTTGAGCGGGTAGGTTGAAGCCTGATGCTGAATACTGACCTCGGGCGCGACCTCACGGATAGTTGTCGTGATATAGTGCGCGAACTCGACTAGCCATGCTTCGCGCCGGCGTTGAAAACTGACCCAGTGGGGATCCTCCCAGTTGATAATTGTCGGCAGCGGCTGACCTGTCTCGGCTAAGAATCGGCGTTGGCAGTGCGGGCAGTAACATATTGCCGGCCAGAAGGTCATATCCAAAAATATTCCCTCGAATTTGTACAGGGAGCACAGCTCGCGCACGTGCGCCGCGGCATACTCGCGGTAGGATGAGTTGGGGCAGCAGATGCCGTAGCGGCTTTTCTCGGCTGCGCCTGCGCCGTTCACCAGGGTCATGCGCCAATCCGGGTTCCGGCGGTAGGAATAGTCATCATAAATAAGGCTAAAGTAGGCGATCACATCCAACCCGCGCTGATGAAATCCGTCAACGACCTGGCCAAAGATGTCGCGGCCGTGCAGCGAGGCGTGCTGGTGACCCACCTTGGTAGGGTAGTAACAGTTGCCAACATGCGAATGAGCATAAACCATAGCGGCATCGGCCTGGGCTGAGCATACGGTTTCAACGTACTTATCAGGGTCAAACTCCGCCAGAAAGCGTTCATCCCAATCGGTGATATGCATATCGATTAGGTTGCGGCGATATGAGTGTTGATACCACTTGGTCATCTCATCCTCCATGATTAAGCAGCTTGTGCGCAAAATGCAAACCCAAAATAGCAGCTAGCAGCAGAGTCGTCAAGGAGCAAACTGCCGGAGGCGTAACTATTTGACACCAACCTCAAAGCGCTTAAAATAATCTTTACTGCGAGGGCCGCTAGCTCAATTGGCAGAGCAAATGACTCTTAATCATTCGGTTCGAGGTTCGATTCCTCGGCGGCTCATCGGTGGATACACTCCTGGGGGAGTGTCGGAACTGGCAGACGAGCATGACTTAGGATCATGTGGAGCAATCCGTGAGAGTTCAAATCTCTCCTTCCCCACTGGATAGTTCCAACGCTAGCGCGGAAGTGGCTCAGTGGTAGAGCATCTCCTTGCCAAGGAGAGAGTCGCGGGTTCGAATCCCGTCTTCCGCTCAGGTTATGTGAGAGCCGGAGTACGACCGGTCCGGCAGATAAAAGCTGGTTTACGGGGTCGCCCGGAGCCAGCCTTTTGGTGTATAATGGCTTTTCGTGCGTGTATCAAACTGGCAAACTCCAAGAGGGAGGGATTACGTTGAAGGTTACCACAGAGAACGTCGCAGTTAGAGAGGTTGAGCTGACCATTGAGCCGGACCAGCAGGCTGTCGATAGGGCAATGCATAAGGCAGCCCAACAGTTGACCAAGTGGCGCCCATTATCCGGTTACCGCCCTGGCAAGGCGCCCTACGCTATGGTCGAGCGGGTTTTCGGCAAAGATAGTATCCTGGATGAAGCCATTCGTGAGATAGCCGACGATCTCTACCGCCAGGCGCTGACCGAAGCGAATATCCAACCTTATGAGCCCGGCCACCTGGATATTGAATCCAAGGACCCGGTTGTGCTCAAGGTGCATGTGGCGCTAATGCCAGAGGTAGATCTAGGTGATTACAAGTCCCTACATATCGAACCTGAACCTACTCCCACTATCTCCGAAGAGCAGATTAGCGATCGGCTCGAGGCCATACGCCGCCAGCATGCCGAATATAATCCGGTGGAGCGCCCGGCTCAGATAGGCGACCAGATAGTGGCCAGCACTATTGGAGTGGCTGAAGAGCACGAGGTTGTCCATCGGGATGACCAGACCCTTATCCTCTCGGACAGCCTTCAGCCTGCCGGCTATGCTGAAGCAATCCTGGGCATGTCTGCTGGTGAAGAACGCACCTTTGCATTGCATTATCCTGAGGACTATCCAGATAAAGATGTGGCTGGCAAGGATGTCACCTTTACCGTTGCTATGAAGACTGTGCGCGAGACGGTGCTTCCAGAGCTAAACGACGACCTGGCCAAGGCTGCCGGTGATTTTGCGACCCTTGAAGACCTGCGCAGCAACACCGCAGCACGGTTGCAAGCTGATGCTGAACGGGAGGTCCAGCAAAAAGAGCGCGATGCGGCTATCGAGCGGCTTGTCGAGAATGCCAAGGTAGAGTATCCTGAGGACGCGCTCAAGCACGAGATTGAGAATTCGCTCGCACGTCAGAAGGATCGGCTGCAGCAATACGGCTTTACCTGGCCGGCCTATCTCAAGATGATTGGCAAGACTGAAGAGCAAATTCGCGAGGATATCCGCCCGGACGCTGAAAAAGGCCTTGTACGTCGGCTGGTAGTGAATAAATTCGCCGAGTTGGAGAATATCGATGTCACCAATGAGGAGATGACCAACAGCCTTAGCAACCTGGCCGCCGCCTACGGCGATCATGCCCAAGATATCATCAACCAGATGCGGGACCGCAGAGCGCTGGTCTCATTTTACGGCGACCTTTACATGGAAAAATCCATGCGCCATTTGACTGCGCTGATGACCGGACGCGAGGAAGAGCCTGCGCAGGAAACACCTGCTGATGAGGTCGCTGCTGATGAGGCGAATACTGCCGACAGTGCGGCTGATGAGAGCAGCAATGCGCCTGAGACACTGTCAGCTAGTTTTTAGCAGTTTTTATACATTCAGGAGGGAAGATGGATCCGCGGGGTTTAGTTCCCTATGTTATTGAGACCAGTGAGCGCGGCGAGCGTGCAATGGATATATTTTCCTTGCTGCTCAAAGAGCGCATCGTGTTCATCGGCACCCAGATCGATGACAATGTCGCGAACCTGACGGTTGCGCAAATCCTGTACCTGGCCCGCGAGGACCCGGAACGTGAGATTCGCCTGTACATTCACAGCCCCGGCGGTGGAGTGTATGCCGGGCTCGCTATTTATGATACAATGCAGATTGTGCAATGCCCGATTGAGACCATTGCCGTCGGCAGCACCGCCAGCATGGGGACAATGCTATTGTTAGCCGGAACACCCGGCCATCGGTATGCCTTGCCTAATTCGACTATCCATATCCATCAGCCGTTAGGCGGGACGCAGGGGCAAGCCACAGAAATCAAGATACAGGCGGATGAAATATTGCGCATCCGCAAGCTGCTGAATGAATTGATGGCCAAGCATACCGGCCAGCCAGTGGAACGCATCGCTCAGGACACCGAGCGCGACTTTTTTATGACAGCCGAGATGGCGAAGGAATATGGTATCGTGGACCATGTCCTGCAGCCTAATCAACCCAAGCCAGGGATTAAGGAATGACCAATCCGGTAGAAGCGCACTGTTCGTTTTGCGGTAAGCCGGAACATAGCGTCAAGCGGCTCATTTCCGGCCCAAATGCTGTGTTCATCTGCGAATCGTGCGTTAACTTGTGCAAGCAAATCCTGGATACCGGACCTCAGGGAGCCACCGCTGAACCCTTCGAGATGGCGAATGCCCCTTCTCCAAAGGAGCTTTACGAAGAGCTAAACGGGTATGTGGTTGGTCAGGAGCGAGCTAAAAAAGTCCTGGCGGTCGCTGTGTACAATCACTACAAACGTATCGCCTCACCTGCGACTAAGGATGATGTTGAGATTAACAAATCCAACATTCTCCTTATCGGCCCAACCGGCTGCGGCAAGACGCTGCTAGCGCAAACGCTCGCTCGCGTGCTCAATGTGCCTTTTTGTATTGCTGATGCTACGTCACTGACCGAAGCAGGTTACGTGGGCGAGGATGTTGAAAACATTTTACTGCGCCTGTTGCAAGCTGCCGATTTTGATACGGCGCGGGCTTCACGCGGTATCATCTATATCGATGAGATCGACAAGATTGCCAAGAAAAGTGGTGACAACCCGTCCATCACCCGCGACGTCTCCGGTGAAGGAGTGCAGCAAGGATTACTGAAAATTCTTGAGGGTACCCTGGCAAATGTGCCGCCACAAGGCGGACGCAAACACCCACACCAAGAGTTCATCCAGCTCGATACCACGAATATCCTTTTCATCTGTGGTGGGGCTTTCCAGGGTTTGGAAGATATCATCGCCAAGCGTGTCAAGTTAAAAGGCACTCTAGGCTTTAACCCGGAAGCAGCAAACCGGGTTGATCCGGCCGATTTGCTACACCAAGTCACCTCTTATGATTTGCTGCACTATGGGTTAATCCCAGAGTTTGTCGGCCGACTGCCGGTCGTGGTGAACGTGGATCCTTTGGATGAAAGTGCTTTGGTACGTATTCTCACCGAACCCAAAAACGCCCTGGTACGCCAATACAAACGCCTATTTACACTCGATAATGTGGAACTGGAGTTTACGGAAGAAGCTCTGCAAGAAGCCGCTCAGGAGGCTATCCAGCTCAAGATGGGAGCGCGCGGGCTGCGTACCATCATCGAAGAGACTCTGCTGGATGTGATGTATGAGTTGCCCTCGCATCCCGAGTGGCAAACCTGGACGGTAACTGGCGATGCGATCAAGCAGCGTCGTCAGTCCAAGCCAATCAAGGAAGCAGCCTAGGCTTCCCTTCATCACGCACCAGTTGACCAGCCCAGCCAATAGAGGATACGGCATTATGGAAAGCTCAGAGGTTCGTCGGCGTTTTTTGGCGTATTTCCAGGCTCATGGACACGCGATTGTTCAGAGTTCTTCGCTCATACCAGGGAATGACCCGACGCTGCTCTTTGTCAATGCCGGTATGGTTCAGTTCAAGGATGTTTTTATTGGCACTGAGAAACGGCCGTATGCACGGGCTACAACAGCCCAGAAATGTATGCGCGTCAGCGGCAAGCATAATGACCTCGATCAAGTTGGGCCATCACCGCGGCATCATACCTTTTTCGAGATGCTCGGTAACTTTTCATTCGGCGATTATTTCAAGCGCGATGCGATTTCCTTTGCCTGGGAGTTCCTCACTCGTGAACTAGGGCTGGATGCAAACCGGCTATGGCCGACTGTCTATATTGAGGATGATGAGGCCTATAACCTCTGGCAGAGGCTTGCCCATGTGCCCGCTGAGCGCATCTCGCGTCTCGGCAAGAAGGATAATTTCTGGGCGATGGGCGATACCGGCCCGTGCGGTCCCGATTCGGAGATATTTTGGGATCGAGGCCCCTCCTTCTGTACCTGCGGCAATCCAAATTGCTCTCCAGCTACGGGCTGCGACCGCTTTATGGAGATATGGAATCTCGTCTTTATGCAATACGAAGCCCGCGCGGACGGCACAATGGTGCCTTTGCCCAGGCCGAGTGTAGATACGGGTATGGGGCTGGAACGAGTCACCTCGGTGCTTCAAGGCGTCGAAAATAACTATGATACCGACCTGTTCATCCCCGTTATGTGCCGCACTCAGGAGCTGCTGGGCCACGATGATGCAGCCCGCTTGGCAAACCAAACGGCGTATCGCGTTATTGCCGACCACTCGAGAGCCCTGGCCTTTTTAATTGCGGACGGCGTGCTACCGGGCAATGAAGGCCGCAGCTATGTGCTGCGCATGATCCTGCGCCGGGCAGCCCGTTTCGGGCGTTTACTTGGTTTCGATGAGCCTTTCCTGGCGGAGACGGCCCAAACCGTTATCAACACGATGGGGCATCATTACCACGAGCTTGTCGAGCGACAAGATTTTATCAGAGAAGTTATCACCCGCGAAGAAAAGCAGTTCCTGAATACACTGAATCAGGGACTCGTTCGTTTGGATGAACTGGCGGAACGTCTGCAGGCCGACGGCGAGACCATGATTCCAGGCGCTGAAGCGTTTCGTTTGTACGATACCTATGGGTTCCCGTTTGAGCTAACGCGTGACGCTTCGCAGGAAAAGGGTTTTACTGTTGACGAAGCAGGCTTCCGCCAAGCTATGCTAGAGCAAAAAGAACGCGCGCGCTCCGTCAGGCGCCGTGCGATGGGTGACGAGGCCGAAACCTACCGCTTATTGAAGCTGCCGAAGACCACTTTTCTTGGCTACGAACAGTTCAATACAACCAGCCGAATCATCGCCATAATACAGGATGGCAAAGTAGTGGACCAGGTCGGTGCCGGCCAATCCGCGGACATCGTGCTTGATGCTACGCCATTTTATGCGGAATCCGGCGGACAGGTTGGCGATACTGGTGTGCTAAGGAGCGAATTCGGCGAAGCCCAAGTTACCGATACTGTGAAACCAGTACCGGAAGTGTACGTACAGCGTGTGTTGGTAGAAACTGGCGCACTGAAAACCGGCGAGACAGTCGATGCTCGGGTCGAGATTGAGCGCCGACTCGATATCGCCCGCAACCACACCGCCACCCATTTGCTGCATCGTGCGCTGCGTCAGGTTATCGGTGAACATGCCGCTCAATCCGGCTCGTTGGTTTTGCCTGATCGGCTGCGATTCGATTTCTCGCATCTGCAGGCGCTGTCACCCGCAGAGCTGGCTATGGTGGAGGATAAAGTAAACGCAGTTATCCGCGATGCTCGCCCGGTGACCACTCAAGTGCTGAATTACGATGACGCGCTAAAAACCGGCGCCGTCGCCTTGTTTGGTGAAAAGTATGGCGCGCAAGTGCGTGTGGTCAGTGTAGAGGGATACAGCAAGGAGTTATGCGGCGGCACGCATTTGCGCAACAGCGGCCAAATCGGCCTGTTCCTGATTCTCTCTGAATCCAGCGTTGGTTCGGGATTGCGCCGCATAGAGGCTGTGACCGGCCGCGGCGCGCTGGGGTGGGTGCGTAGCAAAACGGCCGAGTTGGATGAGCTGCAGCGTGCGATGGGAGTCCATCCAGGTGAGCAAGTTGGCCACTATAACGCGCTGCTCGATGAACTCAAGGATGTCAAACGTCAGCTAGCCGACGTTCAAAGGAGCCAGGCGGCTGCCAACGTGGAAAGCCTGATGAACAAGGCAATCACAGTCAAAGATGCCAACGTGCTGGCGGTTGAGGTGGATGTACCCGATATCGATGCGCTGCGCGAGTTAGCCGACCGTTTTCGTGATAAGCTCGGTTCAGCGCTTGTGGCGCTTGGGGCAGTCATCGATGGTAAACCCTTCGTTGTCGTAGCGGCAACGCCGGACCTCGTTTCTCGCGGTGTACATGCAGGCAAGATTGCCGGTGCTGCGGCTCAGCAAATGGGCGGCGGCGGCGGCGGGAAACCTAACATGGCACAAGCGGGAGGTAAGGACAGTTCTCGGTTGGCTCAAGCGTTGTCAGTTGTCGCACGGCTTGCCGAAGAGGCTCTATCTTGATTACAATAGCAGATAATTATGAGTCATAAAGCTGTGATTATCAGCTAATAAGGGGCAAGGTATCCGCGATGAATTTCCTTGCTCGCATTCTACATCCTGGCAGGCTTACATCGGACGCTTTTGTCAAGCACAGCCTGTTGACTTGGACAGAAGGCAGCGTCCAAGCCGGTGTGGTGCGCCTTAATAACGGCAGCGCCGAATTACTAGGCATTGCAAACAGTTTGGTTAACGGCCTCAAGCGGGATGGTAACCCGGATATGGACCGCTGGGGCTACGGCTGCGAACAATCATTGAACCAGGCAGAGGAGATGACTCACTCCAACGGCGGTGTGCGAGTCGTTCCTGACTATATGGCGATTGGCCTTCCGACCGATCTCGTGCAAAGCTTATCTTTGACGGTATCGCGTAACAGACGCGGTCAGAATGAACCTATCGGCAAGATGGAAGTTCAAGCCCTGCTCGATCGCGGTTATCGCGAAGCCCGCGATACGCTGGAGCTACAGGACTCTCACTTACAAATTATATATGGGTCGATTGGCCAGTTCACGCTAGATGGCCAACAAATCGCCGAACCGACCGGTTTACACGGCAGCGAGTTGGATTCAAGCCTGTGTTTTAGCCTGATTCCACTCGAGTGGTTGCGAGCGACGCAGAGGTTAGCGCAGCAGCTCCTCCTCAAGGTCACTTTGTTGATCCCCGAACAGGTTGCTTTGGCGGCATCGCTGGTGGATGGTGAATCATGGCTGGTTGTGATGAGCCGCCATCATACGTCAATATCATTGGTGAACCGTGGGAGCCTGGTTTGCTCGGCAAAGATAGCAGTGGGGGAGCGTGAGTTGACCAGCGAGGTCGGGAAGTATATGGCCATGCAGGGGCGCGAGACCGATGTGCTCATGCGCACTTACCGCGAAGGAAATCTATCAGAGGATTCTGAGCGCCGTTTAGTGCGCGCATTCTGGTTCCAGTTGCAACGCTGGATGTCAGCTCTGGCGCAGGAAGCGACCAAAGCTCTGGCAAGCGAGCAGACGCCTCCCACTGCAATTTATTGGGTTGACCAAACTGGCAGCATACCGGAGGCTTGCGAGGCGCTGCGAACGTCAGTATGGGCTAATATGTTGCCATTCGAGCATGCACCGGATATTATCGAAATGGATACGACAAATTTACCAAATGTATTGGATTGTACGGCTCAGGCGAATAACCCCTCATATGCAGCACTGCGGGCAACCGCTCTGGCAGTGGCTCGTGCTTCCGCGAGCAACAACATCTGGGGACGGCATTTATTGCAGGATATCCGCGGCAGGCGTGCATAGTGTAGTTGGGGAGGTTTCTTGGCTGCGACCGAAGTCATTTACTTACATCACCTCGACACGCTAGGTTCACTCCGTTCGACGCTCGAGACGTGTCCGGCCAAGTCGCAGGTTTGGTTAGTCGCTCCGTTTGATATGCCGGCGATCGACAACCTGGTCAACCTCAAGCTGCTCAAGCGTGCAGCAGATACAGCGGCGGTGGACTTGCGTTTAGTGAGTAAGCGCAGCCAGGTACGCATATTGGCGCGGGAGGCTGGCATTGCCGCCTACTGGGCACTGCCGCAGGCGGTCAAACCGGCGCATCAGCGCACTTCCTCAGGACCGCTCGAAACACGGCGTGTGAATCTTCCTGAAACAATCCGGCAGTATCCCCAAAAACAAGCCAGCGGTCCGTCGGCGGCAGTGCTAACGCTGATATCCACTTTTATTGTGCTGGTACTGGTCATTATCTCCATTGGTCTTTTTATGCCAGGCGCTAAAGTAATCCTGCGACCGGTTACAACCTTGGCCGAAGCCCGTTTTCAAGTAGTGGCCGATACGCGTTATCACACGGTCGATTACGATCAAATGATTATCCCTGCCCACACCGTCGAGGTGGTGATAGACGGCCGAGGTGATACCCCTGCATCCGGGCGTCTGGATATAACAGACGCCAAGGCGGAGGGCGAAGTCGTATTCTCAAACAAGACCTCAGAGGCTGTGATTGTGCCCAAGGGCACTATCGTGCGTTCAGGCGTCGGCACACCGGTGCGTTTTGTTACGCTAAACGATGTCGAACTGCCGGCGCAGCAATACGGCACAGCGCGTGTGGGTATTATGGCAGTCGACGCCGGACCGGTGGGGAATGTGGGGGCGCTGACTATCAATCAGATTGAAGGCTCCCTCGCTTCCAGGGTGGATGTGTTGAACGATGCGCCAACCGAAGGTGGCACGGTAAAACGCGTTGCGACAATCGCCTATGGGGATTTTGACCGCCTGAGCAGCGACCTAAGTAGTAAGCTGCAGCAAGAGGCTTTCGACCAGCTTGTCGCTGGATTGAGCGAGGGTGAGTTTATCCCCCCCTCAACGGTGAAAGTTCAGATTATCTCCCAGCAAACCGACCAGATTGTTGACCAGCAGGCTGACATGCTATCGATGACCATGAAGCTGCAGGTACGCGGTTTGGTGGTCGATGGCGCAGCGCTGCAGCAGTTAGCCTCGCGTATATTGGAAAAGCAAGCTACAGCCGATTCGGAAATAATAGCGTCGAGTTTACAGGCAGCCCCCTCAGGTGAGATGCTTATGGAAGGAGACACGCTCACTTTTGGTGTGCTGGCTACCGGCAAACTCGGCCCTAAAATCGACACAGACCGGGTCAAGCAGATGGCTAAGGGGCTTACCCCTGAAGAGGCTGGGGGGAAGCTGAATCAAGAATACGACCTGGCGAGTTCGCCCGAAGTAGTTATCGAGCCTGACTGGTGGCCTTACCTACCATGGATGGCCCAGCGTATCCAAGTGAGTATCTTGGCAGATGGCCAATGAGCAGCTACCTGGCCCTTGATGTGGGCGACGAACGTATCGGCGTGGCGCTTTCCGACGCAAACGGCACACTAGCCCGACCGCTGGAAATAATATTGCGCTCTCGCGGTAGTTCCAGCTTTTTACGTATCTGCAAGATAATAAACCAGTATCAGGTAGAGCGTATCATCGTTGGATGGCCGCTGCTTTTAGATGGTAGCGAAGGAAAGCAGACGCTTTCTGTATCTGCGTACCTGCGCGGTCTCAAAACGTATACGGAGCTGCCTATCGTGCTCTGGGATGAACGCCTTAGTACGCGGGAGGCGGACGATATAATGCAGGCCAACGACCTGAGCAAACATGCGCAGAAACGGCGGCGTGATGCTGTGGCGGCGGCCGTTATCTTGCAGCAGTATCTCGACCAGCTAGCCGAAGGAACTGAAGCGTGAAACGAACAACACGCATTGCACTGCGCATCTTTACCCTAGTTGTGGCCATATCCGCAGTAGTCATTGTGGTATCTGTGGCCTTTGTATACATGCTCGGAGATGCGCGTTCGCGTGCACCTCAAACAGGCTATGTGCTGACGGCCGATACGCTAGAGCGCACCGCTTTGGGCCTCTACCTGCGATTTCGCACCACCGACTTGAATGCTCCGGCAAACCCGGATGATTCGACAATGGTCGAGTTTGCCGTTAGCGAGGGGGAGAGCCTCTATTCTATTGCGAATCGTTTACAGAAGGCTGGCATCGTCTCAGATTCGGGCCTGTTCAGGCGCTATGCTCAATATGCCGGCACAGATGTAGATATCCAGGCCGGCGCCTTTAGCCTTAGTCCGGCGATGACCATCGAACAGGTGATGCAGGAACTGCAGCACGGGCGCAAGGCATCGGTGACGGTGGTGATTCGCGAGGGGCTGCGGACAGAGGAAATCGGCGCCATCCTTGAGGAAGCCGGCGTGGTCAGCGCCCAGGATTTTATCACGGTAGTCCAACAGGGCCAAGCCGAAGCTGATTTTATAGGCAGCAGGCCCGAGGGATCCCCAGTTACTTTGGAGGGCTTCCTTTACCCAGATACTTATAATTTCTCCAAAAACGCAACGGCAGAAGAAATCGTACAAATCATGCTGCAAAACTGGCAGGATCATATTCCGGAAAGCGTGCGCGAACTAGCCGGTCGGCAGGGATTGACCTTGTACCGCACGATGATTCTTGCTTCTATTGTCGAGCGCGAAGCGCAAATCCAAGAAGAGCGCCCGATTATTGCTGGTGTGTATATAAACCGCCTTAACCAATCGATAATGCTTCAGTCTGATCCCACCGTTCAATATGCGAAGGGATACGACCAGGCCACCGCTAGTTGGTGGGCGCCCCTTACCTTGGAAGACCTAGATAGTGTGCAATCGGTGTATAACACATATATCCATTATGGGCTGCCGCCGGCGCCGATATGTAACCCGGGCTTGAGTTCGATCGAGGCGGCCATCAATCCGCAGGCTAGCGACTTTCTCTACTTTTACGCCAAAGGTGATGGGAGCCATGCTTTTGCGGTAACTTACGAAGAGCACCTGGCTAACATGGAACAATACGGCACCCCATAATGCCTCGCGTTATTCCAGTATAGACAGCCATTCCCGAGCCAAGACGAGGAGTATATCTTGTTAATCGATATGCATGTGCATACCAGCCGTTACTCTGCTTGCGGAAAGTCCACACCGGATGAGATGGTGGCGCAGGCAGAGCTGGTTGGCCTGAATGCGCTCGTATTCACAGAGCATCACGTTATCTGGCCGCAGGATGAACTCCTGGAGCTGCAAGCGCGGCATCCCCGTATCAAGCTCTTTACTGGTATTGAGATTGAGACGCAGGAAGGTGAAGATTTGCTGGTATACGAGGCTGCGGAGAACAGCCGATTTTACCGACGTATGCCGGCCAGAGAAGCAGCCCAGGCGGCGCATGCCTGCGGCGGCTTTGTGACCCTGGCGCATCCATTCCGGTATAGGCCTACTATCGCGCCAGGATTTGAGCAGTTCATCGATGGGGTTGAGGTGCTATCCATTCATATACTGAATTATGGCCGGGATTTGGCTCAGGAATATGCTGATGCGCATACAATTATCCCGTTGGCCGCATCTGATGCACATAATGTACAGGCACTGGGGCTATACGCTATAGAGATTGCGCAGGGTGTTGCCGTTATGGCAGAGCTGATAACTGCGCTACGCCAGAGGCGGTATAGCTTGTACAGCGATCAGGAGCGCATCAGAAATAGCAACAATCTCGCATGCCAGGAGTACCCCGAAGTATTGCACCGCATCGAATTGGGCGAAGATGATGGCGCGATTGCTAGTCAAATGCCGAGCTTTACCGGGCATATGGTTAGCTCGGTACGCAACCATCTGGATTATCAACATCCCTTAAGATAAAAACAATTTAGCCATATCGGCTCATAAATCTGTTTCATCGTGTTCGCCAGCTCTCGGGATCGGCGTAAAGTCAATGCGCGCCCGCTCCTCATTATGGCGCCTGCCTTCTTCCTCCAAGTTAACAACCGACTTGAGAAAGAACGCGAGTATACCCATCACCAGACAGACTCCTCCGGCAATCAGGTACCAGACATGAACGCCGAATAGTTCAGACACCGGTCCTGCAATGGCCAGTCCAAGCGGCGAGATAACGGATATACTGCTGTTGAGGACAGTTAATACGCGTCCCTGAATACGCGTGTCAACACTCGCCTGAATTATGGATGTCAGAGGCGCACTGGCTATCGAGACCATCATCCCTGCAATAAAAGCGCCTACGACGGCCATACTAAATAACCAGGGGGGAGTTAATCCGATGATTGTGGTGCCTACAGCGATGCCAACCAATCCGCCAGCGATGGTGTAAACTCTTTTACGCGTACCGCCCCAGAGGCTAAGAAGCAAGCCGCCCAGAAAAAGGCCTATACCCATCGCTGACTGAATATAGGCGAGCTCCTTAGCTCCTAGTTTAAAATAAGTCCGTACCAGGATAGGGCCGAGGGCGGTCGTTGGTGACATAATAAAGTAGATTATTCCGCCCATCAAAAGTACCGTGCGCAGCCCCGGCCACTGCCACACATAGCGAATGCCTATTTTCACATCGCTCATGAGGATGCCCAACTTGGATTTGATACCTTCCGGTTGCGCAGTGACGGGTGGTTGAGGGATTGCAATAAAAAACAGCGGGGCTATTCCCACTATTGCCGTGATAATATCGATTAGGACTACACCGTAGAGCGGTAAAACTGCCAGAAGAAAAGCGGCTGCGGGAGGAGCGACAATCGTCAGGACTCCTTGGAGTGTCTGATTCATCCCCCCGATGCGGCTTAGCTGGTTCTTGGGGACCATCAGGGGAACCGACGCCGCCATAGCAGGCCATTGGAATACACCGCCGACGGAACGCAGGAACATTACAACAAAGACATGCCATGGCTGAATGGCATTGAAATAAAAGAGTAATACGATAATAGCAGATACCAGCGCAATGCTTCCATCTGCAATTATCATTACCTTTTTACGATTTAGGCGGTCGACCAGTGCCCCTGCCCAGGGGGCTATGATAATATACGGGAGTGCGCTGACAATACTGGCCAAAGATAGTGTGATAGCGGAATTAGTCCGGTCAGCAAGATACCAGATCAATGCAAACTGGACAAGGGAACTGCCAAACATCGAGACGGCTTGGCCGGACCATATGGTAAAAAATGGACGCATCCAAGCCCGTTCTTCGTTATGCGCTGCCATGGTACCTCAAATAATAACCGCGCGGATGGTTGGTTTATATCTTGACAGGAGATATTTTGTTGCGATCAATATTCAACCTTTCGTGCGCCTAATCGTCGTCCCAAGTGCGTTCACCGCGGTACAGCTTGGTATCATGCATCAGGCTGCGCTCCGTGAAAGTTCCTGGGCTGCCTTCATCGCGCTGTAGATGATCAATCGCGCCGCGCGCATCGCCATCCAGGTTATCGGCATAATGCAGCACGATAGCCTCCAGGGTCATCGGCAAGACGGGTGAGCCATTTTCGAGTCTGCCGTGGTGGGCAAGTATTGCATGGACAATACGTAAGCGCAGTTCTGGTGGAAAGCCTGGGCAATTAGCGATGGCTTGTTCGACCATCGCTGCGCCGATATACAAGTGCGACCATAACGCGCCTTCTTCGGTGAAACCAAAAGTCATCGGATTATAAGCGCGCACTTTGCCGATATCATGCAGCAGGGCCACGGTGATGGCCAAATCGCGGTCAAGGCTGGGATACAAGTCGCATGCCGTCACGACGAGGCGGGATACGCTCAGCGTATGCTCGAGTAAACCGCCCACGCAGGCATGATGGTTCACCTTGCTTGCAGGGGCCAGAATAAACAAATGACGCAGGTTGACATCATCCAGCAGCATGGTAAGCAGCCGATTCAGATGAGGATTGCTTATATCTGCCAGCAAGGCGTCAAGTTCGGCAAGCATCTCGGCTTGCGGCCGCTGGGCAGCCGGTAAAAACTCCGCCAGGTTCTCGATGGTAACCGGGACTAGGCGTTCCAGGCCGATCTGCAATTGGTCTTTGAATTCACCGACGCGTCCGCTAACCTCAACACCGCTTCCAACATTCAACGCCTCGGTTACGCTTGTAGGAGCGTCGAATAAAATACCAGCAACGGTACCTGTGTTATCGGCTAAAACCACGCGCAACATAGGGCTTCCAGTGCGGGTAGTGTATACTGTCTTTTCACGTAGTAGAAACGTTTGCTTGCGCAATATCATATTGAGTGCCAAACTAGCAACGGTAACACGCGGTGACATCGTTTATTCGCTTTCTAGATGTGGTAAAGTATGATAGCCGCGATTATAGCATCGCTTGATGCCAGCACCTAATATTATTACCCACAATCCGGATAAAACGGTTCGTATTGTGCAGAGTGGAACCAGGTAAAGTATATTTTTAGATAATATATAGAAAATAACAGTTAATAGATATAGTCAAATGGCGAGATATTGTGCCTTGTTTATCAGTGCGTTTTCTTTAAGCTAATCCTGGTTTGTCATGCTCCTGGCTACGCAGCTTGTTATCCTATGGTAAGGTACCTCCTGGATGAAAGGAAACTTGCTATGCGAATGGTTGACCTGATCGCCGCCAAGCGCGACGGCAACGAACATACTGCACGCGAAATAAACTGGATTATTCAAGCTATGCTGAGCGGCGAGGCACCCGATTATCAACTCTCTGCCTGGCTGATGGCTGTCCTTTGGCGAGGGATGACCGAGCGCGAAACTATTATCCTGACCGATGCGATGATCCACTCGGGACAGGTGTTGGATTTACACGATATCGTGCCGTTTGTGGTTGATAAGCATTCTACCGGGGGCGTTGGCGACAAAACGTCGCTGGTTGTGTTGCCATTGGTGGCCGCAGCAGGGCTGCCGATAGTGAAGATGTCCGGGCGCGGGCTAGGCTTTACCGGCGGCACTCTCGATAAACTGGAAGCTATACCCGGATTCCAGGTGTCGCTGTCTATCGAGGCGCTCAAAGCGACGGTGCGCGAGCACGGCATAGCCCTGGCCGGCCAAACCGCCGAACTGGCGCCTGCGGATGGCAAATTATATGCCCTGCGCGATGTAACGGCAACGGTGCCGAGCCTACCTCTGATTGCCAGCTCAATCATGAGCAAAAAGATTGCCTCTGGGGCCGATGCGATTGTGCTTGATGTCAAAGTGGGTCGCGGCGCTTTTATGGAAACCCTGGAGGATGCCAGGGCGCTTGCGCTCCTGATGATGCGCATCGGGCAGGGACTCGGCAAGCGTGTCACAGCCGTGCTGGCCGATATGAGCCAACCGCTTGGCTGCGCTGTCGGTAACGCCCTGGAAGTGCAGGAGGCTATCCTCACCCTGCGGGGCGGCGGTCCGCCCGATTTCGTGGAACACTGTCTGACGGTCGGCGCGGAAATGCTGCTGCTCGGTGGTGCTGCCCAGAGCCCCGAAGCTGGCAGAAGCGCGCTGCAATCCATGATCCAAGATGGCAGGGCAACGGCCAAGCTCAGGGAGTGGATTAGAGCCCAGCAGGGCGATGTGCGCGTTGTTGATGATATGGCGCTGCTGCCTCAGGCGTCGGTTGTATCCGATTATATAGCTCCTGTCGGCGGATATATCTCCAGCATCGATGCCCGTGAAATCGGGGTGATCGCCGGCATATTGGGCGCAGGGCGCGAGCAAAAAGGGGATGCGATAGATCCTGCAGTTGGGATAGTTTTACATAACAAAGTTGGTCAGGCAGTTCAGGCTGGCAAGCCTCTGGCGACTATTCATGCGCGTAGTGAAACGGCTCTTCATGAAGCGGAGGCACGGCTGAGAGAGGCAATCCAGATAGCAGCAACTCAAACACAACCGCCCCCCACAGTATATGAGGTATTACGGGGCTAAGGGCCTCGCTACCAAAGGGTATTTGCGCGCTCGTTAATGATGCGTTGGTAAACTGCCTTCGTCTGCGCCGCGATCGTCTGCCAGTTGTAAACCTTCAGGACCTGACGATAGGCGTTCTCTACACGTTTAGCGGCCCAATCCGGGTGAAGCAGGGTATGCAGGATGCCCCACGCGCACGATGCGGGGTTGTTTGGGTAAATCGTGATGCCCGTCTCCGCGTGCTGCACCACTTCACGCAGCCCGCCAACTTCAGAGACGACCACAGGGATGCGAGCAGCCATCGCTTCCAGCGCTACGATACCAAACGGTTCATACAGACTGGGGAAGACGGCGCAATCTGCTATACGGAACAGCTTGTTGCGCTCTTCGTCGCTGATAAAACCTGCCAGCGTCACGTTATTCTGCAGATGCAATTCCTGAACTAATCCTTCCAGGTAGGTATATTCCGGACCGCGCCCGGCGATGACAAAGCGCACAGAGGGCATCTGCCGCAGAACCAGGGGCGCTGCCCGCACCAATACTTCGGCGCCTTTTTCGAGCACCAGGCGGCCAACAAAGAGGACAAGTTTTTCCTCCGGGAAGGCATACTGCGCCCGCGTCGCCGCGAGATTCGCTCCCTCCAGCTCCTGGAACGGGCGCGGGTCGACTCCATTAGGAATGATATCGATTTTATCCATCGGGGTCTGCAGGTAATCAAAGAGTTCGTTACGCATGTACTGGGTGCAACAAATCACCCGCCAGGCTTCGTATACAAGCTGCCACTCGGCGTCGTTAATCCGCAGGGCCATCTCGCTTCCGAGGCCCCCATGCCCTC
>JAJFUJ010000076.1 GCA_021372475.1 Chloroflexota bacterium | reverse complement strand
GTGGTTCAGGAGATGGCCGCTCGCATGGGCGTGGTGACGGGCAAGGGGCTGCTGGACCTCATCCGCGAAGAGTACGGTCCTAAAATGACCATGGTGTTCATCACCGGGCTCATCATCGCCAACCTGGGCACCACGGTAGCGCAGTTCGCGGGCATCGCTTCGGTGGCCGAGATGTTCGGGTTATCGCGCTATATCGCCGTACCGCTTGGGGCAGTGCTGGTCTGGCTGCTCGTTTTCAGAGGTTCCTACAAAAATGTCGAAAAGGTCATGCTGGCGTTGTGCCTGACAGCCTTGGCCTATATCATCTCGGGTATTATCGTGCACCCGCCGTGGGGCGAAGTAGTGCGCCACGCCGTCGTACCAAGTTTCAAGTTCGAACGCCCCTATATTATGGCCGTGCTGGCTACGATAGGCACCACGATGACGCCCTGGGGCTGTGCCTATCTGCAGGCTTCGGTGGCGGATAAGGGCGTCAAACCGAGTGAATACAAATATACCCGCATCGACGTTATCTCCGGCGCTTTTATGGGCAATGTGGTCTCAGCCTTTGTCATTATCAGCACGGCGGCGGTGCTATTTACGCGGGGAATCCGGGTTGATTCGGCGGAGCAAGCGGCTATGGCGCTGGCGCCGTTGGCCGGCGACGCCGCCAAATATCTGTTCGGGGTGGGGCTGCTGGGCGCATCGCTGCTTTCAGCGATGGTGCTGCCGTTGGCGACGACATATGCCGTCAGCGAGGCTTTTGGCTGGGAGCGCGGCGTCAGCACGACGCCGCACAACGCGCCCGGCTTTTACCGCCTGTACACCGTCCTGATTATCATCAGCACGCTCGTTGTGTTGATCCCTGGCATGCCATTGTTCACCATCATGTGGGTGCCGCAGGTAGCTAACGCCTTACTGCTGCCCCTGACGATGTTCCTGATGCTCAAGCTGGCCAATAACAAGCGCCTGATGGGCGCCTGGGTCAATAAGCGCTATACCAATGTCATCGCGACAGCGCTGTTGGTGCTCGTATCGGCGGCTGGCGTTGTGCTGGTTGTCGGCAGTTAACTGCCAGACCCAGATGCCAATCAGGTCGTTGACGTTGGTGTTGGTTAGCCCCGTCAGCAGCAGGTCGCCCAGCGCGCTGAAAAAGGTGTAGCTGTCGTTATGCAGCAGGCTGGCATGCGCATCCAGGCTGAGGGCTCGCGCGCGTCGCGTCTGATTCAATCCGAGGGCCAGCGCAAAGCAATCGATTCAATCCTGGAATCCCTTGATGCTTGAGCGCCCGTGTATAATATCCCCATTGCCAATGGGTAGGAGTAGCCTGTTGGTAATGGAGCTGCCGCGTGAAGCGGATGGCTGTGAGCCGGCAGCCGGTTGGGATTCGGCCGCATGGTTGCCTGCGTAAAATATCACCTAACAATGCGGGCCGCCCGGGTTCAATGCTTCCGCATATCAAGGGCAGTTAGGCTGCTAGGTAAATAAACATATTTCGGATACACTATTGCCCTGGCATCCACACGCATCAATGATTTAGGAAGGCGCAAGTAGATGGGGCGGTATCGCAAAGCATTGTATCCCACTCTGGCAGGTATATTCTACCTGGCTTATACGTTGGTGCTGCTTTACCCCGTCTCACTCAATATACGTACGCTTTTGCCAGGATACGCGACCGACACATACCAGCATGTGTGGATTTCCTGGTGGTATCGGTATTCGTTGACTGATTTGCATATTAACCCCAATAATCTGG
>JAJFUJ010000070.1 GCA_021372475.1 Chloroflexota bacterium | reverse complement strand
GTGCTTGGCTATACCTGGGAAGCGGCTGGGGGTGGGTTTCGCGGATAGGCGGTGTTCCTACGCGCAAGCTGGTTGGTATCGGTGAGATATATATCGAACCACTGCTCCCTGGTAATGGCGCCCTCGCATTCGATGCCACGGCCGATAAGGATACTACACTGATTCTGACCCACGCCGACCAAGCAATCGGCAGTTGTTCTTTGGCGGCTAATATGAGTGCTACCTGTGTAGTGGCGCCTTTTGCGCTTCAGCAGGGAGCAAATAAGTTATCTTTGGCAGCAGCCCCTGGAAGCGCGCCGGCTTCTATAACCATATCCCACTTGGCGTACCATTTCGATCAGTAGTCATTTACCTATGCCATCTCGGGCATCAGCGTGTTGATACCGGGCATGCCCTTGTTTACCATCATAACGCTATACCAATGTCATCGCAACGGCGCTGCTGGCGCTCGTATCGGCGGCGAGCATCGTGCTGGTTATCGGTGGCTAACTACCAGATCCAGATGCCAATCAGGTCATTGACGTTGGTGTTGGTTGGCCCCGTCAGCAGCAGGTCGCCCAGCGCGCTGAAAAAGGTGTAGCTGTCGTTATGCAGCAGGCTGGCATGCGCGTCTTGGCCGAGGGCCTGCGCCCGTTCGAGAGTATCGCCTTCCGCCAGCGCTCCCGCGGCGTCGGTGGGGCCGTCGCTGCCATCGGTGGCCAGCGCAGCCAGCATAACGTTGTCTATTCCGCGCAGGGCGATGGCTGCGGCCAACGCTAGCTCCTGGTTGCGCCCGCCCCGGCCGTTGCCGCGCAGGGTGACCGTGGTCTCGCCGCCGCACAGGATACAAGCCGGCCGCGCGACCGGGCGGCCGCTGGCGAGCACCTCCTTGGCCAAGCCTACCAACACGCGGGCGGCCTCGCGCGCTTCCCCCTCGAGATAGGTCGTCAGCAGCAGGGTGTTGAACCCCATGAGCCGAGCGGCGTCCTCCGCGGCGGAGGCGGCAATCGCATTGGAGGCGATGATGACGTTCTGCACCCGCGCCAGCTCGTGCGCGCCCGGCTTGAGCGTCTCGGCCAGCTCACCGCGCGCGCCGCGTTCGAGGGCGCCTCGTATGGCATGGGGCGCTAAATGGCGCAACTGGTAGCGCTCCAGCAGCGTCAGCGCATCGGCATAGGTGGTGGCGTCGGCTGCAGTGGGGCCAGAAGCAATCATCTCCAGCGGATTGCCCACGATATCGGAAAGGATGAGCGCCGCAACCCGGGCGCCGTTGGCGCGCGCCGCCAGCCGGCCGCCCTTGAGGGTATCGAGGTGCTTGCGGATGCTGTTGACCTCGGTGATGGTCGCGCCGACGCTCAGCAACTGGCTGGTGAGCGCCTGCAGGTCGGCAAGCGTAATGCCAGGCAGAGGCGCGGGCAGCAAGGCCGAGCCGCCGCCGGAGATGAGCACCAGCACGAGGTCGCGTGCTGTGGCGCGGCTGAGCAGCTCTTCGATTGCGGCGGCGCCGCGCACGCCGGCTGCATCGGGCATAGGATGGCCGGCCTCCATCAGCTTGATGCGCCTGGTGGGTGCAGTGTGGCCGTATTTGACCGTCACGCTGCCGGCGGTGATGCGTTCACCGAGCAGCTCTTCGAGCGCCATAGCCATCGGTGCGCCGGCTTTACCGGCGCCAACCACATAGATATGCTCGAACTCATCGAGGTTATACTGTTGGCCGGCGAGGGTGAGTATGCTGCCTTCGCGCGTCAGCGCACGGCGCACAGCTTGTGCGGGATCCACCGCCGCTAAGGCAGCCTCCAATATCCGAGCGACCTGGCGCCGGCGTTCCCCACGCAGCCCGGGTTGGTCATAAAGCGAAGCGTCCAGATGCGCCATGTACCCTCCGCAGCACGAGCCTGTGCTACACGCTGAACGCACGACAGCTAGCACTGCGTTGAGCGGTGCAGCAGCTCAAGAGCCTGAGCGTCAGCCTGCTTGTGGCTGTTAGCAGGCATTTCAGCTTCCCACGCTTATACAAATGGGGGCGCATGCAGCGCCCCCCAAAGTATGAGATCCACGTTTACGCACGATTACAATCTATTTCAATTCCCAGGCGATCGTATAATGCATCTGCGCAGTTGGGTCATACATAATCTTTAGTCCCGCAAGCGTGTCAAAGCCGGTCATGCAGACGGTGCCGGTCATCGACTCGCCTTCGGCCAGGCGGCCGCCCAACTCATTCTCGGGACACATCACAAAGACCAGTTTATTGCCTTCCTGGTTCTGGCCTTCCATCGTATAACGTGTGCTGACCGTATACTCTTTGCCGGTATTGTTTGTTATAGTGAAGTTCATATGGACTTGTTTGTCCACTTGTGCATAATCCTGCAGCACGATCTGAACACCGGCACTCTCGGCTGTTTGCCCAACCTCATAAAGCGTCGGGGGGGCTGCCGTGGGTGCAGCTAAGGCGCAGCCTGCTACTGCGACGGCCAGCACCAGCATAACAAGGATACCAATAGTTTTGACTGACTTCACGTTTGCCTCCTGGCTGAATGTTGCCCCCAAATAATAACGCATATCGGGGAAAAGGTCAACCGACGTTATTTTGCTAGGATACGGGCTAAACTCAAATACTGTTCCTCAATCTGCGCCTGACGGCTGGTCACTTCAGTTAATGGTGTTGCGATGAGCTGGTTATCCTGCAGCCCGATCATCACGCCGGAGCTGCCCTCTGACAGCAGGCGGATGGCCTCGGCGCCGTAGAGCGTGCCCAGATAACGGTCGTAAGCAGAGGGGCTGCCGCCGCGCATAATATGCCCGAGGATACTCAGGCGCACCCCAAAACCGGTGCGTTCCTGGTTCTCTTGCAGGTAGTGCGCTATCTCCGCGGCGTGCGGCCTGGCGCCTTCAGCCACGGTGATGATGCAGTGCTTTTTGCCACGGATATAGGCGTCGGCCGTCTCGCGCACCACGTCCTCCGGGCTGCAGGGCACTTCTGGGATGCAGACCATCTCGGCGCCGCCGGCAATGCCGGCCATCAACGTCAGGTAACCGCTTCTTTCGCCCATCAGTTCCACCAGAAAAACCTGCTGCTGAGCCGATGCGGTATCCTTGATACGGTCCATCGCTTCGAGCGCGGTATTGAGGGCTGTATCTACGCCGAGCGCGAGGTCAGTGCCGAAAACATCGTTTTCGATGGTGCCTGGCACTCCGATGACGCACATACCCCCCTGATGCAGTGCCAGCGCGCCACACATCGAGCCGTCGCCTCCGATGACTACCAGGGCGTCGATTCCGCGTTCGTTCAAGGTGCGCAACGCCCGGCGCTGATTTTGCGCTTCTTTGAACGATTCCCAGCGCCCCGAGCCGAGTATTGTGCCGCCCTGGCTGATGATGCCGCTCACGGAGCGCGAGTTGAGCGCAATCAGTTCGCCATTGGTCAGCCCTTCAAAGCCCCGCTGCACGCCGTAAACCGACCATCCCTCGTGGAGCGCCATACGCACGACGGCGCGAATACATGGGTTAAAACCCGGGCTATCGCCCCCGGAAGTGATTACTGCTACGTTACGGATAATCTTCGGACTGGAATCCATATTGTGGGTGAACCTTTGGGGTGTGAGGAGCAGCGTACGAGCACTGCTCCTCGATGTATGCTACTTGTCGTTCAGAGCGGCCACGCCGGGCAGCTCCAGTCCCTCGAGAAATTCGAGCGAGGCACCGCCGCCGGTCGAGATATGGGTCATCTTGTCGGCAAGGCCGGCCTGCTCCACTGCGGCCACCGAATCGCCGCCGCCGATAATCGTAAGCGCGCCGCTGGCGGCCAGCGCTTTCGCTACGGCAAAGGTGCCTGTTGCAAAGGGCGCCATCTCGAATACGCCCATCGGGCCATTCCAGACGATGGTGGCAGCCGCAGCAATCTTGGCGTCAAAGAGCTTGATAGTGGCTGGACCGATATCCAGCACGCGCCAGCCGGGGTCGATGGCATCCACGGCGACCACCTGGTGAGTGGCATCCGCCGAAAATGCGTTGGCCACGACGACATCCACCGGAATCACCAGCTTGCCATTGCCCTGCGCCAGCAGGTCTTGGGCGAGCTCCACCGAGCTCTCCTCCACAAGCGAATCGCCCATCTCATAGCCTTTGGCCTTCAGGAAGGTATTAGCCATGCCGCCGCCGATGAGCAGGAAATCCGCTTTGGTGAGCAGGTTTTGGATGACGCCGATTTTATCCGAGATCTTGGCGCCGCCCAGGATAGCCACGAACGGGCGCTTGGGATTATTCACGGCATTGCCCAGGAACTCGATCTCCTTCTCAAGCAGGAAGCCCGCCACTGCGGGCAGGTAAGAAGCTACTCCTGCGGTAGAGGCATGCGCGCGGTGGGCGGTGCCGAAGGCGTCATTGACATAAATATCGGCCAGATCCGCCAGCTTTTGCGAAAAGTCGGGGTCATTGGCCTCTTCCTGGTTGTAAAAGCGCAGGTTTTCAAGCAGGATGATATCGCCCGGCTGGGCAGCATGGCAACTGGCCTGCACTTCGGGGCCGATGCAATCGTTGAGCTTGAGCACCGGACGGTTCAGCAGCTCGCTGAGGCGAGCTGCCACGGGCGTCAGGCGCATGCTCTCGACCACTTTACCCTTGGGACGGCCAAGGTGCGAGCATAGGATGACCGCGGCACCATGGTCCAACAAGTATTGAATGGTGGGCAGGGAGGCGCGGATACGCGTATCATCGGTGATGGCGCCTTTATCGTCCAAGGGTACGTTAAAATCGCAGCGTACCAGCGCGTGTTTTCCAGCCCAGGCAACGTCACGAATAGTTCTTTTTTGCATTATAAACCTCCTGATTTTTGAGTATATCGCAGCGTTGTGCGGTAATCCACAAGTATTTGAATCATATCACAGCGTCGGAAGGTTGTAAAGTGAATAATGCTGGTCAGCATGTCAGGCTTCCTGAAGCCTGAGCATCTCCAGTAGGCTGGCAAAATCGTCAGGGGGCGATGCTTCGTAGCTCAGGCGCGCGCCGGTTAGCGGATGATCAAAGCTGATGCGCCAGGCGTGCAGCATCTGCCGCGGAGCTTGAAGCCCAGCATGCCGCGGACCGTAAAGCTTATCGCCGACCACCGCGTGACCGACGGCCGCAAAATGCACGCGAATCTGGTGGGTGCGCCCGCTGAGGGGCTGCGCCTGCACCAGGCAGGCGGTGCGGAACTGCTCCATCATGCGGTAGCGCGTACGCGCAGGACGCCCGCCAGCCTCAAGGATGGCGCGTTTGAGGCGCTGGGTAGGGTGCCGCCCCAGAGGCGCGTCGATTATCCCTTCGGGCGGAAGCAAACGGCCGTGTAGGACGGCCAGATAAGTTTTTTCGATGCTGTGCGCCTTGAATTGTGCCTGCAGCGCTTCCTGAGCGGCGCGGGTGACGGCGGCCAGCAGGATGCCTGAGGTATCCTTATCAAGGCGGTGGACGACGCCCGGGCGCTCCGGCGCTGGCCAGTCTTCGGCCAGCATCTCCGGGCGATGGGTGATAAGGGCTTGCACCAGTGTGGCTTCAGCCGTACCGGCGCCGGGATGCACCACCAGGCCAGCGGGCTTGTTCAACACGAGTATGGACTCGTCCTCATAGAGGATATTGAGAGGCGGCAGCGCGGCGACAGGCGCGCTCTCAGGGGGGAGCGGTTGTGATGGCAGCATCAGTAGAATGTGGTCGCCATGGGCGGGGCGGTAGCTGGCTCTGGCCGGCTGGCCATTTACGCTGACCAGCCCGGCGGCAATCAGCGCCTGGATGCGCGAACGCGAAAGGTCTGGGCAACGCCCAGACAGGAAGCGGTCGAGACGCTCATTTTCAGCGGCCTCGACCAGCCAGGTACGTAGCCCTGCCCCTGAGCTCATCCCTGCGCTCCAGGCTGCTCAGCCGGCGGCTCAGCGCCGGCGGGTTCAGCGGCAGGCTTATCGAGGAAAAGCATATAAATCAGGAACAGGATAGTGCCGACGACGAGACAAGCATCGGCCACGTTCCAGACGGGCCACCAGCGGAAGTTGATGAAATCGGTAACATAGCCGTAGACGATACGGTCAATCAGGTTGCCAATGGCGCCGCCGAGTTGCAGCCCCAAGGCCAGGCGCAACAGCCAGTGGTTGTTAGCGAGGCGCCGGCTGTAGATGACGATGAGGACGACGACGACAACGGCCACGATGATGAACGGCAGCCCAATACCAGGCAAAAGGCCGAATGAACCGCCGGTGTTTTGCACATAAGTAAAAGTGAACAGTCTATCGAGCCAGGGGATGAGCGCCACGTCGCGGTTGAGCGGCAGATTGAGGCGCACCAGATGCTTGGTCCATTGGTCCAAAGCAATCATTACCAGCGCAATGACATAGACGGCAATTTTGCGCCACCGATTTCGTATTGTCATGTATGCTCCTTAAAGCCATTGTACCGTAAACGGGCCGGCACTGATAAACGAAGCCCCTCTGACGCAATACGCCAGAGGGGCCGGGCTTTGATTGAATGGAGTTACAGCTTGGGCTGCTTGCCCGGATGCAATTTGCGGAATTTCGCTAGGAGATCATCCTGGGTTTCAGCATTATCGTCATCGCGAACTGGAGCCTCGACCGGGCAAACATCGAAGCACTGTTGAGTGCTGAAAAAGCCCACGCACTCGGTGCACTTGTCTGCGTCGATCACATAGATTTCTTCGCCTTCTGAGATAGCCCCATTCGGGCATTCGCTCTCACACGAGCCGCAGGCGATGCATTCATCCGTTATTTTAAACGCCACTTTATCCTCCTGGAAGTATAGCCATTACCCTGTGTTCAGGGAACCTATCATGCTAACCGATTCGTTAGCAGTATAGTTATGTACGACACGGTGTCAAAAAAAGCGCGATGGCCACGACGCTGCCGGCTGATTTGCCTACGACAAAAGGACGCGCTAGACTAGAAACAACAAACGCACAGGAGGCGGGTATGCCGGGAAAGGTTACGATTTATAAACCGAGCTTGGATAACCTGTCACAAGAGAATGAACCTAAAGCCAATCCTCCAACAAAAAATGTTGTTCGTCCGAACATTCAAGACGAAGGTACGCCCAAAATCCCACTGAAGGCGATATTCGGCAAACGCACCGTACAGGAGCAAAGCGCTCCCGGGCCAGAGGGCGAGGAGGGCGAAGCGGCGCAGCCCGAGGAAGAGCTCAGCGAACTCTCTCCGTCTGAGCAAGTACCGGCTGAACTGCCGCCGGCGGCGCAGGAAATTGTACCGGCAGTCAAACCGGCCGTGCGGCCTGTGGCTACCCAAGCCACAGAGGGACGCGTTCAGGAGAAAACGGAATCTGCCAGGGGCGCGGCGCAAGCTGCGGCAGCTCCGGAACCGGCGCGTAAGAACGCTGCCGGTAAAGCATCTATGCGCGCCAAAGCACAGACAGGGAAGAGCCAGTCCGCTAGTAAAACAAGCGGTGCTAACAAGAAAGGCCCTTCAAAACGTAAGGCGCACAACAGCGACAGAGTTATGTTTTTGATTATCTTGGGTATCCTGGCGATGGTCATTATTTATGCGGTCGTGCTGGCAGCTCGCGGTTCCGGCGGTCAAACCACACCCACAGCGACGGCGGTCTCTGAAACCAGCGCAATCACACGGATTTCTGTGGGGGATGCCAAAAAGATGATTGATGAAGGGCAGGCAGTGCTGGTCGATACGCGCACTGCGGATGCCTACGAGCGTCAGCATGCGCAAGGCGCCATCTCCTTGCCAGAGGCTCAGGCACTCGACCTGATGGACACGCTGCCAAAGGACAAGACACTCATTTTATACTGCACTTGACAGGATGAAGCGACAAGCGCCCGTGTGGCGCTTGAACTCATCCAAAAAGGTTTTTCGGCTGATACGACCGTGGTGCTCCTGGGCGGTTTCGCGGCCTGGATTGATGCCGGGTACCCCGTAGAGATTCCCGAATAATCCGCAAAAAGGGGACAGCGCTTACCAGGCGCTGTCCCCAAAAGGACCATGCGGTTGATCCCCCCCAGCGATCAACCACATCCGGACGGGGTGTGAGCCCGTTGACCGGCGTACATTCATCTATCCGCAGACTACTAGAGTGTCACGCTGAAACAGCGGAAGATGTACAGCTCCTGCTACTTTCCCATCTTTTTCAGATTTTGCAGGCACTTATCCACACACTCGAGCGGGCCGAACGCATAAGATTCCTGTTCGACGATATACCACTCGGTGTTTGAACCGGGTTTTTCACAATAGTCGAAAATCTGCTTCCAGGGCATAACCCCTTCGCCAATAAGCGCGGTGTTGTAGCTCTCGGAGTATTCCTTGAGATGCACGGTGCGCGCCCGCCCAAAATAAGGCTGGATCATAGCGATGACATCGCCCTTACCATGGGCGCAGTTGCCTGTATCCATCTGCATGACCACATCGGGAAGGGTGTTGCCAAAGAAGGTGTGCCAGGGCAGCTCACCATCCACCGGCGCGAACTCGGTAAAATGGTTGTGATAGCCGGTAAATAACCCCAGCGGCTTGAGACGGCTGGCGATGCCATCAAAAATCATAGCGGTCTCGAGCCAGGCGTGCTTGCTGGAGGTGCGCTCGGGCTTTAGCCCGGGGACGATCAGGAACTTGTTGCCGAGAATCTGATTAAACTCGATAGTGGCCGCGATTTGGTCGCCCAGCAATGTATCGAGGCCGATATGCGTGCCTGCTATCTTGAGGCCGAGGTCGTCGCACATCTTGCGCAGTTCCTGGGCACTACGGTTGTAGTAGCCGGCAAACTCGACGCCATCGTAACCCATCTTGGCGACGGCAGCAAGCGTGCCCGGCAAATCTTTGGCACAGTCCTGACGAACAGAGTAGAGCTGTAATGCGATCGGAATGCGAGCCATGTAACCCTCCTGGGTTGTTTAGATGCTGCGCATTATAAACGCAAACAAATGAACGTAAAGCCTTTGGGTGCCCCAGCCTTGAGGAGCCGTTCAGGTGATTAAGCCTCAGTCAAAATAAGTTTGTAAATAAAACTAACCTTCTTGATTATTATCATATATTGCATAAAACGTGTTTTTTGTCAATAGGCAGTTTTCGGTTGCGCTGAAGAGCGCTATTCTGTGGTGGAAGTAGGCATGAAAATAAATAGTTAGTCTAACAAACTACATATCCAAAGAAGGCCGGGTAACGACCATACGCCATTACCCGGCTGTACAAAAAGTCTAGACCAGGGGCGAACCGACCAGCAGAGCCACCGGCACCAGCGCCAGATCGATGTGCCCTTGTGAGCCGATCTCGAGCACCAGGTTATAGCGTTCCTGCCGGAGCGCGTGGGGGATGAGCGTGAACTCGATTGCGCTGCGTCCGGTGGTCGCGCCATACTGCTCGAGCGGCAGAGCCAGCGTCGGCGCCGGGCTAATCTCCCAACCTTCGGGCAGATGCCAGGCCAGGCTCAGCCACTGCTGGCGCGACAAGTGGTTATCCAGGGTCAGCTTGAGCGTATAAGGCACACCTTCCTGGATATACGGTTCGCTGCCGTAATCGAGCAGCGCATGGAAGAGATGAAAGTCGCGCGCTACGCCGAACGGCTGGTGTGCCAGCACCTCATCAAAACCGCGCTTGACGAAAACGCCCATGCGCTGCGGATGAGCCATGAGTGCCTCACCCTCCAGCATCTCGATGGTGTAGCCGCCAGGAGCGAGCACGTCGCATACTTGCGGACCAAGCCAACTCGGCGCCAGGCGCATCACGCGTTCGGTAAGCTGGTCAACCGTTTTCGGGATAGAGAAGCTATAGTCGGCCAGGTCGATGCAGAGGGTCTGGATACTGCGGCCGAGCGGTTCCGCCCAACGCGCGGGGATCGACTCGATGCCGCCGATGATGCCCAGGATCGAGCCCAGCGTGCCGGCAGTGCAATCGGTGTCCTCGCCGCAATTTACGGCCGTGCACAGGCTGGCGCCAAAATCGCCCTGCCCGTAAACCCAGCCCAGCACCATCAGACCCACGTTGGCCGGCGCATCATAGCCGGCGGGGCCGACGGGGATATCCTCATGCACCGACTCGATGGGCGTGCCCAGGAAGCCGAAGCTATCCGGCACAGCAGTGAGCAGGCGCTTGCGCGCCTCGCGCCAATCCACGCCGGCGCGGTAGGAATCGAGCACCGAGGCGATGCCGCGCGCGATGCCGCAATCGGCGGGGATATACGAGAGGCCGATGTTGCGCAGCAGCTCGGGATCGCTCTCGCAAAAAGCGGCGCTCTCCACGGCGGCGCAGAAAACCTCGCCGTACACGCCCTCATTGGCGTGGTCAACGATGGCGTCCTCGTAGGCATAACGCACGGCCAGGTCGGGGCGTCCGGGCGCCAGGCAGGCCCACAGCTCGGAGCGGATGAACGCGCCGCACGAATCGCGGTTAAGGTTGTGCACATAGCCCGAGAGGGGCGGTTCGAGCCCCATGCGCAGGTTGTTCTTGCCGGCGCCGTACTCTGCCCAGTGCGGGGTGACGTGCGTCAGCCAATACTCGCCCAGCAGGCGGGCGTTAAGGGCGCGGCCGTATTTTTCAGCGGCGAGAAGCCATACCAACTGCAGATCGAGGTCGTCGTTGGGCAGCGGCTGCCCGCCCAATTCCTGGGTGTAGAACGTGACGTCATATGTGCCGCGCTTGCATTCGAACGGCGCGCCCAGCGTGCCGCCGATATTTTTGCCCAGCCAGCAGCCGAGCAGCTTGCTGCGGTAGCGTTCCAATGAGAGTTTCATCTTGCCGTCCTTTCTATGCATGCGGATATTGTTCGGCTTCCGGCGGCTCATTATTGATGATAATGGCTCGGTTGCCTATTTCATTCACCACGCGCACCCCGTGGGTGCCTGTATTTTCGCTGATAAGCGCAAACCGTGTGCCCGCCTGGATGCGCACATCGATGCCGGCCTGCTTCTCATGCATCTCTCGAATCTGCGTTTCGCCTTGGGGAACGCCCGCGAGGGTGAAGGTGTTGCCCGTCACCTGCAGCTTACCGGCATCCGACTCGATTTGCGGGAACTGCAGGTAGCGTTCGCCCCAGGTCTGCAAGGTGCAGTTATGCACCGAAGTGACATGCTGGTTGTGCGAGACGATCACCTGGGCAAAATCACCCCAGAAGGAGCAGTTCTCGAGACGCACGGTGCCGATGCATTCGGGGCCGATCAGCACGCCGGTGGGATGTTCGCCGAGAAAAGCCGCGAACTCGCCGTTGGTGATGGCAATGCCGTTGAACTGGATGCGGTCAACCTGCACAGCCACCTGCGCCAAATCGGCGCCGATGCCGAGAAACGAGCCGTTGGCGGAATCCTGCCCTGTCAGCCCAGGTGCCAGCGACTTGATAAAGCGGTAGCCAATCTTGCAGGGGAAGACAAAGGTGTTGAGCACATACTCCCAGTCGGCGCGGGCAAAGATAAACGCCTCGCAGTGCTTGCCCATATAGGTAGAGACCGGGTCGGTCTGCCCGCCGCGTCTGAGCAAGCTCGACCACCAGTGCGAGTGCCAATGCACGTTTTCCACGCGGCCGATATCGGTGCAGCCATCCACCAGCAGGCCGCGCCGCAGCGCCGTGCCGTAGATATTACGCAGGATGTGGCGGCCGTTGTTCTCGGGGCCGCAGCGAATAGCGTTGTAGCTGTTGACGAGTGTGACATTCTCGATGGTCTGGTCAAAGCTGAACAGGTGAAAGGTCCATGGGTAAGGATGGACATCGTCGATCGACTGCTCGGGGTAATAGATGGTGAAGCCTTTGGCGGCGCTCGATTCGCCCATGTCGATAAACGCGGAGCTGTTCTCGGAGCCGCGCCCGCCGGTTGCCAGTAACACCGTGCCGTGCAGGCTTTTCGCGTACTGAGGTGCCTGGTTTATGCCGCGCAGGCATACCCCGGGCGGGATGCGCAAGCTCCCCGCCAGCAGATACTGCCCTGCCCCCAGCTCCACCACACCGCCTTCCGCGCCGGCGGCATCCAGAGCCCTTTGCAGCGCGGCAGTCTGGTCCATCTGCGCGGACGGCTTTACGCCGTACAAGCTGGCATCGATGATTCCTAGCATCCGCATCCTCCTGGCGGCAGTTTATTCAGCAAAAATGGGCAGTAGTTCCTGCTGAGCCTGGTAAAGGGCATCCTCCGGGTCTGCGCCGGCCAGCACCTGCGCTACTGCGTTCAGAAACAGCTCACCCAGGCGCATAAAGATGGGCCCGGCCTGGGCGGGCAGGATGATAAGCGAATCGATATTGCTGATGCCGGCCGCCACCACGTCCTCGCCGACTTCGCGGGCATATTCAGCGCTGGAGGCTATCGATTGGCGCGGCGGCAGGCCGCGTCCCGCAGCTTCCCAGTGGTCCGTCAGGTAGCGGATGAGCTTGAGCGCTTCCTCAGGGT
The DNA here is from genome assembly GCA_021372475.1 of Chloroflexota bacterium. Taxonomy (GTDB): domain Bacteria; phylum Chloroflexota; class Anaerolineae; order UBA1429; family UBA1429; genus JAJFUJ01. Next base: position 32,168 of record JAJFUJ010000070.1, on the reverse strand, counting down.
GTTCGGAACCTGCAGTAATATAATAGCCTTGCTCGTCGCCGAAACGCAGTTGCGCTTTGCCAGCCGGCAGCGGCTGCATGCGCCAGTTAAAAGTCCACTGGTTATTGGCGGGTCCGCCGCGGTCGGAATACATATCCAGCCACATGCCGCAGAAGCCGCGCACAGCCGCCTCCGATGCACCGCGTGAAAACAGCGCGCTCATCACAGCGTTAGAGGGGGCGATTTTGTAGAGGTTGATCAAGTCGGCATACCACTTGACGGCCTCGACGGTAGCGGGGGCATCGAGAGTGGGCTGGGTAGGCTTGTTGACATCGTCAACGAGCGTACCGCCTAGCAGGTAGACAAAGAGCACCGGGTCGTAATCCTGGCTGTCGGTACAAAAACCCCAGGTGTGCTGGCCGGGATTAGCCTCAGTGCCTTCAGGCGCGTTGAGTGCATTAGCCAACGTCAGGAAATCATCCACAGTCCAGGTGAGCGAAGGCGTCTCGACGCCGAGAGCGGCGGCGGTATCCATATTGATGTACACCACAAAGACATCGGCGCTGGCGGGCACGCCCCACTGGCGCCCCTCTATCTGCAACCCCTCCCAAGTGCCGGGCACAAAGTCGCTGCGAATGCCCTTCCAGTCATCGCTTAGAAGCATATCCTCGAGAGGCAATAGCTGGCCGGAAGCGGCATACTCCAGGGCATCGCGGTCGTCGCGGATGATATCCAGCTTCTTTTCGGCCAGGGCGCCTTCGACGGAGCCCGAGCCGGCGTTGCCTTCGATGACCTCGATCTTGATAAAGGAGTTGTCGCGCATGTAGGCGTCCAGCAGCGGCTGCAGGTTCACATCCTGCTCGCGGTAAGCGATGCGCAGCGTGATGGTTTCACGTTCGGGAGCGATGATACTGCAGCCCGAGGCACCTAACACCAGACAAAGCAAAATGAGCAATACGCGTACAGGCAGATTCGTTTTCATACATAGGCTCCTGTGACGACTCTCAACGTTTGCGAGGATAGCGCAGCCGAGCGCGAGTGTCAAGCGCGAGACAGGTTGCTGAACGCAGGCACAGCCTTCTCAGCCTGGCGTAGCAGCTTTGCTTCCGGACCTCTAACATAGCGCTCGGATACGCAGCGGGCGCCTTACTTTGACAAGTATGCGGCGCTCTTTTACACTGTAACCCTAGAGGAGTGCAATGACCAACGCAGTGAACCAAGAGCGCCTAGCTGAAGAGCTGGATCCCTGGCGCGGGGTGTCGTTTTCCGGCGTGACGCTGGTGCTTGGAACGGGCACCGGCCGCCAGGTGCCGTTGCTAGCAGAGAAAATCCGCCAGGCCGAGGGGCTGCTGGTGGTGGCGGATGTTGCCACGGCGCACCTGGATGCGTTGCGCGAACAGCTAGTTGCCCCGGATATCGCCTGGGTGCAGGCGCGTGCGCGCAGCATCCCGCTGCTGCACGAATCGGTTGATCTGCTGCTCCTGAACGGTCTGCTGCGCGAGCTGCCTACCGAACGTTTTGGCCTGCTTTTCGAGGAGTTATGGCGCACGCTGGTGCCCGGCGGGCAGCTACGTATCGCCGATATCCTCGATGCGAGTGAGGACCCGGCGCACCACGCCTGGGCTGAGCGCAACCGCATCGTGCGGCGCCTGGGTCTGGCGCTCCGGCGCCCGGTAGCCGTGTCGGTTGACCTCAGGGCTGCCGTGCGCCTGCTGCGCGGCACTGGTTTTGAAGAGATGCGCGCGACGTTGCTGCCCGGCTATATCCTGACCGACGCCTGGCTGCAAGAGACGGCCGAAGCCATCCATGGGATGGCCGGGCGCGTGGTGGACGCCAACCTGCGTCGGTTGATTCTCAACGAGGACATTGAGCGCCTGGCGCAGGCGTATATGCAAGGCGAGCAGCGCGCGCCGGAGCGCTTTGTGCTGCAGGCTGTCAAGCCGGGCGATCTTTCGGTGGCGATGGAATCACCCTTTACCGAGTCAGACCTGAACATTCCGCTGGACTAGCGTATCCTGTTGCCTTCGCCTCCCCTGAAGCCGCGATGCCCGCGCCGTGGCGTTCACCCGCTGCAGCCATGCTCCTGAGTGTAAAATCTACCTATTTACCGCGAACCACACGAAATGACGATGGATGGGCGTGCGCCGTCATCGGCGCGCCCCATCTCTCACGAGTTCGACTTAAGCCGCGGCATGCGGTGGGGACGTTCTCCCTGGGTGGAATCCGGCTGGGCGCCGGCCTTCGGAGTGACAAATAAAAAAGGGGACAACATACGTGTTGTCCCTGAAAAATAGTATGATAGACACAACAAGAACGTCTTTCCCGCGAAAGCGGAAATCCATCTGGTATAGCCAGAGCTGCGGTACCCGCGCCTATTCGGGCAGTACCACTACCACATCGACCTCGATTGGGATATTGATGTTCGACTGTACCGTGGTGCGCGCCGGGAACGGTTCGCTGAAGACGGTCTTGTACACCTCGTTAAAGACGGCGAAATCGGCCATATCGCGCAGGTAAGCGTTGACCTTGACGACGTCGGCCATGGTGGCGCCGGCCGCCTCGACGATGGTACGAACGTTGGCCAGGCACTGCATGGCTGCCTCGCGGAAGGTCGCCGGGACAGTGCCGGTGGCCGGGTTCGCTGGCCCCTGCCCCGAGACATACAGGAAGGTGCCCGCGCATTTGATGGCATGGGAATAAGGTCCGACGGGTTTGGCGCCTTTGGCGGCGGTAATCTGGGTACGCATGTTGCCTCCTGAGAGAAAATGAATAGGCTGCAGGCGATGCATTCCGCCTGCGCGTTTATGACTGACCGTAAACTGGTAGCGCTGCGCCGTTCACAGCGGCGGCAGCGTCGCTGGCAAGATACAGCATCGCCGAGACAATCTCGGTGGGTTTGACCCAGCGCGTAAAATCGCCATCCGGCATATTGCGGCGGTTTTCGGCCGTATCGATCGTGCCGGGCAGCAGGCAGTTGGCCGTCACACCAGAACGGCGGTAATCCTGGGCAATCGACGCGGTGAGCGCTACCAGGCCGGCCTTGGCCACGTTGTAAGGGGACTGTTTGGCGCCGGGCAGCGCCGCTGCGCGCGCGGCGATGTTGACGATGCGTCCCCATTTATGCTCCAACATCCAGGGCAGCACCGCGCGGTTGATGTGAAAGGCTGCCAGCAGGTTGAGCTCAAGCTGCGCCTGCCATTCCGCGTCACTCACCTCGGCCAGGCGCGCACCGCCAGCCCAACCGCCGGCGGTATGCAGCAGGATATCGGTGCCGCCCCAGCGCGCAACAAGCGCACTCATCAACTCGGAAACGCTTGCGGAGCTGGTGAGGTCGGCGGGGTGCAGCCACACCTGTTCAGCAGGTGTGGCCAACGATTTTGCCAGGGCTGCCAGCGCATCGGCGGAGCGCGCGGTGAGCGCCAGCCTGGCGCCGGCGGCTGCGCACTGGCGCACCGTCTCGGAGCCGAGCGCCCCTGTTGCGCCGGTAATCAGAATCGTCTTGTTGTGTAAATCGCCCATCACCAGCCTCCTAGCCAGCTTGCAGGTAATTCCGCTGCCGGAATGCGCCCATTATGTTCCGCTTTTCCTCGCGTGTCGAACCGCCTGTGCTCAGCGTATGGTAATCTCTGTAAGGAGGAGGCGCCCATCCGGCATGCTCTGACCACCCTGCGTGATAGGCAGGCGTTCGCCGCTGGCTTCAGCGTACATCCCTACATAGAGCCGATAGATGCCGGCGGCGCTGCCGGCTGGCAGCGTCAGACGCAGCTTGTCGGGCACATACTCGCCGGCCTGCCAACTGCTGGTTGGATGTCCCCAGTTCTGCGGCTGGCCGTCCGCCTGTGCGACAAGCTCGCCCTGCGGGCCGACAAGGTGCACAAACACCTTGTAGTCTGTGGTTATAGGTTCCAAGCAACGCCAGTAGAGGGTCAACGCGGCGGTTTGGCCGGGGGCCCAGTTATCAGCCGTGGGAGTTAAGTCATACCCAAGCAGTTCAATCTGCGGACCAAAAGCCGCTTCGAGCGATTGCGCCACCTGCGGCGGGCTGAACAGGCGCACCACAGGTTCGAGCCGATAGACAAGAATCAGCGGGCGTCCGCTGGAATCAGTATAGGTCTTCTGGATGACAGGCTGCAGGCCGGCGCGCGCAGCGGCGTCCTCCAGGGCCTCGGAGTGGCCGCCAAAGACGGTGAACTCGGGCGCATGCAGCACATACCATGCCTCGCCGGCGGTGACGCGCTGCTCCAGATAAGCGTGCAGCTCGGGGCCAGGGGTATCGGAATAGTCGTAGCGTTCCTCGATGGGCAGTTGGCGCTGCGAGAGATAGTTCAGGTTGTAATCCAATCCCCAATCCAGCAGCACCACCGCGGGCGCTGCTGTGAGATCGTCCGCCAGGGCATAGATAGCATCCGAATAGAGCGCCTGGCCGTGTGTCCTTGCAAGCGAGGCCTGGCAATCGATGCCACCCGCGAGAGACCAGCCCGCCAGCGCGCATGCCAATACGCCGGCCATCAACCTGCCGGCAAGTTTGAGTGGCGCTTTGCGCCGAGAAGCTGTGTCCCAGAGCGCCCAAAGCGCGGCGGAGATGCAGACCTGCGGCCAGGGCCAGAGCACGGCCAGGTGAAACGCTCCCAGGCTGGAGACGGTAATCGGCGCAAGCAGCACTACCGCAATGATGATGATGCCAGGCAGCGCCAGACGCTGCCATGGGTAAATCAGTTTACCGCGAGCAGCCAGATACCCGAGCAGCACCAGGCTGAGCAACAGGGCGGGCAATACCAGCGGATTGGCGTTGTGCGCGCCGAGGGGGTAGCCTACCCAGGCGCCGCTCAGGAACTGCGGCAGGTCGGCGCCCAGCACCGTGCCCAGGTTGACCAGGTAAGCGCGGTTGTTGACGCCGTAAAAGGTGGCGCTCGAGGCGCTCGAACGCATCAGGTTGAACGTAGCGCCGCCGCTGTGCAGGTTGTAGGCCAGCAAGGGGGATGCTCCAAGAATAGCCGCACCGGCTGCCAGGAGCCACTTCCACCACAGGGGGAAACGCCGCCAGGGCCACAACCAGGCCTTCAACCCGCGTTCGGAGGATATGTGCGGGCTGAGCACCAGCCACGCGGCGCCCAGTGCCAGCCAGTACCACAGAAAGACAATCTTGTAGACGACGCCGATGCCCAGGCAAAAGGCGGCAGCCAGCAGAGCCAGGGTACTCCCGCTCTTGTACCAGCGGAATAATCCCCACACCATGCTGACGGCTAGGGGTATCACGAGGAAAGCATTGACATTTGCGAGGCGTGCACCGAACACATATCCAGGGTCGAGCGCCAGCAGCAGCACCGTCAACCCGGCGATACGCTCATCCAGGTAACTGCGGATAAAGAACCAGACGAGCACCAGCGTCAGCGCGCCCAGGCAGAGGTTGGCCAGGCGCAACACGGCAACGCTGGGGCCAAACAGGGCGAACCAGGGCAGCAGATACCAAGCGTGCTGGGCGCCCACATACGGCATCTGCATCAGGGGTATCTCGAAGGAGCCGATGCGCAGCCGGTACAGCGCGCTGGAGGGTATACCGAGGACCATATCCATCGCCGGCAGCGCGTCCAGCGCTTCGTCGGCGTAGAGCCCAGGCAGCATCAGGTTGCGCGCGCCAATGGCAAAAAAGGCTGCCAGCGCTGCCAGGAGCGCAGCCAGGCTGAGCCAGTGAACGGTTCTGGAGGTGCGGGCGCTGCTAAACACTGTGTGGGTCTCCCGGACGCATTATATGAGCCGGGCAGCCGCTGTAAAGCGCAGCGGTTATTGACCTCGTGCTTGTGTGCAGCTACAATAAGTCCACGATTCTGAGAGGATATGAGCTATGACAACCCGCGCGCAAGTTGCTGTGTTATATACCCACCCCGAGTCAGTGCTGGCGGATTACGATCGCCTGCTTGAGCTGGCAAAAGTGGATCAAGTCCTGCCCGCCGGGGTGCCGGTCATCCTCAAGGACAACATCTCCTGGCATTACCCCTTCCCGAGCGCCAATACCACACCCTGGCAACTCGAGGGTACCATTATGGCGCTGCGCGCGCGCGGCTATCAGGAACTCGCCTGCGTGCAAAACAAGACGGTCGTGACCAACGCCTTCAAAGGCGAGGACCTGAATCGCTATCTGCCGGTGCTCCAGCATTACGATGTGCCGGTGCTCTATAACTTTCGGCCGCAGGATATGAGCTGGGTGCCTTTCGAATCCAAGGTGCCGCTGGATGTGCTGCCGCGCGTCTATCCCAAAGGGCTGCGTGTGCCCGATTACTTTATCGGCAAGAGCATCGTGCATCTGCCGACGGTCAAATGCCATATCTATACCACTACCACCGGCGCGATGAAGAACGCCTTCGGCGGTTTGCTGACGACCAACCGTCACTATACCCATTCGTGGATTCACGAGACGCTGGTGGACCTGCTCAAGGTGCAGCAGCAGATACACCCAGGCATCTTTGCGGTGATGGATGGCACAACGGCCGGCGAAGGCACCGGTCCGCGGGTGATGAAGCCGCGGACCAAGAACATCATCCTGGCCTCGGGCGATCAGGTGGCCATCGATGCCATCGCGGCGCAGCTAATGGGCTTTGACCCGCTCTCGATCGGTTATATTCGCATTGCCCACGAGCAGGGATTAGGGGTGGGCGACCCGCGTGAAATCGAGATCGTGGGCGACGACATCGCCGGCGTCAACTGGAACTTTCACATCGGGGTCAACCTGCACCGCGCGTTGGGTTGGTTATCATGGTACGGCCCGACCAAGTTCCTGCAAAAGCTGCTCTTTCATACCCCGCTGGTGCACGTCACCAGCTTTGTCTCCGAGTTCTACCACGACTATTACCGCTGGCCGTTCATCGAAAGCCGCGTGTACAAGCGCTGGAAGCGCGAGGAGCCCTGGGGCCGTCTGTTTGCCGAGTACCAGGAAAGGGGCACGCTGGGCTGAGATACCTTTACACGGCGAAAGAGGCTGCATGGTCGAGGTCACCTTCTAGCGCGGCACATATCAGGCCCTGCACAGCCACGCCGCGAAGAGTCCAAACTGACGTGGTACGGCGCCGCGTATGGTAAGGTGCAAATGCATATGACCGACCGGCTGGTTTATCCCGCGTGAAGCGGAAAAACAAGGAGCGGGCAAATGGCACGCAGCGCACATTTTAGCATCGGTGCCCTCGACTGCTGGGCGGTGAGCGACGCCGCGCAGCCGGGCAACATCAACATGATGGATGAGTGGAAATTGGCCGCCGAACCCGCGGCGCTGGCAAGCTGGCTGAGCGCCAACGGTTTATATGCAGATGCGTTCCCGCTCGATTGGCTGTGCCTGCTGGCGCGCGTCGGAGATAAGTGGCTGCTGGTTGATTCCGGCTCGGGACCCAAGGGGGATGCCAATACCAGCCATCTTATCGAGCATCTAGCAGGGCTGGGAGTGGGTGCGGCGGATATCGATGTGGTAGCTATTTCGCACACGCATTACGATCATATCGGCGGTACACTTACGGCACATGGGCTGCCGGTATTCCCGAACGCGCGCATCGTGCTGTATGAAGGCGAGCGCGGGCAGCTTGCGCTCAAGGCGCCGGTGCCGCAGGTGCTGTATGAGGCTGCACAGGATTACCTGCCCAAGCTGGCTGACCGCATCAACTATCAGCCCGACGGCGCAGAGATATTGCCCGGCGTGCGCATCATGGCCACGCCTGGGCATACGGCCGGACATACCGCAGTAATGCTGCGTTCCAGAGGTGAGCGTCTGCTCTTTACCGGGGACCTGTTCTACCACGCGCTGCAGGTAGAGCACCCCGACTGGAACTCGCAGTACGACTTGCACCCGGCGCAGGCAGCCACCTCGCGCGAGCGCATATACCATTGGGCAGCGGAAGAGGGCTTCTGGGTGCTGCCGGCGCACGCGCTGCTGCCCGGCATCGGGCAGATTGTGCGCAGCGGGGAAGGCTTCCGCTGGGCGCCGAAGGATTGCATCAGGAGCGGCGGCGCAGGCTGAGCAGGATCTCGAGCATCACCACAAAGACCGTCAGCAGGACGGCAGTGGTCATGTTGAGCAGGTGCAGGAATTGCAGCGCCAGCAAAGAGGCTGCCAGCACCCCTAAAAGAGCGGCATGGCCGAGAGCGCTGCGCAGACGCGCAGCCAGCTTGGCCGAGCGTGGGGGACGGATAAGCAGGAACATGGGCGCCAGGGTGCAGGTCACCGCGGCGATCAGGAGCAGCAGGAAGAGCGCCTGACCGCCGGCATCGGGCGGGCGGCGGTTCATCAAGAGCACCATACTCAACCACAGGAACAGGGCTGCCAGCCAGAGCAGCACCGCTATACCGCGAGCCCGCATGGTCACCTCCGTAAAGCTGCTCCTATGCTATGCGCCGTTGGCACGGCTGTCAAGCGCCGCGGGTTGGACAAATCCGCCGCCCTCGGGTACCTTATGGGGCGTGCAATTGCAATCATCACGCGGGAGCCGATGCAGATGTCCGAGCGCAGCCAGTATTCCGACTTGACCGACACCGAGCGCGACCGTATCGAGCGCTTTGTAACGGCTTATAACGCCATCAAGGAGCGGTTGGCGCGCCTGACCGATAAGCCCGAGAAGGCCAGCCTGAACGAGCTGATCACCACTTTCGGGCGTGAGCACCGGCGCTGGCGCATCCATGACGGCACAGAGCTGCTGGAACTGAGCGAGATGCGCAACCTGCTGGTGCACGAACGCAACGAACCGTACGAGTACCTGGTGGCGCCCACCCAACTGGCGTTGGAACGCATCGAGCGGATCTTGGAACGTCTGGAGCGGCCACTGCGTATCCTGGCGGGGATGCCGCAACGCACCGTCACAACCGTTACACCTGCCGATTCCATCATCCAGGCGCTCAAGCTCATCGCGCAATATGATTATTCCCAGTTCCCGGTGTATGAAGGCGCTGCCTATTGCGGCATCCTGACGACCAACGGCATCGCGCGCTGGCTCTCGGATAATTTTAAGCCAGATGAGACGTTGAGCTGTGTCGTTGATTGCACGGTGGCCCAAGTGCTGGAGCGCGAGGAACCCGTTGAAATAGCTTTCATCGGCGGCGAACAAACGGTAGAGGATGTGGTCGAACGCTTTGCCGAGGATACTACGCTGGTATGTTTGCTGGTCACGGCCAATGGAGCGCAGGGCGGCGCCCTGCAGCAGATTGTGACGCGCTTCGATGTGGCCGCGCTGCTGGCGCGGCTGATGGAGCCGAATCGGGAACGCTGAGGGCAATTCGCTGATGGAATGGCAAGTTAGCATCCTGCGTTCGCTTGAGCTAAGCGCCAATTCGATCAAGATGCGCGCGCGCAAACGCTTGCGCGCATTCCGTACGCGCCTGTGGAAACTGGGCGCTGCGGCGAGAGGTCGGCCAGCAGAACATGCTGGGTTCGCAGGTGGCCGAGCCTGCCGGTTTGAGCCGGATCCTCCGACCTACTGCAAGAACTATTGATAAGATAGACTAACTAATAATATGATGCGCTGAGATGAAAAAGTGGGCAGGACATTGTGAATCTATCAGCAGCACAATTCGAGCGCCTGGAAGAGCGAGTGCGCGCTAGTTTCAGCACGCGCGAAGCGGCTGAAGGCGCGCTCGAACTGCTCCCGGCAATCACGCGCCTGACAGCGCACCTGTTGCGCAGCGACACGGATATTGTCCGCCTCAGCGAGGTGCTGCAGCCAATCCTGATGGAACTGCCATCATTTGCTTGCGAATCAATGGGGACGCTGTGGCGGTATGACCTGGCGCCCTTGGCTCTGGCTGCCCACAAGTCGAGCGACCTGACAGACCTGCTGCGCCGCTTTATGCCGGGGCGCGAATCCGAGCTGATGGCCGGCTTGTTGGCGCGCTGCCAGGGGAGCGGTCAGCCCTTTGACGTGCCAGCCGAATATTTCCGCGCCGAACTGCCCGCGGCGAATCCCGAGCAGGCGCTCTGTATTTTAAGCCGGCTGGGAGCCGGCGCATTGCCAGCGAACCCCGCACAGGCTTTCAATGTGCTCATCGCCGGCGTAAACGTGTGGGGCAGCTATCATTCCCCAGAAGGCCGGCTGGCGCTCGAGGTGCACGATCCGAGTGAACCTTACACCATCACCCGACAGGCTTTTGAGCATGCCTGCGCCGTCAATCAGGCGCTGCTTGAGTATGCGCTGAGCAGGCTGATGGCATAAACGCAACCTCTTGTTCCCCAGTATTCCCTGTTCAAACATTGTGACCGTGCGGCGCCTGGATGCGTTACATCTTGCAGCAGGTACCAACTAACTTGCCTCGTGGCGCCTTGCGCAAATAGCTTTTATTGCAATAAAGGATAAGCAAATGAACAAAGCACGATGGAATCTGTTGTTGGATGGAATATTGGCGCTGGCGATGCTGGCGGAGGTCGTCTCTGGGTTTGTGCTTTGGCTGGTGCTGCCGCATGCCGGGGGGTACCGCGGAGGGCGCGGCCTGGAAGTTGCCAAGCAGTTTATTTTTGAGCGCTCCGTGTGGCTGACACTGCACGATTGGGGTGCTGTTGTGTTAACGGCGGGGATCCTGCTGCACATCTTCCTGCACCGCAAATGGATTGCCTGTATGTTTGGCAACCTTTGGCGGAACGCCAAGGACGCTGCGCGTACGCGCCGGACGGCAAACGCTCAGGTTGCGGCACAAGATTGCCCGAACTGAGCACTCCGGGCTCGGTATGCTCGAGTGGGAGAGTGCTTCTGCGCTTTCCCACTTTGTATTTTCTCCCTAAAATACTTGTGACCAATTATCTTCCTTATGCGTCACACCTAGTAGAGAGAGGAAACGAACATGAAGGCCGAGCTGGTATGAACAAAGAGGGGCAGGATGCACTCTTTGCGGAATTGTTCAGTAGCTATCGCCAGCCGATCTATCATTACCTCTATCGGCTGCTCGGTTCGTTCGAGGCAGCGGAAGATATACTGCAGGACGTGTTTGTGAGGGCATATCGGGCGCTGCCTGGGTTAGCGCCCGATGCGAACCATCGGGCGTGGCTCTACCGTATCGCTACCAATGCCGCGCGCGATCACTTCCGCAGGCAAAAGCTGCGTCAGTGGCTGCCATTGCGCGACGAAGAGGACGGTGCGCACGAGAAGATGGCCGATGAGGGTTATGCTGGTGAGAGTGCAGGCCCTTCTTTAGAACTGAGCCTTGATGTGCAGCACGCCCTTGAAAAGCTGCCGCTTCACTATCGGGAGACGTTGCTGCTTTATAGCGTGCAGGAGATGACGACAGCCGAGATCGCCGGCGTGCTGGGTATCGGACAGAGCGCCGTCAAGATGCGGTTACTGCGGGCGAGAGAGCTGTTTAGGCAGGTGTATGATGAAGCATAAGTTAAATACTGGGGAATTGACCAGTAAGCTGGCAGCCCCGCGCGAACTGACACAGGCTGAACGCGCTCTGGCCGAGGCAGAACCTGCTTTGCGTGAGCGGTTGTCGCGCTACGAGGCGCAGGATGAGCTCTTGGCTGCTTTGCCGCAGCCGCGTGTATCGGCGGACACGATCGGGCGTATCTTGAGCGCAACCACCCAGGCACCGGCGCATAAGCAACCTCGCTTCAGCAGGCGTCGCTTGGGTTGGAGCGCTCTGGCGATCGGGCTGGCACTCGTCATCATGTTGAGCAGCACCGGTTACGCTGCAGCGCAGAGTTTGCCGGGAGATACGCTCTATGCGGTTAAGCGTGGCTATGAACAAGTGCGCCTGGGCCTGACGTTCAACCAGGAGCAAAAAGCGGCGTATCAGCAAAGCCTTTGGCTGACGCGCCAGGCCGAGGCGCAGCGGGTACTGCAGCTTGGGCGGCAAGGCGTTCAAGTGGAACTCGAAGGTGTCCTTGAGCAGGATGCCAGTGGGCAATGGAGTGTGTCTGGCGTGCCCGTTACATTGGATGCCGGCGCGGATTGGGCGCCCGGAATGCACGTGCAGTTGCACGGTGCAGTGGAAGGCAACCGCATTCGGGTGCGTGAAGTGCAGCCGAACGGGGATCCAAACGCGGTTGTTACCCCGCAAGGGGATACTCACCGCTATGGCCAGACGCCAGCCGCTGCAACGGCGCAGGCTGGGGGGACGCCGGAAGCTAACGAGGCCGAAAGCACATCTTCACCTTCCGGCGAGCAATCCGGATCAGGGAATCCGCGCAAAGGGCAGATAAATGGCCCGAAAAGCGGCGGCCCAAATAACTAAGCTAGGAGGACAGGATATCATAAATTGGTTGGCTGTGATGAATGAATAGTGTACTTGATTATCTAGAGTCTAAGTGATTGAAAAGGAGCAACATGAAGGGTAAGAGTATTTTCGCAGTGGCAGCAGTTGTGCTGGTGTTGGGGTTGGTGCTGGCAGGCACGGCGCTTGCGCAGGGGCCTCAGGCTGGTGATGAGAATGGTGTACGCAACCCGACAGGCGGCGCCTATGGCAATGCTTATGGTTGGGTAGATGCGAACGGCGATGGCATTAACGACCGCTCAAGTGGCATATGCGACGGCACCGGATGGGTGGACGAGGATGGCGACGGCATCAACGACAACTGCACGGATGGCGCTTGTGTTGGCGTCGGTATCGGTATGCGCGCTGGCGGTGGCTACGGCCAGAGTGTTGGTGCGCAGAACCGCAGCCAGCTTCAGGCATGCGACGGTGAATGCGACGGCACTGAACAACTGCTGCAGCAGCAGCGTTTGGGCAGTGGTCGGCGCGGCGCCCGATAGTCTGAGCAAATAGCGCTCAGTGTGTCTTAACAATTGAATAGCGTTCTGTTTGAAAAACAGCGGTTGGCCTCGCGCCAACCGCTGTTTATTATTGAGCCTGGTAAGCTGCCACCGCGGTCTTGAGGGCGCTGATTTCAAAACCACTGACCGTGCTGGAGATATCTTTGAGCGGCGTAGAGGCGCTGAGGTCAGCCGGCAGGTTGAGCTCCTTGTAGAGCACATCCAGGGGCACACCGCAGCCGTCGCTCACCTGCTGGAGGGTCATCGACCCGCGGATATCGCAGGCAGGTTCCGCGAGTTCTGCTGTGGCTTGCAGGGCAGGCGTGCTAGTAGTGTCTGCAGATGCAGTAGGCGTCAGTGTATCTTCAGGTGCTAGTGTGCCTTCTGGCGCGGCTGTAGCTAAACCAGATCCCGGTACGATGGTGGATTCACCTCTGCTAATATACGCACCTATGCGCGTGCGTACCTCGGATACCTCTATCACAGCCTCGAGTTCCTTGAGTTGGGTAGTTGGCGAGGTGTCCTCTGGCAGCCCAAGCAGTGTGAAGAGCTCAACCAACGGTATATTAAAGGCGTTGGAAATCTCCTGCAGGGTGCTGGAACCTTTAATGTCCTCGACATTGAGGCTGGGGGAGGTAAGCAGTGGTTGAGCCGTTACCTGCCACCAGCCAGTAGCCACACCCACGCCCACGCTGCCCAACAGGCAGACGATCGCAATCAACGGAATCAGCAGGCGCTTGAGTTTCATCGCGCCACCTCCTCGGCGGATTTATCCTCATAGCCTGGCAGGGCTGCCTCCAGAGCGCCTTTGGCCGGGCAAACGGTTACACAACGCAGGCACATCGTGCAGTTGTGCGTCACGGCGCGGCGAGTGGAGATCGGCAGTTTGACCGGGCAGACCTTGTCGCAGCGTTTGCAGTCAATACACGCCTGCGCATTACGGCGCACTTTGAAAGGACTGATGCGCTGAACCAGGCTGAGTAAACCTCCCAACGGGCAGAGGTAACGGCACCACAAGCGGGGAATAAACAAGCTGCCGGCCAACACCCCGAGCGTGACCAAGTATCCGGGCCAGTTGGCGGCCAGGTTAAAATCAAACAGCCAGCCCAATCGGAACAGCACATAATATGGATCAAAAGCTTCATACCAGAGGCTGGCAGTGGTGACTGTGGCAACCAGGATACCGATCAGCACCAGATAACGGCCATAGCGTAGCCAGATATCCAGCCTCGGGGGTACCTGCACTTCTTGGATGTGTAGCTTGTGTCGTAGCCAGGCCAGAGCATCCCCAAGTGAGCCGAGCGGGCAAATCCAGCCGCAGAAGGCGCCGCCTACTATCAGCGCACCGGCCAATACCCCCACGCTGAGCACTACGCTCGAGGGGTGTATTTTAGGCAGATATGCACCGCCGACAGCCAGCGACCAGAGCGACTCGACGGCGCCAAAGGGGCAGAGCGCATGTAGTGAGGCTGTTTTCGGTATGCCTAATGCGTGCACAACCGCTGTATATAGCACATAGGCGGCAAACACGGCCTGCACGACCAAGCGGATAATCCAGAGCTTGTCGACTCGCCTGTGGCGCGATGCCATAAACAACCTCCCATAAGAAAACTTACAATAAGGTTTACTTTAGTGCTTTATCCCAGGCGCAAACCGCGCATCGATATTGAGCACATAGTCACTTGCTCACAGAACCAGCTAGGCACTTCGTCCGGCTCTTGCAGCGCCAGGATATAGAGCAGAGGCAGGTAATGCTCGTTGCTGGGAACCGCAAGGCGTGCATTTCCCCCAAGCGTACGGTAGTTAAGCAAGGGCGTGTACTCGCGGGCATTTACTGCGTCCCGCACCGCAGCGTCGAAATCTTTCGCCCAGGGGTAAGCGCGCTCCTCAAAACATGCCATTCCCAGGTTGTGCACCACGTTACCGCTGCCGATGATGAGCACCCCGCGCCGGCGCAGGGGAGCGAGTGTTTTCGCCAGAGCATAATGCTCGGCTGGTGTTTTGGATGTATCCAGGCTGAGCTGCACCACGGGGATGTCTGCCTCGGGAAAGAGGCGCGCCAGTACCGACCATGTGCCGTGGTCCAATCCCCAGCTCGTGTCCTCGCGCACGACTTGAGATAGGGTGCCTGCAAGCTCACATACGAGCCGGGCTAGCTCGGGCGAGCCGGGCGCGGGGTAGCGCTTTTCGTTTAGCTCACGCGGAAAGCCATAGAAATCATGAATTGTCCTTGGCTGCGACATCGCTGTAACCCGCGAACCATCGGTCTCCCAATGTGCCGAGATGCACAACACAGCCTGTGGCCTTGATAGGCTCCGACCGAGTTCGATCCAGGCGCGTGAATAGACATTATCCTCGATAGCGTTCATCGGGCTGCCGTGGCCTATAAAAAGCACAGGTTGGCGCAAGGTTGTTGGCGCCCAAGAAGAGGAGCTCGCCTGCATGAAGCACCTCCCAACGTATCAGCTTAAGGCTATATTGGCTGATTTGCGGTACGGCGTCAAAAAAAGACGATGCCGCCCAGTATAGCATTTTGCGCCGGTCGGTTGGAAACGTGCTGTGGGTTAGCCAGCTTGCCATGGATTAAAGATCCGTGGTGTTGTAGCCGGTGATCAGGGTTACTTTGTTGTTGCCGTTCAGGCGCTTGATCTCGCTCAGGAACTCTTGAATCTGGCTCGGTTTTTTCAACCCAATCGAATAGGTCAGCTCGGTCAGCATGCCGTTGTGCACCGAATCTACACTAATCAACTCGGAGGAGCTGGTATATTTTAGGAGCAGTGTGTCAAAGAGCGAATCATATGGCATCTCGGGGGGTACCTCTACGCGCAAGATCTGGGTAGACACCTCACGCGCGAACCAATTCAAGCGCGTCATCAACACAATAACCAGGCTGATGATAATTGCCGCCGTAATCGCCAGTAGGTAGGATTTAGTGCCAATCGCCATGCCAATCGCCATCGTAAAGAAGATAAAGCCGACATCACGGGATTCCTTTACAGCATTACGAAAGCGAATGATTGAGAGAGCACCGACCAGCGAAAAGGCGCGGGCAATACTGGAACCGATAATCAACATCAACAGGGCTACTACCATGCCGTTGATGACCAGGGTAAATACAAAGCTCTGGGTGTATGAGCTGCCGCGATGGGTGATTTTATAAATCCAGCCGATAAAAGCAGAGAGCACAAAGCTGAGTGACATCACTAATGCGATGTCGAGTGCGGTAACTCCCCCGGTTAGATCTTGCCAAGTCATAGATAACTCCTTTGGGTTGGATTGCGTTACATTGAGTCTGGCACAGTTCGGTTATTTTATGGCTGGCCGCCTGCCTCGATGCTGCAGCAGTATTTGCTCAGCCGTTCAAGGCGCAGGTTGTGTTGCGCGACCAGCTCTGTGAGCCAGTAGGGGATGCGTTCGTTCACCTTGATTTCCATCACCGCCAGGTTGGCAGGTAATAAGCTGGCCCCCGAGGGGTCATCGTGCAGATCGAGCGGCGCGAGCTGGTAAGTGAGGTTGGTATCAAAGGTAATGCGCAGCCCGATATCATAATCGGTGCCGATGAGCGCCAGGCGCTGGTAGCGCACGATGCTGGCTGGCACTAGGTCATATAACGCGATGAACACCAGCGCTTCTTCCACCAAAGCAGTATCAGCAGGCGCATGATCTGGCAGTTGGCGCTCGAGACACAGGCGCAGCGCCTCGCGGTATGGCAGCGCCGCGCGCCGCTTCTGGGTAACGTGGTCGAGGCGTTGCTTAATCTCAACCATTACCGGCGCATCATCATCCAGCACAGTCGCGCTTCCATACAGGCGGATACGCAGCTTGCGGCGGTATTTCAGCCCGTCCACCTTCTCCCAGTAGCAGCGGTGGTCGGGCGAATCGAAGTATAGGCTGGCGAGCTGGTAGCTGCCGGCGGCGCTGCCATGCTCATCGGGCCGGAGATAAGCGCTCAATGCCGTGCGCAAGACTTCAGCCTGGCTCAACGTCAGGATATACTTGAGTTCAAAACGGTTGAAACTGCGAATCTCATGGCTCAAGGAGTTGCTCACTGTTTCCTTGCTGGTAATTTATCAAACCTGATGCCATACTATAAAGAGTAAGCCTGTGAGGACGGCAAGAACGGCCTGTGAATTGCCTGTGAAAGGCCATTACCAAGAGCGTTATACAGGAATTTCACAGGATCGAGGGCTATACTTACACTGAATTTGTAGCAAGATACAGAGGAAGTTTAATGGCCACTATCCTTATAGTCGATGACGATCCCAAGCTGCTGCGTATGCTGCAGCGCACCCTGGCATATGAGAGTATGACGGTGCTGACGGCCGGCAACGGCCTGGATGCGCTGCCGATCATCGCCAACAATAAACCCGACCTGCTGGTTGTCGACTGGATGATGCCAGCAATGGATGGGCTGGAGCTAATCCGCCGGCTGCGCGCTGAGGACAACCAGACGCTGGTACTGATGTTGACCGCGCGCGATACTGTCGAGAATCGCGTGTTCGGCCTGGAAGCTGGCGCAGACGACTACCTGGTCAAACCCTTTGCTCCGGAGGAGCTGGTGGCGCGGGTGCATGCGCTGCTGCGGCGCAAGGCTGAAACATCGGAGAACAAGGCGTTGAGCTACGCCGATGTGACGCTCGACCCCACCACCCATGAGGCCACCCGCGGCGGTACGTCCTTGGCGCTCACCTTAACCGAGTTTAACCTGCTGTATATGTTGCTGCGTAATCCGCGCCAGGTGCTCGAACGCGGGCAGATTATGCAGGAAGTGTGGGGCTATGATTTCGGCGGCAACGATAATGTGCTGGAGATATACATCGGTTACCTGCGCCGCAAGCTGGAAGCAGACGGCAGACCTCGCTTGATCCAGACGGTGCGCGGCGTGGGTTATGTGCTGCGTGAGGAGTAAATGTCGATTCGGCTGCGCTTTACCCTGGTTTATAGCGCCATCCTGGCGCTGACCTTATTGGCATTTGGTTCAGCGCTCTATTCGCTGCAAGCTCAGAATACGCTGACGGCGCTCAAGGAGGATGTGCGGCGTTCGAGCGACAATGTTGGAATGCTGTTAGTAAAGCGAGTGGATTCAACCACTCAGCCGTCGGGCAAATCTCCGCCAACTAAGCCGGTGAACCCGATGCCCTTTACCGATTTTAGCAGCGACCAGACCTTTCAGAACTTGCCTGAGCGTGAGATAGTGCGTGTGCTGGATAATTCGGGCAACCTGGTGGCCAGCCCATTGGGGCGTTCTGAAGATGCTCTGCCGCTAAGTGCCGAGGGATTGTCCATGCTGCAAAGCGGACAAGAATTCTGGGAGATAGCTGCTTATCAGGGCCAGCGGATGCTGATTCTGAGCCGGCCAGTGACAACGGACGCCGGCGAATACTATATCCTGCAAGTGGCTCGTTCGCTGGCAGAGCGCGAGTGGACATTGTTGAATCTGCGCACTACCCTGATTTTTGCCAGCATCGTGACCCTGATGATTGCTTTCGGCATCGGCTGGCTGCTGGGCGGCATCACGTTGAGCCCGATCCAGCGCATCACCCAAACGGCACGCGATATCGGCAACGAGCGTGATTTCTCCAGGCGGGTCGAACATCATGGGCCTAATGACGAGCTCGGCCAGTTGGCGGCCACCTTTAACACCATGCTGGGACGGCTCCAGGATGCCTATGAACGGATGGCCCGAGCCCTCGATCTGCAGCGCAGCTTTGTGGCCGATGTTTCGCACGAGCTGCGCACGCCGCTGACGACCCTGCGCGGCAACCTGGGGCTGCTGCAGCGCGTACCCGCTATCCCGGCAGGAGAACAGCGGGAAATCCTGAGCGATATGGAGAGCGAGTCAGACCGGATGATTCGCCTGGTGAATGAGCTGCTGGAACTTGCGCGGGCGGAGGCAAAGCCCAACTATAACCTCGATGTGCTGGAGGTCACGCCTGTGTTGGAATACCTTTGCCGCCAGCAGCGTCAGCTCTATCCGCAACGGAATATAACGTTGCAGGCAGAGGATAACCTGGTTATCATGGGGGACGGTGATGCCTTTCGGCAGGTGCTCTTGATTGCCCTGGATAACGCGCTCAAGCATACCGCAGGGGAAATCACAGTATATGCCGGAAGGGATAACGATTCGGTGGTGCTGCAAGTGCGTGACCAAGGGATGGGGATCCCGCCCGAGCAGTTGGAGCATATCTTTGACCGTTTTAGCCGGGGAGAGGGCAGCAACGACCGGACAGGCTTCGGTCTGGGATTGGCCATCGCCAAAACCCTTACCGAACGGCAAGGAGGCAGCATTCGGCTGATGAGTGAGGTCGGCAAAGGCAGCATCTTTGAACTGCGTTTTGAGGCTGCTGAACGTAAGAGCGCAGCAACCGGCGAACCGGACGAAGGATGAACAGGAGGGAGGATGAGCCTTGGTCAGCCGGTTATCTCGGCTCCAGGGCTCTAGTTGCTTCCTATAGGGGCGCTGGCTGGCCGACTGGGCTGATGCCTTGGCGGGTAGCATCTCCGCCAGCGAGTCCTGGATATAGGATAATGGCAAATCGTTAATCGTTGCCTGAACTGTGCCATCGCCCGTGTGATGGCGCCGAGTTTACCGGTAACACCCGTATCTGCAACAGGAGTGGCGCCTTGAGCTACCGTCAGCGCAGGCCAGGCTGCCAGAAAACCTTTATGCCGTTGCATATAATACCTTCTATGCGTTTTGCCAACCAAGGCGATAGCGTATATATCATTGATTCACTTAAATTGTTGATAGGCGCAACAGTAGACGAGCTGCTAGACCCGACTAGGATATATTTTCAAAACCAGATAGCTAAAAAATGGAATCTCTTGTTGAAAGCAGTATGGTGAACCGCAACCTCCATTATGCCCCGGACTATGTGGAGCTGGTGGAGCGGGCGCTGCAAACAGCTTTGACAGCAACGCCGGCGTATGCCTCATGGCGGCGTTTTGAGCGCAGCGCTGTGCCTGCGAATGTGTTCTTGCACTTGGCAGCACTGCCGGCCCTCACCAAGCGCGAGCTGCGCGATTACGGCCCGGCCGGTTTTGTGCCGGCTGGACGCAACCTGGGGCAGGCGTTGGCCAGCGGGGAGGTGGAGCTGGTGCAAACCAGCGGCACCACCAGCGACCAGGTTACCAATGTGTGGTACCAGCGCTGGTGGAACGAATGCGAGGCCAACTCGTGGCAGCTCAACCGCTACGCGCGCGAAGCTGCTACCGGCAGCCATCGCGAAGCGATCCTCACCAGCCCGCTGTGCAGCGGTGTGCCCTGTGAAGAGGCGCTGCTGCCGCCAGCCGAACGACACATCGGGCGCTTTTTATTCCTCAGCGAGCGTGTTGACCCGCGTACCTGGGATGATGCGTTGATGGCGCGCATGGTATCGGAGATAAATGCCTACCAGCCGGTGCTGCTGGAGGCCAATCCTTCCTTTCTGGCAATCCTGGCGCGCTATATCCTGCGCTCCGGCGCCGCTGTTTATCGGCCGCACCTGATTACCTTCACCTACGAGAATCCGTCGCTCATCCATTACCGGCTCATCGGCCGAGCGTTCGGCGCACCCCTAGCCAGCTCATACGGCGCGACCGAGGCCGGGTATGTGTTCATGGAATGCGAATACGGCCGGCTGCACCAGGTGTGCCGCAATGTGCATGTAGATTTCCTGCCGTTCCGCGCTGAGCATGGCGGCCCGCTGGTTGGGCAGCTCCTGGTGACCACCCTCACCAACCCATGGCGCGCGTTGCTGCGCTTTGATATTGGCGACCTGGCGCGGCTGGCAGAGGAGCCCTGCTCATGTGGGATAGATGAGGGCTTGACGCTGGCCGGCATCGAAGGCCGTACCATCAACCTGACGTATGCCCCGAACGGACGGGCGGTCACCCAGGGCGAGATAGACCGCGCTCTGGCGCAGGTGGCCGGCCTTGTCGAATACCAGTTGCTGCAGAGCGCGCCGGAAGAATATGGCCTTTCCCTGGTAGTGGAAGGCGCTGCGCCAGCCGCAACCGCGGATGAAGCGCGCGGCCGGCTGCAGACGCTCTACGGCGCCCAGGCAAAGGTAAGCGCAGAA
Organism: Chloroflexota bacterium; assembly: GCA_021372475.1. Classification (GTDB taxonomy): domain Bacteria; phylum Chloroflexota; class Anaerolineae; order UBA1429; family UBA1429; genus JAJFUJ01. The sequence goes on along the minus strand of JAJFUJ010000070.1, from coordinate 11,419 downwards.
GTCGTCCAGGCCATTGCGCCCGACCCGCCCGGCAAATACCGGCTGGTCAAATCCGTCCTGGCGCGGGATACATCCGCGCTGCTGGAACCACGTTATGCACCGCCTGTGTTGGAGGAGTAACAGATGTCTATTAGCGCCAAACCCGTGTTTTTGCTCGCCGGGCACGGCATCAGACGTTCCGGCAGCGACCCGATGCTCGCGCGCATCCTGGCGGAGACCGGCGTGCACCAGCCGCGGGCAGCCTACCTCGGTTCGGCCAGCGGCGATAATCAGCCGTTTTACCTGATGATGGCGACGATGCTGCGCGCCTCAGGCTGCGGCCCCGTTACGTTGGCGCCCACCGTCGGTAAACGCGCCAACCTGGAGAAAGCGCGCGCCGTCCTGAGCGAAGCGGATTTGATTTTCGTCTCAGGCGGGGATGTCGAGGAGGGCATGCGCGTGCTACAGGAGCGCGGTTTGATCGGTGCCTTGCACGAGTTGTACCAGGCAGGCAAGGTGTTCTGCGGCGCTTCGGCCGGCAGCATCATGCTGGCGCGCGAGTGGGTGCGCTGGGAAGACCCAAATGCGGATGACAGCGCGGAACTGTTTCCCTGTCTGGATATCGCCAGGCTGCTGTGCGATACCCACGGCGAAGGCGATGGCTGGGAGGAATTGCAGGCGGCGGTGATGCTCAGCGCGGAGGGCACGCTTGGCTACGGGATACGCTCGGGCGCCGGGCTGGCGCAGCACCCCGACGGCCGACTTGAAGTTTTCGGCGGAATGGTGGATACTTATATCAAGGGACAGGATACAGTCGTACCAGGCAAGGTACTCTTGAGCTAAGGTCGGTATGTTCCGGCCGCACGATAATGTGAGGGCAGACAGCGGGTATTCATCATAACGGGAGGGAGCCATGGTTAAAAATGTAGGAAAGACCGATCGCCTGATTCGCCTTGTTGTCGCAGTAGTTATCGGCATTTTGCTGCTGCTGGGCGTACTCCAGGGGGCCGCAGCAATTATCCTGGGAATCCTGGCCCTGATATTGCTGGTAACCGCGCTATTGGGCTTCTGCCCGCTGTATCTCCTGTTCAAATTTTCCACCAAGAAGGACTAGCGCTGTCGATTATGCACATGCAGTGCGCAATGTTGCGTCTAGCCGCTTGAACGCTTTGTGGGAACGCTTAGCTTCGCGTTATGACCATTTGCTCAGGCCCCTGCATTGGCAAGAGGTTCAGCTTGCCAGCGCCGAGGGGATCAGTGGGTGTGTGCTCGATGCGGGCTGCGGCACGGCCCAGTTGTGCCTGAGCCTGTTGGAACGCGGCCTGGACGCTTATGGGTGCGACCTTTCACCGGCGATGCTAAAGGCCGGCCGCCGTAAGCTGGCTGCCTTTGGGCACGATCCCGCACACTTGGTGCAGGCCGATATCGTGCACCTGCCGTATGCGGATGGCGCGTTTGCCTATGCGTTGGCCGCTGGTGTGCTGTGCACACTGCCCCAACACCTTCAGGCGCCAGCATTGATAGAGTTGCTGCGCGTGAGTTTGCGTGGCGTGCGCCTGTTGGAGCCGCTTGACGTCGGCTTGCGCCGGCCGCTCGCCTGGCGGATGTCGGAATGCGCGGCCGGGATGCGTCCCATCCCCGAGACGCAGTTGCGCAAGTTGGGCATCCCATATCGGCTGGGCTGGAGCGCGTTCGCGGGAGCTATCAGCTATATACAGCTTTTCAAGCCCTCCTGAAGCCCCCAACTGAAACCGCTGCCTCTTGCCCCGCAACCGTCTGTTTCCCGCTGCGTATTGTATCCAAAAGAAAGCAATATTATTAGCTTTACTGCAGCACGATACCGCACTCGGCGTTTGCGCGATGATGGCGCAAGTGGGTTAGCTGCAGCGGGTTTTTGGCCCTATATGGGTCAATTCAACCTCGGATAGTCAGAGTGGTATCGGCTAGTTGGATACACACAGGAGGAACAAAGATGACTAGGCATTTGGCAGTTTTGGCGGTCATTCTCGCGCTTGCCATGGCGCTGGGCGGCTGCTATTTCGGCAAGATGGTTACCTCGCCGGTGGTCGTCAATGGCTCAGGTAATGTCATCAGCGAGGTGCGTGATGTGGGATCCTTTAGCGGGGTTGAGCTCAACGCTGTCGGTCAGGTTAAAATCATCCAGGGCGACCAGGACTCACTCACCGTCACAGCGGATGACAATCTTCTGCCGCTTATCAAAACGACGGTACGCAACGGTGTACTGGTCATCGAGTTCGAGCGCCCAGCAGTCACGTTTAACTCGGTCAAGCAGCTCGAGTATCAGATCACCGTACGCAACCTGGAATCGCTGGAAATCAACGGCGCAGGCGATGCAGATGTGGGCAGTCTGAACGGTGAATCGCTGCGGGTCAAGGTGGCTGGTGCCGGCAATATCGTGGTGGCGGGCAAGATTGCCTCACAGGAGGTCACGCTGACGGGTGCGGGACGCTATGACGCCGAGAACCTCGAAAGCCAGCGCGCCACGGTGGATATCAACGGTGCGGGCAGCGCGACGGTCTGGGCGTCCGAAACGCTTGATGTGGGCATCAACGGGATGGGCAGCGTCAGCTATTACGGCAATCCGCAGGTTACCAGGCATATCAGCGGGGTTGGCTCTATAGAGAGCAAAGGCAGCAAATAGCCGAGAAACGAACGTATATTGGCATACGCTTTGTAGCAGTATAGACACTTAAGGACAGGCAGCTTGGATGCGTTGCCTGTCTTTTGCATATTCCAGCCTGCCTGCCTGGAACGCACAGACGACCGGCGAGCTGTCTGCGAGGGTTGCAGCGGCTACACGGCAGGCTACAATCTGCGGTGAGAATATGATAACAGCCCGAAATCACCAGATAAGGAGATGCTGATGCGCCAACAAATCGACCTGAACGGCACCTGGGAATGGCAGATACCCGGCGGAGCCTGGCAGCCGCGCGAGGTGCCCGGCTCGTATCGCTGCGTGGGTGCCGCCATTTATCGGCGTTCGTTTGAGCTGCCGATGCTGCAGCAGAAACAGCGCGCGTTCCTGTGTTTCGAGGGGATTACTTTTGCCGCCCAGGCACGCCTGAACGGCATCGCGTTGGGTGAGCTCGGCCCATTTACACCATACGAGTTCGAGATTGGCGGAGCAGCGCGAGAGGGCGGCAATACCCTCGAAGTGGAGCTGACCGACATCCCCGCGCCGTACGGGCCGGTCATCGGCTGGGAAGCGTATGCTGGCATTATCCGCGGGGTGCATATTGAACTGCGCCCGGCGAATTACATCAGCGACTGCTTTTGGCAGTGCACGCTGAGCAGCGGCTGCTCCCATGCGCGGGCTGAGGTGATGCTGGCGGTTTCTGGTGGTCGGCGCGCGCCGCTGGAGCTGCGGGTCGAGTTATGCGACGGGGCCGAGCTTACCACGCAGGCTGCCGTTGAGCTGCCACCGGCCGCAGGCGAGAGCCAGGCGCAGCTTGCGTTTGAGCTGGAGCATCCCCGGCTGTGGAGCCCGGACGCGCCCAACCTGTATACCCTCACGGTCAGCCTGCTGCGCGATGGCGAGATGGTTGATCGGGTCGTGCGCCGGGTGGGTGTCCGCGAGTTCCGCGCCGAGGGCACGCGCTTTGTGCTGAACGGCAGCGAAATCGTGCTGCATGGGGTCTGCCGCCACGATATGTGGGGCGAGGAGCAGGGGCACACGCTCAGCCGAGCGCAAATCGAACAGGATCTAGGCTTGATTAAGGAGCTGGGCGCCAATTTTGTCCGGCTGGTGCACTATCCGCACGATGCCTACGTGGTCGAGGTTGCCGACCGCCTGGGATTGATGGTGAGCGGTGAACCATTGTCATGGCAGAGCGATTTCAGCGATGAGCGCTTCGCTGCTGGTGCGCTGGAATGCCTGAGGCGTCTGATTCTGCGCGACCGCAGCCACCCCTCGGTGATCTTCTGGTTGTGCTGGAACGAGTGCCAGTTCCGGGGCACCTATCTGGAGCGCGCCCGGATGCTCTGCCGCGAGCTTGACCCGGCCAGGCCGGTATCGGCGGCCAGCCACGTGGCGCCGGCGGAGACCAAGGCCGAGTTCGACCGCGTTGGGATGGATTTCTACACCTTCCACCCTTACGGCATGAGCCCTGAGCGCGTGCATACCGGCATCAGCATCGAGCAGGCGCTGACGCTGCTTGCCGGCAAGCCGGTGATATTCACCGAATGGGGCGGCTGGCCGGTGCAAAATAACTATACGACCATGGCCGAGTTCGGACGCACGTTTATTCGTTACGCCCGGCAGCATGCGCCGCAGCCCAACCTGGCCGGCTTTAGCTTCTGGGAATGGGCGGATATGCCCGAGCCGGTGCGCGAGCCACCCGCCTGCCATAACGGCGTCCTCAACGAGGGATTAGTCGATATCAACCGGGAACTGAGACCTATGTATCCTGCGTTGGCAGACATCTTTAAGGCGCTGGAGCAGGGACAGGAGACGCCATCTGCCGCTATCGTAACGGAGTCTCCTATCGCGTGTGAACCTACGCTGCGCTATGCGCCGGTGGATTTATCGGCGCTGCACGCCCGGCCTGAGCAAGCCGCGCTGTGGACGCTGGCCAAAGAACGTATGCTGGAGCAGCGCCGTCCGTTGGTAAGCAAAATCGTCGGCCCGGCACTGCCGCGGGCGTTCGACACGGTGGGCGGGCTGCCCGCGGCCATACCCGCCGGCGCCCCGCTGCTGCTGGGCGAATCCGCGCCGGTGCTGGAGATTGCTATTGGCAGGAAGACGGCTGCGTTGGTGCTCTTGGGCGAAGTAGCGCTCGCTGGTGGCTGGCCGCTGGGAGGTAAAATGGATGAGCCCGCCGCGCGCTATGTGCTCTGTTATGCGGATGGCAGCGAGCAGCAGGTGTTGCTGCGCAATGGACGCGAGCTGGCTTCCTGCGGCACAGTTTACCTGCATTCGCGCATCAATCCGCTGGTCAGCGGCGCAGCGCGGGCGCTGTTCATGCAGATGGATGCGGATTGGAAGGAGGCCTATCAGGTGAACTATATGGTCATACCGGCCAGTGCCGACAGTGCGTTGGTCAAGCTCAAATTTGAGCTGTTGAATGGCGCCTACCTGCCGGCGCTGTATGGGCTGACGCTGGCGCTAGCAGGCCAGGCTGGCTAAGTTTGCATGTGTGCGCTTGAGAGAGGTTTGACAAAGTGAATCGGTTTGATAGATAATATATAATATAACTCAAGAATATCGATAATATGTGGTGATGCGGTGAGTACAATCACAAGTGATGCAGAGTGTAATTGGTATGCCAATGTGCCCAAGGTGGAACTCCACTTGCACCTGGAGGGCGCGATCCCCTTGCCGACCTTGTGGGAATTGGTGAACAAATACGGCGGGGATGGGGAGGCGCCCAACCTGACCGCGCTGGAACAGCGCTTCGTATACCGCGATTTCAAGCAGTTCATCAGCACCTGGAGCTGGAAAAATCGTTTTCTGCGCGAGTATGACGATTTTACGCTCTGCGCCGAGGCGGTCGCTCGGGAATTAGCCGGCCAGAACGTCCTGTATGCCGAGGCGTTTTACTCGCCCTCCGATTTCGCCGCGGCCGGCCTGCATACCCAGGAATTGACTGCCGCGGTCCGGCGCGGGCTGGATCGTGTGCCGCAGGTGGAGGTGGCTTTGGTGGCGGATTTAGTGCGTGACGATGGTGCGCAGTGCGCCCAGCGCACGCTTGCGCAGGTGGCTGAGCTATCCGACTATGGTGTGATTGGGATTGGCTTGGGAGGTTCGGAGGCAGACTATCCGCCGGAGTTGTTCAATGAGGTGTATGCGCAAGCGCACAAGCTGGGGCTGCATACTACGGCGCATGCGGGTGAAGCGGCGGGTGCGCAGAGCATCTGGGGAGCGATCGAATTACAAGTAGAGCGGATAGGGCATGGCACGCGTGCCGCGGAGGACGAGCACCTGCTGGATTACCTGGCGGAGACGCAGTTGCCGCTCGAGATGTGCCCAACCTCGAATATCTGCACGAATGTGGTGCCGCGCTTGGCGCAGCATCCGCTGCGGCGCTATATTGAACGGGGTTTGGCAATCACGGTTAACAGCGACGACCCGGCGATGTTTGGCACCTCGATAACTATCGAGTACCGCCGGGCAGTGGAGGATTGCGGACTAAGCCGCGAACAGCTTCGCGGGTGCATCCTGCGCGCGGTGCAGGCCAGTTGGCTGCAGGCGAAGCGTAAACGCGCGCTGGCGGAAAGGTTGCAGCGCGCTGCGGCATGGCGCCCGGTTGGGGCAGACTAAAACTATATCGCAATGAGGAAGAGATTCGAGGGGTGCCCATGATAGTCAAGATGCCCGGACGGCACGATCATTATACGCTTGTCATTTTTCGTTACCCGAGCGATACTTATGCAGAGATGGTGCATCTGGTGGGCGACTTTAATGCCTGGAGCCAAACCAGCCTGCCGTTTGACTGCTGCCGAAGCAATGAGCATTATTGGGAGCTTGCCCTGGAGCTGCCGGCGGGAGGGCGTTACCAATATCGCTACCTGGTTAACGGGCATATCTGGGTCAATGATACCAAGGCGGACGACTATGTTGTTGACGCTGAAGGCAATACCAATTCGGTGATAATGACATGAATAATGCCGCAGACCCCGCAACCATTGTGATTTTCGGCGCTTCTGGCGACCTGACCCAGCGTAAGCTCGTGCCGGCTCTGCACAGCCTGGCCTGCTTGGGGCTGCTGAACCGGGCGATTCAGGTGCTGGGAGTCGCCCGCACATCGCTCAGCGACGAAGAGTTCCATAATCGTATGTTCGAAGGCGTGGTGAACTATTCGCGGGTGGACCAGCGCATATGCGGGCTGTGGGAAAGCCAATCGATTCACTATACCTATATGGCGGGCAATTACGAAGACCCGCAAACCTACCTTGCGCTCGGCAGCCGCCTGGCTGCGCTGGCGCCGGAGACGCAAGGTAATGTGCTTTATTACCTTGCGGTGCCTCCCAGCCTGTATCTGACGATTGTAAATCACCTAGGCGAGGCTGGGCTGAACCAATCGGCCGGCTGGGTACGCATCGTCATCGAGAAGCCGTTTGGGCATGACCTGGCCAGCGCGCGCGAACTGAACGAGCAGATTCACCAGGTATTCGCAGAACAGCAAGTGTACCGCATCGACCATTACCTGGGCAAAGAGACCGTGCAGAACTTGCTCAGCTTCCGCTTTGGGAATGCCATCTTTGAACCGCTGTGGAACCGTAACTATGTGGATAATGTACAGATAAGCGTGGCGGAGGATATCGGGGTCGGACACCGCGCCGGTTATTACGAACATGCCGGCGTGCTGCGGGATATGTTCCAGAACCACCTGATGCAGCTTTTGACCCTGACGGCGCTGGAGCCTCCCGCTGCCTTGAACGCCAAGGCGCTGCGCGATGAAAAGGTGAAGGTGCTGCAGGCTGTGCGCGCAGATATCCGGAGCGTGCGCGGGCAATATATCGGCTACCGCGCCGAGCCTGAAGTAGCGCCCGATTCGCAGACTGCGACCTTTGGCGCGCTGCGCCTGTATCTCGACAATTGGCGTTGGCAGGGGGTGCCCTTTTATATCCGCACCGGCAAGCGGCTGGCGCGCAAGTTCACCGAAATCAGCGTGCGCTTTCAGCGTGTCCCACATCAGCTCTTTACGCTGCCCATCGGCGAAGAGCTTGAGCCCAATGTGCTGGTCTTTCGGCTGCAGCCAGAGGAAGGCATCAGCCTGAACGTGCAGGCCAAGGCTGCCGGATGGGGCATGCGCGCGCATACGGTGGAGCTCAATTACAATTTTAACGCCGAGGCAGGTCTGCCGGATGCCTACGAACGCCTGCTGCTGGATGCGCTGCAGGGGGACGCTACGCTATTCACCCGCGCGGATGAGATCGAGCTGAGCTGGGGCATCATCGACCCACTGGTCGAACTTTGGCAGGGGCCGCATGCGCCGCCGCTCTTGCCGTATGAACCCGGTTCCTGGGGCCCGGCTGAAGCAGGCACTTTGTTGGATAACCAAAACTGGTATCGCAGTTGAGCATCGCGAAATGACTGAGTGGGGCATTTCGAGTATGATAAGGACATCGAGGTAAGGCAGGTGCTGCATGAGCGGATACAAAGAATGGATAGTAGTCTGCAAAGAAGCTGACCTGCAGGAGAACTCGCGCCTGGTTGTCCCCGCCGGTGAATACGCAGTGCTGCTCTTGCGGCGCGCCGGGCGCATTTTTGCGCTCGGAAACAGTTGCGCGCATCTGGGCTGCAAAATGGCGCGCGGGAAAATCGAAGGATTTGTCATCACCTGCCCCTGCCACGACTGGACATTTGACATCCGCAGCGGCGAATTTACTGCTGCACCGGAGATAAAGATAAAAACATTTCCGACGCGGGTTCAGAACGACCATATCTATATCGAAATCGAACACTCGGGAGAACAAAATGGTCAATATTAAGCTGTACACCCTGAGCACATGCCCGTGGTGCAAAAAGGCCAAGCGATTCTTTGCCGATAACCACATTGTGGTCAACGCGGTGGATTATGACCTGAGCGATGAGCAGGACCAGGCGGCTATCCAGAGGGAAATCAAGGCGCTGACCGGCAATGGGAACTTGAGCTTCCCGTTCGCCATTTTCGGTGATATCTTCGTGGTTGGGTATCGACCGGACCGTTACCGCGAGCTGCTCGGATTGGAGGCGCAGCCGGATGAGCGATGAGGAACGGTTAGCGTTTCTGCGCAGCAACTATGCGCGCATCGTCGACCTGCTTGGATTCAAGTTCACGTCCGACGAGGAGCTGGTGCGCGACCTGTTGGAAGCCGAGGTGATGCTCGAAAAGAAATTCGGCGCACCTTACTGCCCCTGCCAGGGACGTACCAATAACCGCGCCGAGGATATGCGCATCGTCTGCCCGTGCATCCCCTACCATCGCGCCCACTTTGACGCGATGAAACGCTGCTGGTGCGGGCTGTTTATCCATAAAGATGTGGATGATCCCGACAGCCTGATGCAGTTTGCTCCCAACGAGTCCTGAGAACTGCTGCCTCAGGCCGAGGTATCCAGCAGACGCGCCGGATTGCCAGCGCACAACAGGCGGATGCTCTCCTCAGAGATATGCGCCTCGCGCAGCATCGGCACGATATGCGCTGCAATGTGGTCATAACCCCAACCGCCGTAGGCATGCAGCATCGATTTCAGGCAGATATCGTTGGTAATCAACAGTTGGCGGGCGTAGCCGGCTGTGATGAGCTGCTTGAGCGCCTGCACGCGTTCCAAATCGCGCGCAAAGATGCCCCCGGCGAAGCCGCGGTCGGGCGGGTCGATATAGAACTCTTTGCCGAAATCATCGAACTCGACGAACACCCCCAGGGCGAGCAATTGGCGGATGTACGTCAGGTCAATCTCGACATCGACATGGCAGATGACGATTTTATCCGCGCGGACACCCTCTTTGAGCAGCAGTTGGGCGGCCTGCAGGCCACCTTTGCCCCAGGGGTAGCAGTGGATATACAGCGCTGCGCCGGTCTGTTTGTGCGCGATTGCCGACGCCAGCAAGCTTTTAAGCTCATTAGGATGGATAGGCCAGGAGGTGCCAACCTCGCCAATTATACCGGCGCGGATGGATGTGCCATCCATGCCGTGCGTGAGATCGAGCAGGATACGCCTGGCGATCTCGTCGACGCCCCAGGAACCGAACTCAGCCGGGTGGGTATCCGCGGTATAGTAGCCGCAGCCGGCAATGATATTCAGCCCGGTGGCGCGCGCCAATAGCTTCAATCCGAGCGCGTCACGGCTGATGCCGACCGAGGTGCAATCCACGATGGTGCGCCCCCCCAGCTTCACGAAAGGCTGCAGCTCGTCGGTCGCCAGGCTGAGGTTATCCAGCAGCAGATTGGAGCGCAGCGCGTAGGGATTGCGTCGCAGGATGCCGGCGTTGGCTAAGGTAAGCTCCGATCGTCCGAGTGCGCGCTGTTCGGAATCGAGGGGTTCCGTGTACTGGTTGCGCAGGTCGATGAAGAGATGCTCGTGAGGAAGCACAGTGCCGAGTTCCTCCGCGGGAACCGGCCCCAGGACTGTCATGACCGTCATGCTGCGAGCTCCTCAGTTTTCCTCTTTATACCGCACAAAGGTGGCTAAAACAAGCGCGGACGACATGTTGACAGGCATTCACATAACCTATATTATTCCCAGTAATTCGATAGATATTATAACATAGCCGCACAAGGCTTAGGGTTGCCCGGATAGCACGAATTGCTAAAATGACCTGTATCAGGCTCGTGAGGTAGGCAAGGTGAGTGCAACGGAACGAAAATGCGCAGCGGTAGCCCTATCAGGCGGGGTGGATTCAGCGGTAAGCGCGGCGCTGCTGCTGGAGCAAGGTTATGAGGTCATTGGCGTTACCATGCGTCTGCCGCAACCTGCGGAGGCGTGCTCGCCCGGCACTTGTTGCGGTGAGGCAGGCATCCGCGATGCGCGCAGCGTGGCTGAAAAGCTGGGGGTCGCTTTCTTTGAGCTGGATTGCCGTACGCCGTTTGACCATTACGTCATCGAGCCGCTGTGTGAAGCATACGCTCGCGGCGAGACGCCGAATCCGTGTGTGGGGTGCAACCGGCACCTCAAATTCGGCTATTTGCTGGATGTCGTTCAGAGCTGGGGCATTCCATACCTGGCCAGCGGCCATTATGCCCGCATCACCTGCCCAGTGGAAGGTTGGCCCGTTTTATCCAAGGGGGCAGACCAGCGTCACGACCAGAGTTACTTCCTATATGATATCCCTGTTGAGCGCCTGCAGCGGCTGCTCTTCCCCCTGGCAGATTTTACCAAGCAGCAGGTACGTCAGATAGCCGAGGAGCGGGAACTGCCGGTGGCGCACAAGCCGGGCAGCCAGGACATCTGCTTTGTGGGTAAAGGCGGCTATACCGCACTGCTCGAAGCGCGCCGACCGGGCGCTCTCAAGCCTGGACCGATTATCGACCGCGCCGGGCATACCCTTGGAGAGCATCGTGGCATTGGGCGCTACACGCTGGGGCAGCGCGAAGGCTTGGGGATTGCTGCGCCGCGGCCTCTGTACGTGGTGGAAATCGATGCCGCACGCAACGCCCTTGTGGTAGCGCCCAGAGAAGAGGCGTTCATCCGTGAACTGACGCTGCGCGATGTGCGCTGGCTGCTGGAGGAGGTTCCCAGCGGCACGCTTGGTTGCGGCGTCAAGCCGCGCTACCGTTCTCCCGAACTGCCGGCGGAGGTGACGGCCCTGCCGGAAGGGGGTGCCCTGGTGCGCTTTCGAGAGCCACAGCCGCCGGCTGCGGCCGGGCAATCAGCGGTGTTCTATCAAAGAGAGCGCGTCATAGGGGGAGGAGTCATTCAGCGCGCCCGGCAGGGCGCATAGATACTGCTAGACGAGTCAACTGTTAGTTGAAAGGGAGATCTATGACTAATGGACCC
>JAJFUJ010000049.1 GCA_021372475.1 Chloroflexota bacterium | reverse complement strand
CTGGCAGGGCAGGACCTGCGGTTAGCGCTGCACACGCCGGGGCTTGCCTCGGAAGCGGCCGGCATGGCCGGCGCCGAGCGCCAGCGGCGCACCGCCCGTCTTGCTGATGAAGCGCATGCCGTATCCGCCAGGCTATCCGGGGAGCCGTGCCGGCGCTGGAGTTGGCTGGAGAACTGGCTATGGCGCGCCGAGTGGCTGCAGCACACCAGCATCAGCGGGTAGGGCACAGGGATATCCCGAACGCCGTTTATCAGGTGGAAATAGCTGCCCTATACCTGCTGCGTAGGGTAAAGGCGCTGTTGCTCGTATTATCAGCATTTAAATATGTGAGTATAGGGAGCGCGTTATGTGGGTGGTGTTAGCGTTCGGTTCCGCGTTCTTTGCCGGCATCACAGCCATATTGGCCAAGTGCGGCATCAAGAATACCGATTCCAATCTGGCGACGGCTATCCGAACCGTCGTTGTTCTGATATTCTCCTGGTTGATGGTATTTATCGTGGGTTCTCAGCGCACCATCGCCGAGATCAGCGCGAAAACCTGGCTCTTTCTGGCGCTTTCGGGTTTGGCCACCGGCGCATCATGGATGTGTTATTTTAAGGCGATGCAGCTTGGCGATGTCAATAAGGTGACGCCGATCGACAAATCGAGCACTGTGCTGACGATAATTCTGGCGGTTGTTATTTTGGGCGAGGCGGTTACCGTGAGCAAGGCGTTGGGGGCGGCCGCCATCGGCATCGGCACCTGGCTGATGATTCAGAAAAAGCAGGGCGAACAGCGAACTCCATCTGACAGCCGCTGGATGATTTACGCGGTGCTTTCCGCAGTATTCGCAAGCCTGACCTCGATTTTGGCCAAAATCGGTATCCAGGGCGTGGAATCCAGCCTGGGGACGGCCATTCGGACGGTTGTTGTCGTCGGCATGGCCTGGCTGGTGGTGTTTGTGAGGGGGAAACAAAGAGAAATCAAGCGCATCGAAAAGCCAAGTTGGATGTATCTTATCCTCTCCGGCATGGCTACCGGCGCATCCTGGCTATGCTATTACCGGGCGCTCAAGGATGGCCCGGCCAGCGTGGTCGTGCCGATCGACAAGCTCAGCATCATCCTAACGGTGGTGTTTTCCTTTATCTTTTTGCACGAAAGGCTGACCAGCAAAGCCCTGGCTGGGCTGGCGCTCATCGTGGCCGGGACGCTGGTGCTGCTGATCTAGTTAGGCAGCCGCCGCGGGAAACTCGGCCGCGTGCACAATTCCATGCGCTGCGCCTTTATTAACTGGCGGATTACAAGGAACTTGCATGGTGCCAATGTGATGTCATCACGCTGCGAGGAGAGCACCGCCTCCCGCGTCCAGGTCCTATTATATCACCTGGAATCCGCTCGAACGGCCAACCCGGCGAGCGCATACTTTTGGCGCGAAAGCTGCTCCCCTCCTTTGGCCGATGGTTTGTAAATGCACCAAACGCTTCCTCTGAATGTTTCCCCATTTCCCACCTAATTCAGAGTGAAAATGAAACGAAGGTGTGGAAAAAGTATCCGGTTGGAGACACCATAGTGTCTGAAAAGACCGACTTGCGAACTCGCATATCATTCCCGCGCGAGCAGGAATCCATTTGAGTCTTACTTTTATTCTTGTTATTATACGATATATTTCATTATGTATCAGATTGACGCTTCCTGTTCCCCAATGGGCAAGTATCAGGACAGAACCTCTTTTTCAACACCCGCGGACTGGCGTAGCGCTGAATCGGCTCTACCACACACCCGCACAGCGGCATAGCTGCCGTGGTGCTCTTACGGTCTACGATTCCAAGATATGATCCAATGTGTCGCATAAAAACGGGCAGCGGTGAGGCCGAGGAAATGACGGGAGCAGTGAGTTCAAGAGCCCTGGCGGTTATACAATCCTAGGAGTATCGGCTTAACCTGACCCGTCAGCAGCTCGTATCCCTTGAGGTTGAAATGGACATTATCTTGCTCAAAGATGTCGAGGCGGACCTGGCCGTGTTCGTCGTGCAAGACGGGGCCAATATCAATGACCGATGTATCGGCATATTGCGCGGCATAATAGAGGAACGCCAGATGAAGGGTGGCTAGCTGGTCTTGGGGCGCGGTTTGCGCCGGATAATCCTTGACGGGAATAATCACAAAACGAATCCCGGGCAGGTCGCGCCGTGCCCACTCGAAGAGACGGTGGGATAGCTCCATCACCTCAGCAGGCGTATAGCCCGTACTGAGGTCGTTATCCCCCTCGTAATAGACGAGGATGGAAGGTTTGAGCGGCAGCACCAGGCGCGCGTAATAATAGAGCGCCTCTTCGGCGGTGGAGCCGCCAAAGCCGGTCGAGAACGCTGGCAGGGGCGCCATCTGGCGCTGCAACAGGTTATCCGCCCGCCAGTTTACCATCGTAGAACTGCCGTAGAAGAGGATGCCGCCGGGCGCGGGCGGATCGGCGCGCAAGCCAACCTCAAGAGCGCTTACCTGTTCGGCAAAACGGTTCAAATCAACGTGAGCCGCGGTGAGATTTTGCATCGGTTCTCCTTGCGGATGGGCGTAGCCTCGTTCAGGCTACGATGCTGTAGATGAGCCAGACGGCCAGCAGCACAAAGAACACCGCCATAATGATTTTAACCGTCGCAGCGTGCTTTTTCATCCACTCGGTGAGCTGCTGCGAGCTAGTGCCGAAATAGACCAGCAGGAATACGACCACCAGCGGGACGATGAACATAAGGTTGTACAACAGCAGCGAGAGTGTGGCTTTGGCGCGCAGCTCAGGCACGCCCATCACAAAGATGATGGTGGGCAAATATACCTGGCCGGTGCAGGCCAACTCGATCAGCGAGACGACCAGGCCGAGCCCAAACGCGCTCGGCACATACCACTTGCTGGAGCTGCCCTCGCGGATCATCTTGTGGGTGACGCCGCGCAGCCGCTTGGGCAGCGTGAGGCTCATATCCTCGAGCTTGCCCTTGCGCGCCTTGATCGCATCCAAGATACTGCCGACGGCCAACGCCAGGCAGATGGCGGCGGTGATGCCGTACAGCCACTTGCTGATGACGTTCAGGAAGGGCAGCGCCGTCAGGAATTTGAGCAAGCCGAAGCCGACAAGTAAGTAGGTGATAAAGACGCCAAGGGTAAAGGCGGCGCCGACGGCCAGCAGGGTCTTGCCGGTGCGCTTGCGCACGGCCAGATAAGAGAGCAAAAAGATAATTGTAGCAAAGGCGCAGGGATTCACACCATCCAGCAGGCCGGCGCCCATCACTGCGAAGATGCCAAACGAGCGGAAGCGATTGACGATGGATTGTTCGGCTTCGCCGGCGTTCTCCTCAAAGCCAGCCCAGGGCTCGGGGGAGCCGCTCTGCAGGTAGGGCGTGAGCAGCGTTTCGATGGCCGGCGCGCGGATATCGGAGCCGGCCAGGTAGCCATCGCCGATGAACAGCATCGGGGCGGTGAGACGCAGCGATTCGGGCACGCCGGCGCGCTCGGAGAGATACTGGCTGAGCGCGGCGCCTTCGCTGATGGCCACGCGGCGGACGGCCAACTGCGGATATTTCTGCTGGATATATTTGATATCACGCTCGGCGCGCTCACAGACATCGCAGCCGTCCTGGTAGAAATAAGCGGCGTTGATGACCGCTGCCGTGCTGGAGAGCGTCGGCGTGGCGCTGGGCACGGGCGAGGCCGCAGGGGTGGGCGTGGCGCCGTTTAGCCTGATTACCGATACGCCGGTGAATACCGGCGCGAGGGTATCGTTCAGGCCTTCCAGCGGCGGGTAGGGCGCGCCTTTGTCGGAGGCCAGGTACTCGGCAATATAGCCATCCAGCTTTTCCTTGGGCGAATCCGAGCCAATCATCAGGTGGTTGCCGATAACCAGCATCGGCACATAGTGGGAGTCTTCCGGCACACCGGCCAGCGTCATAAAATTGAACCAGAACGCGTTGCCGGCATCCGAGGTGATGTCCACGATGCGAATCTGCAAATCCGCGCCATATTTCTGCTGCAGCGGCGGCAGCACGTTTGTCATTACATCGTGGCAGTGCGAGCAGGTGGGCGAGTAAAACAGCAGGATATTAACCTTGGCTGTGGTCAGTGCGCTGGCGGGCGTGAGCGTCGCAACCGCGGCGGTAGGTGCCTCGGTCGGCAGCGCGGAGGCCAGTTCCGGCAGGGGCACGCCTGTTTCCAGATACCCTTCGATGCGCTGAGCCAGACCGGCGCGGATCTCGACATCGCCGGCCAAGGCATACTTGCCGATGAACACCTCGGGGATGCCGCCCGAGGTGACGCCGTAGGCCTCTTCCAGGGACAGCATCAGCTCAAAATTGGCTTGGTCGTTCATATCGCGCTTGTCAATCACGAGCTTGTCGCCGTACTGCGTCTGCAGAGGGTCGATTACTTGGCTCTGCACCTCCTCGCAGGAGGTGCAGTATGGGTCGTAGAAATAGTACATATGGACGATGCCGTCGGCGCGGGCGACGAGAGGGTGCAGGCTCAGGCCGGAAATAAGCACGAGTATAACGGCCAGGATGCGGATCGAAGCGAGGCGTGCGTGTGAAGCTTGGTGGACCATCGGCTGCCCTTATGACGAGATTTAGGCTGCGGCTGCAAATTCGCCAGCACTACCAATGCCGAATTATAAGCATGCCGACGGGATTTGTCTAGAATACACCGCAGGTAATGAGCGCCACGTTCTACAAGCAATCTACATTCGGCGCCACGGCAATATTTATCATTCGGCGGCGCAGTAGCTTGTTCATGCATGCCCCTGCAGCCAGCCGATCGGGATATGCCCGGCCCCGCAAATTCACCACGACTATACAGGATGCTGCGCTATCCACGGCGTCACCTTATCCCACTGCCGCAGCGTAGCCAACCCAGCATCCGCGTCGGCAGGCAGCGATTGAGCGTCCGCCAGGTTGGCGAGCTGGAAAGGGTCACACGCCATATCGAATAGCATCGCGGGGGCATCCGCCAGTACACGCGGTGAAGCATATGGCAGGTAAGCCAACAGCTCGGGCGTGCGGACGGCTGCGCCGGCGCCGGTCTCGATAATCCCGTGATTCACATCCAGCGCACTGCGTTCACCGCGGATGATAGGCACAAGGTCAGCGCCCGGCATATGCGCGGGGCTCTCCAGCCCAGCCAGCGAAAGCAGGGTGGGCGCGGCATCTACCAGCGAGGCGACCTGCGCGCTGCACACGCGCCCGCCGCTAAATCCGCGCGGCCAGCGCAGGATGTAGGGTATGCGCACCGATTCTTCGGTTGGGCCGCCTTTTTGCACCAGCCCGTGCGAGCCGAGATTGTCGCCATGGTCGGAAGTGAACATGACCACGGTATCATCCGCCAGGCCGGCGGTATCCAGCGCCGCCAGCACTCGGCCGAGGGCCGTGTCCATCCAGGTGGTCAGGCCGTAATATTCGGCGATTAGGGTGCGCAGATTGTATCCCGCAGGGAGTGACTCGGTGTATGGCAGGTGTAGATTATAGTAGCGAAAATCGTAGCGGTACACGCGGAGCCAGTAATCCTGCCTGTCCAGCGGCTTGCCTGTATCTACATTGGGACGCAGCGGAATCTCGCGCGGGTCGTACATGCGCAGATATTGCTCGGGAGCATCCGCCAGTGGGCAATGGGGCGGCGAGATGTTGTAATACAGGAAAAACGGCTGCTCAGCCCGCCGGCGCGACGCCAGGAAACTGGCTGCCTCGCTGGCCTCGAAATCCACGCTGTAGCCCCCCGGCACGAATTCCGGTCCGCCGTTATGTGTGAATGACTGGCTGCTGTGGCAATGGTGCACGCGCGGGATAAGGTAATCGTCAAAGCCGACTTCGTGCGGCCAGGAATGGATGTGCCACTTGCCGATGACGCGCGTGTGATAACCCGCGTTGCGTAAGATCTCGGGCAGGGTCGGGTCGGGCAAGTGCGGGCGGCCGCGCTCGGGGTACTCGGGCATATTAAAATCACCGGGCCGGCTAGCGAAAGCCACGTTGCCGACTCCGCCGGTGCAGGTGCGATTGTACTGCCCGCTGATGAGCACCGACCGCGCCGCCATGCAAACCGGAAAGTTGGTCACGGTGGTCTCAAAGCGCACCCCGCCGGCCGCCAAGGCATCCAGGTGGGGTGTGCAGATGAGCGGGTTGCCGTAACAGCCGGTCTCGAAGGCGCGCAGTTGGTCGCAGGTGATAAGTAGGATGTTGGGGCGAGGGGGCATAGTGGGATCCTTTCAGCGGGCATGATACTGGAAGAGTAGCGCCGTCAAGCCTAACCGAGCACCAGGCGCATCAGTCCCGCGAGCGCCCGTATGCGCCGCAAGCCCTCCTCGGCGAGCGTCCGAACCGGCAGAGTATAGCTGCCAGCAGCAGCCGGTCGGCAGGAGCTTACATGCCCAGGGGCAGCCGGTATCCGGCTGCCCCTGGGATTGTGTGCGCTGCGTTACTTTTCAACCTCGAACTTTTCGATCGGCTCGACGCAGGGGCAGGTGAACACCGTGCGCCCGCCGGCGGCCGGCTTGCACCAGCGCACGGCGTTGGTCACGACCGTCTGAACCTCGGGCTGGTAATAGATGGGCAGGGTCTCGTGGCCCGGGCGGAAGTAAACCACCTTGCCCTTGCCGCGGTACCAGGCGCAGCACGAGCGGAAGACCTCGCCGCCTTGGAACCAGCTCATCAGCACCAACTCGTCAGGCGTGGGGATATCAAAGTACTCGCCGTACATCTCAACGTGCGGGATCTCGAAATAAGGGCCGAGCCCTTCGGCAATCGGATGGCCGGGGTTGACGACCCATAGCCGTTCGCGCTCGCCGACCTCGCGCCATTTGAGCGTGCAGCTCGTGCCCATCATGCGGCGGAAGACCTTGGACATATGCGCCGAGTGCAGGCAGATGAGCCCCATACCGCTCAATACGGCCTGCTGAACGCGGTCGACGATCTCATCCTTGACCTCGTCATGGGCCATATGCCCCCACCAGATGAGCACGTCGGTATCGGCCAGCACCTCGGCGGTGAGGCCGTGCTCGGGCTGGTCGAGCCAGGCGGTGCGGCAGGTGATGTCGGCGTTGGCGCCCAGGAAGGCGGCGATCTGGCCGTGGATGCCCTGCGGGTAAACGTCGCTGACGGCCTTGTGGGACTTTTCGTGGCGGAACTCGTTCCAAACGGTAACGCGGATTTTAGCCATAGGTGCACCTCGCTGTGAGTTTAGGATATCGGGGGTAGTATAACAGCGCGGGAGCAGGGATGCAAGGGGGAAGAAGGAGAGCTAATCCTCTCTTTCAAGTAGCATCCCCATCGAGGGAACAGGTGCAGGTTGCTCATTATAGGTAATTTTATATTTTGGATCAATCTTCCCAGTTTTTAATCGGTCCATTATTAATGAATGATATTTCTCGTCTATTTCAGCGGAAATATATCTTCTATTAAGATTCTTGCATACCTCTAGCTCAGAGCCACTCCCGCCAAAAAGGACAAAGACGATATCGCCTGGCATTGTGCAGCCTGCAATGAGTAGTTCCGACAGCGCCTGGGGAATCTGGCAAGCATGCATCGTTTTTTCTTTGCTTACATTCTTTACCAGGTCGAAATACATCCAACTGTATGGCATTCTGCCCTTGGAACCCATAGCAATATTATGCTTTATTCGCTTATCGGTGGGATTTTCATAAGGGACAGCGATATGGTCTTTATAGAATCTGCTATTATTGCTTTTTCTGCAGTGTAATATGCTTCGATGGGCAGTAGTTAATCTTTTTGGTGTGTGACCGACATTAGTGTTGTATACCCACACATAATCGATCACCTCGTGGCATGCTTTGTCCAGATACTTGACTCTGAGATAAGCATTTTGCTTGGGGTAATTGATCATGAAAAGGTTGCCATCTGGCTTGAGTACGCGGAGAGATTCACGGGTTAGGTCAACATACCAATCGATATATTCATCAAAGTTTCTTGTATAAGACCGGTCATTGTACTTTATACCGACATTATAATCTGGATCCCCATACACCATATCAACACTTTCATCCGGTAGTTGATGAAGGAGATCCATGACATCCTGATTGAATACATTATCGATGAAAGCAGATGGGAGTAAGGACACTTGTTATCTCCGTACCAAGGTGTATTGGGCTGCTTTTTTTAATACAATCGAGTTTATTCTATTGATATCTGTAAAAGTATAGTTATATAAGCGAAGTATCGAGCTTGAATTGTTCTTTACGCGCAAGATATAGCAGCATGTGATGTTATCGATTGCCAGATCATGGTTCATCTTCAGCTCAGAATAATATCGATATGGATAATAGAGCTGATACACATTAAAATCTTTCGGAAACCCATTTTTACCCTCAACAACCGTTACAGTACCATTGTACTCCATGGTGAGGTCAATTTCCATTTGTTGGTGCTTGAGTTCAATCAGGGCGTTATCGAAAAAGTAGCTAAAGCTTAGCTTTGTTCTGCGGGCATTATAAACCTTAGGACTGGCGACTATATCCTCGTACAAAAAGTCATGCAAGACACGTTGATTACTGGCGACAGAGAGTATATTTGACTCGGATGTGTCAAGTTCATTCAAGATACTCTGTCTATAGTTCCAAGCGTATTCATAGCCAATTTTTTCAAATACATGATAGCAAGTTGATATGCCTTTAATAAATCGGTGCTTCCCTTGACCTAAGTGAATGATACAATAATCTTGCGCTATCATCGAAGGGGATAGGTCTTCACTATTGTCTAGCTTGGTAACATCGAAAGGATTTCCGAAATTCAGTTTTCTTGATACTTCCTTGACCAGCTCATTATCAAAAGTGAATGAGCCAGTGCTAAGGGCGAGTGAAAATAGCTCATCAAGCACCTGTTGTTTCTTGTTACGGCTTTGGTTTGCCATTTTGCCTTCACTTTCGATAGTTTAGCCTATTCTAACGGTTAGAGGGGGCCAAGTCAAAGGTCATTGTGCAGATATGAGCAAGCATCTATAGTCACTTCGTTTTTATCTCATCATGCACGAGCATCTTTTTGTTTTCCGCAAGCCCAAAGCGGACGAGGACCTCTCCCGCATCCGCTGGAGCATGCTGCCGCCCGCACTGTAACTACAACGTAATCAAAATAACGCATATACCCTTGACTAGGCGGATTATGTGGATGCATCATTCACTCCGTTTAGACGCAAACAAAAGCCCCCCCTTTTTGTTTCAATTAAGCTGGATTGACTCCATCTGATTGTCGACATAATATTGTTTATATTGATGCAGCTTATTTCCCCGCTTATCAAGGGAGGTATCATGCCTGTTTGCCACTATTGCGATACGAACAACCCCGAGGGGGTTAATTTCTGCTCGAACTGCGGCGCCAGGCTGACCGGCCAGCCGGCTGGCGTTGCCACGCGGCCGCTATCCTCGGCTGACCAATCCTGGCCTCAGCAGGCGCCGCAACCAGCGCAGCCCTGGGTTGCGCCGGCGCATGAGGTCCAGGCGAGCAGCCCCGCAGGGATGCCTGCCTTCGCCCCTCCGCCTGTGCAAAGCCAACCAGGTTATCAGCAGCCGCCCATCCAGGTGGTTATCACCCAGACTGCCTCGCCGAGTTTTAACGCCGCGCCCGCTGCGCGAAGCCACAAGAGCGTTTTCCTGGCGCTTGTCCTCACCCTGTTGTTCGGCCCCCTTGGCATGTTCTATGCCACCGTCAAGGGAGCCATCATCATGCTCATCGCCTCCCTCATCGTTGGCGTAGCAAGCTCCGGCGTCGGGCTCATCTTTACCCAGATTGTCTGCGTCATCTGGGGCATGGTTGCCGCGGACGCCCACAACAAAGGCAGATAAACCGTTGGGCGGCTGGTTCTCTATAGAGCAATGCTCAGCACGCCGGCTGCCTCCGACGCTATAAGCGCCCGTAGTGCTTGACATGCCTTGGCACGCCTTGTAGTATGCTGTCGTGCGCTGCAACTGGAGCCTGTATATTCAAGGGGGAGTTTGATTATGCACCACCGAAAAGACCTTATGCGCGCTCTGATTTTGGTCCTCGTCTGCGTGCTGCTGCTGCCGGAGGCGGTGACGGCCGGTCCTCGTTCAATACCGGATGCCGCTCCCGCTCGCTCTGCGGCGGGGATTGACGCCCCCTGGGCGGTGGCGCTGCCGCTGGTGCTTAGATCGTGCCGGAGCTTTTCTTACAACGAGTCGCTGCTGTGGAACATAACTAAAATCCACGCTGCGGATGCCTGGGCCTGCCCGCAGGGCGGCGCGGGAGTCGTCATCGCTATCCTCGATACTGGCGTGGATAGCAGCCACCCCGAGCTGGCTGGCAATCTAGTGAGCGGCATTCATTATTTTGATGCCTATTATGAGGATGCCAACTGGGAGGACGATAACGGCCATGGCTCGCATGTGGCGGGCATCGCCGCGGGGATAGCCAACAACGGCGGAATCGTCGGGGTGGCCCCGCGCGCCAGCATCATGCCCGTCAAGGTGCTGGATAATAACGGCAGCGGTTATATGTCGGATGCCGGACGTGGGGTTATCTGGGCTATCCAGCATGGCGCTGATGTCATCAATATGAGCTTGGGCGGTTTTGGTGATTACGAACCCCTCCATACTGCTATTCAGCAGTATGCATATAATAACAATGTGCCGGTGATCGTTTCGGCCGGTAATTGCGGTGTGGCTAATGATAAATGCCCTAGTCAAAACGCTATAAGTTATCCCGCAGCCTACACCCAGACGCTGGCAGTAGCGGCTACTGACTCTGACGATTATCGGGCATATTTCTCTACTGTCGCCAGTTATGTGGATGTGGCCGCGCCCGGGGTGAGTATCTACAGCTCAACTCCAAGGGTATATCCTTATTATGCAGACTATTTATATTACAGCGGCACCTCACAGGCGGCGCCGCATGTGGCTGGCCTGGCCGCGCTCATCCGCGCCCTGCAACCAGGGTGGACAACGCAGCAGGTCTATAACTACATCGCAAGCACCGCCGATGATATTACCGCCTACGGCGTCGGTTGGGATCCGCAGACAGGCTATGGGCGTATCAACGCGGCTGACGCCATCAGCGGCATCGATGCGGCCTCGGTCGAGTCGCTCGCTGTACCGGCTGCGCTGGAGGCCGAGAACGCCGTTATCCAGCAGGACCCCACCGAGTTCCGGCCTGGCGCGGTGCTCTTCAAGCTGCGCGAGGATGCGGATATCACAACTATCACCGGCGACGCCGGCATTCAGGCGGCTGGCCTGCAGGTGACAACGGCCATCGCCGAACTGGGCGTGCAGGAGCTGCACGTGCCCACGGGCGCGGAAACGACGTGGCTGGCATATCTGCGCAGCCTGCCCGGGGTCGAGTACGCCGAGCTGGACGGGGTAATCCATATCCAGTAGCACAACCGCGTTTGGTCAGGCGGAGCGCATCGTGGCGCCCCGCCTTTTTGTTGCCTTCGCCAGTGGTTTGACAGGGCGCCCTCGACGGCTACGATACGAGCATCGGGTGCGCCGC
>JAJFUJ010000045.1 GCA_021372475.1 Chloroflexota bacterium | reverse complement strand
GCGGCGCAGCGTATTCAGCTAACGGCAGCGTATATTACCATGTAGCAGCTTATGCCGCTTTTGGCGAAATAAGCGGGTTACCTCAGACGCAGTGGTTGCCGACAGCTAATGAACGCGGCAATCACCCCGACGACCCCAACAAACGCGATCCGCTCGATTTTGTGTTGTGGCAGGCGCAGGCGCCGGGCGAACCGGCCTGGCCCAGCCCGTGGGGAGCCGGCCGCCCTGGCTGGCATATCGAGTGTTCGACGATGGCGAGCAGATACCTCGGCGAGGAGATCGATATCCACGGCGGCGGCGCGGATCTGCTGTTCCCGCACCACGAGTGCGAGTCCGCACAGGCGCGCACCGTCAGCGGCAAGCCGCTTTTTGCCCGCTATTGGCTGCATACCGCGATGGTGCGTTACCAGGGCGAAAAAATGAGCAAATCGCTGGGCAATCTGGTCTGGGCGCGCGACTTGATGCGGGCTTATAGCGCCGATGCGGTGCGGGCGCTGGTGCACAACCACCCTTATTACGAGACCTGGAATTATGACGTCGGCGAGATGCAGGTTGCCGTCATCCTGACTAAACGCCTGGCGGATGCAACCGCGCTGAACGGTGGGGGCAACGCCCCCGTCGATTGCCAGCAGTATATCGGCCAGTTTGAGGCGGCAATGGACGACAACCTCAACACCCGCGCGGCGCTGGGCGTGCTGAATGCGCTGGCACTAGAGATCGAGCGCGGCGCGAAGCGCAAAGCGTCGCTCACTCAAGCCCAGGCTGTGCTGCGCCAATTGGCCGGCATTCTCGGCTTTACCATGGGCGGTGCGGTAGAGCCGCGGGTCACCCAAGGCTGGAACGCCCATCTGGCGCGTTTTAGCTAAGCGAAAACGCGCACCGCCCTTTGTAGCAGCTCTCCTGCCACGGGGGTCATCCTAGAAGCCCTTGGTGATGCCTGAACCGCCATCGTGCCGTTTGCGTTACGTTGTTTTAGGAGCAAAGAATATACTCTTTGCTCCTAATTGTTTTCATACCCGATTGCCATAGCCCAACGGCAGCAAATCTCAAACTAGGATTATCTAGATTTTAGGCCTCCTTGCTTTCTCACATCACTCACAAAAGATTATACGATATTCGTCTTATATCTATATATAATATACGAATAACGTTATATATTAAATATTTATTGACGAATTTCGTATTATGTGCTATATATGTTACAGACAACCACGTACACGAGGAATGCGGGGAAATGGACCAAATTGATTATCGCATCATCGAGTTATTACAACAGGACGGCCGACGCAGCAACGTCGAGATTGGCAAAGTGCTGGGCGTCTCAGAAGGCACAATCCGCAAGCACATCGAGCATCTATTGGCGGAAGGCGGCTTCAAGGTCATCGGCCAGGCCGAACCGAGCCTCGCTGGATATAACGACCGGGTCATCATTCTGTTGACGATGACCCTCGCCAGCGTTCAGGAGGCGGTACGCCAGCTCCGCGACATGCCCGAAGTGCTGAGTGTTTACCTATTGACCGGCGGTTATGACATCATGGTTGAGGCGGCCTTTTCCTCCAACCAGCATCTGCTTCAGTTCATCAATGAAAAATTAACGCTGCTGCCCGGGGTTATCGCCAGCAAAACCTGCCACGTGCCGCAAATCGTCAAAGAGCGCTCTACCTGGGCATTACCTAAACCCCAGGCGCCTATGATTCTTATCGTCGATGATGACCCCGACTTTGTCGAAATATGCCGTATGGTATTGGAGGCCGAGGGATTCACTACTCAAAGCGCTGCTACCGGTCAGGTTGCCTTTCAGATGATGCTGACCGAGCCGCCTGACCTCGTGATACTGGATATCATCATGGAAGGCGTTCTGGACGGCTGGGATGCACTGCGGCGCGTGAGGGATGAGCCAACGCTGCGCAACCTGCCGGTTTTGGTAGTCAGTTCGATTACCTCGACCGAGTATGCCGGCATGCTGCCTACTGATGAGGACATCAGGGTCGATAGTTTTCTTTCCAAGCCGGTTTCGCCCGTGCAGCTTACCTCCGAGGTCAAGCGGCTGCTCAGGCGCCGGTAAAGGCCAGGGACGATGATGTACCCGAAACGCATTCTAGTGATCGATGATGATCAGGATTTTAACAGTTATGTGCGCATCGTGCTCGAGGCTGGTGGATACCGTGTCGAGACAGCGCAGACCGTGGTAGAGGGGCTGCGAGCGCTGCACCGCACGCCGCCCGACCTCGTCATTGCCGATGTGATGCTGGCCCGCTCCATGAACGGCCTTTCTATCGACCTGGAGATCAAGACCGATGAACGCCTGACGCATATCCCGATTCTGATGGTTTCGGCGATCGTATCCACAGAGGACGACGACCTGCTGGGCAGGTCTGAGGACGGCGGTTCAGTAGCTTTTATGAGTAAGCCGATTGCGCCGTCGGAATTGCTCAAGCGCGTCAGCGAGATGGTCAAGCGGTTTGACTAAAGGAGGTATATGGTATGACCAAGGTACTGCCCGATCCTGCGAAACGCGCGATGCTGCTGACGGCCTTGTATATCGCCCAGGAGCAGTATGGCTCGCTCACCCCCGATGCCCTGGAGCGGGTGAGTGCGCGGTTGGGCATCAGCCCGGCTCAGGTGTACGAGACCGCCACATTTTACTCAATGTTCCGTACACAGCCGGCCGGCCGCTATGTGCTGCAGGTTTGTGAGGGGTTGTCGTGTTACCTGGCCGATGGCGCCGAGAACCTGGCAGCTTATATTCAAAATAAGTTACACATATGCCCGGGCGAGACAACAACCGACGGTCTCTTTACTTTGCAGATGGTGCAGTGCCTGGCCTCGTGCAGCTCTTCGCCGGCCATGCGCGTCAACGATACGCTCTACGAAAACCTGACGGCCGATCGCGTCGATATGTTGCTGGATGAATTGCGGGGAGGTTAAATATGTTTGACCCGATTCTACTAAAGCGCGTCAAGTTGCCCCGCAGCGAGACGCTCGGTGTATATCAAGCTAACGGCGGTTATCAGGCGCTCGAAAAGGCGCTCAGGGACTATAAGCCCGAGGAATTGATCGACCTGGTCAAACGTTCCAAGCTGCGCGGCCGAGGCGGCGCGGGGTTCCCGACCGGGCTCAAGTGGAGCTTTATGCCCAAGGAAGAGATGCCCAAGGTATTATGCGTCAACACCGACGAGGGTGAGCCGGGCACCTTCAAAGACCGCGTGCTGGTGGAATGCGACCCCCACCAGATCATCGAGGGTGCAATTATCACTGCTTACGCGGTCGGCGCATCGCGCATCTATGTGTATATCCGAGGCGAGTTCTTTCTGGGATTCAAACGCTGGAACAAAGCGATAAGCGATGCTTACGAGCACCATTATCTCGGACGCAACATCCTCGGCAGTAGCTTTAGCGTTGACATGACGGTGCACCGTGGCGCCGGCGCCTATATTTGCGGTGAGGAAACGGCGATGATCGAATCGCTCAGCGGGTTCCGCGGCGAGCCGCGCATCAAGCCGCCTTTCCCGACGGAGCGCGGTTTCTGGCAGCAGCCAACTCTGGTGCACAATGTGGAAACGCTCGCGAATATCCCTCACATTGTCAACCATGGCGCGGAATGGTACAGCACCATCGGCACAGAGAAGAGCACCGGTCCCAAGATATTCTGTGTCAGCGGGCACGTGTACCAGCGCGGCGTGTATGAAGCGCCCCTCGGCATTACCTTGCGGGAGCTTATCGAGGATTATGCCGGCGGCGTGCCGGGCAGCCACCGCATCAAAGCCGTCATCCCCGGCGGCGCCTCGACCCCCTTTCTGACCGGCGAACAGCTCGATGTGCGCATGGATTTTGAATCGCTGCCGGCCGCGGGTTCCGCGCTGGGCACCGGCGCAGTCATCGTGATGAACGAACGCACCTGCATGGTGGACGTTGTCAGGCGTGCCACGCGCTTCTTCGGCCACGAGTCATGCGGCAAGTGCACTCCCTGCCGTGTCGGTTCGCAGCGCGCGCTGGACATTCTCGAACACGTCGAGGCCGGCCATGGCAAGCCGGGCGACTTGGACAATCTGCAGTCGTTATGTGACGGAATCGCAGGGCGCACCTTGTGCCCCTTTGGCGAAGCCCTGGTCGCGCCAATACGCAGTGGATTAAGGTTGTTCAATGACGAGTTCGAGCAGCATATCAGGGATGGTTACTGCGCGGTGAAAGAGAACCCGCAGCACTCGGTTCTAATTGCGTAAGCGAGGAGGACATCATGGCTACAATTCTAGTGGTTGATGACGACCCCGATTTTGTTGAGGCGACGCGCATGGTCCTGGAAAGAGCGGGGCACCGGGTGGAAAGCGCGGCCGACGGCGACGTGGGCTTGCGTAAAGTGCATGATGGCCGACCCGATCTGGTGATACTTGACGTAATCATGAAAACAGTACTGGACGGGCTGTATGTTAGCCAGCAGATGGCAAGCGTTCCCGAGCAGGCCAGGATTCCCATCCTGATGGTCACATCGATAGCCAACAGCGATTACGCCGCGCTGTTCCCGACCGATGAGTATATCCATATTGATGAGTTCGTCTCCAAGCCAATCGCCCCGGACGATCTGCTTAAACGTGTATCGCGGTTGTTGGCCAAAGGATAAAGGCTTCAGCCTGAACCCTGGCTGTTTGCGGAGGTTGCTATGGCAGGAGAAAAACGAGCCACAGCGGGCGGCATAATCCATATACCTCATTTGTGCCTTGTCGGGGTCATGTCGACCCCCGACCGGCCCGGGCTCGTGAGCGCTATATTCAACGCGTTGGGGCGCGAACACCTGAACGCCCAGTTCATTGTGCAGAGCATCGACTTGAATAACGAGTCCCATGTGCAGTTCTGCGTGGATGAAAGCGACTGTGCTCGCGTCCTGGTAGCGATGCAGCGTGTGGCTCAGGGGCTTAATGCGCGTAAGGTAACTGTTAACAACGAGGTTGCGCTAATTTCGATATACGGGCCTGACTTTCGCGAACGCCCTGGCATCGCCGGCAACGCGTTCGGCGCCCTGGCGAACGCCGGTATCAACATCCTGGCAGTCAGCACCTCCATCTCCACTATCACCTGCGTTATCGGCGGCCAGGAAGCCCCGGCAGCGATCGCTGCCTGGCGGGATGTCTTTGGTCTGCCCTAAATAAGGAGGAGCGGTGACAGAGATATTACGCATCCCGCTCGATCGTGAATTGGGGGAGCGCAGCCGCTGGCTGGTAACGGTTCGCTGGCCGGCTACTGGCTTTGCCTTGGGATTGGTGCTCATCGTGCACTATGTGCTGCACGTCAGCCTGCCTTTGAACGCACTATGGGCTACTTTGGCCGTCATCTTTTGCTATAATGGTCTCTTTTGGATTCTTACCCGCCGCTTAACCAGCCGCAACGCGCCGCGCGAGACCCATGCTTTGATCATTTATATGCAGTTGGCTGCCGATCTCGTCGCCTTTACCATGATAATGCACTTTACCGGCGGGTTGGAGAATCCTTTTGCTGCCTATTATGTGTTGCTGGTATTAACCGCCAGTATGCTGACAACGCAGCGCGCCAGCCTTATCTATGCGACGGCAGCCAGCATAGTGTGGGTGGCTTTGCTCCTATGCGAAGCCGGCGGGGTGATTCCCCACTACAACTTGGCCGGATATCGCCTGCCGGGCCGCTACACTGAACCGATGCACGTCGTATCAATCTCTTTGGTATTGATTAGCCTGAACCTCATTGTGGCGTTCTTTATTTCCGGCATTATCTCGCGCCTGCGCGAAGGCGAACGCCAGCTCTATGATGCCGACCTCGCCTGTGAGTTGCGCGCCGGCGAGTTGGCAAAGCTAAACGAGCGTCTGAAGGAACTGGACCATTCACGGGCTATGTTCATCCGCCTGGTCACTCACGAGCTGCGTGCGCCGGTTGCCGCAATCCAGAGCTATTTGCGCCTGATTTTGGATGGCTATGTGCCTGCCGAACGGTTCAACGAAATCATTACGCGGGCAGAACTACGCGCACGCGACCAGTTGGACCTTATCGCCGACCTCCTTGATTTAGTGCATGCCCAGGAACCCAAGGCGCCTGCCACTGTCACCACGGTGGACGCTTCCAGCGTCCTGATGGATGTGCTGGACCTGATGCAAGTGCGCGCTCAAGCCAAACAGCTCGGGATAACTATTCAGGCACCCAAAGGGCTGCTAGTGCGCGCGGAAAGCGAGCATATCAAGCAGGTCTGGATGAACCTGGTATCCAACGCCATCAAATACACGCCGGCTGGGGGTAAAATCGATATCACCGTGGCAGCCGACGACGGCCAGGTGCGCGGCAGTGTGCGCGATACCGGCATCGGGATGACGCCCGAAGAACAAGCGATGATATTTGAGCCATTTTACCGAACCGA
This sequence comes from Chloroflexota bacterium, assembly GCA_021372475.1. GTDB lineage: Bacteria > Chloroflexota > Anaerolineae > UBA1429 > UBA1429 > JAJFUJ01. The sequence continues at coordinate 28,236 of JAJFUJ010000045.1, read as the reverse complement.
GACCGCCAAACAAACCTCTGCACAAGGCACCGGCCTGGGATTGTCGATCGTTAAAGAGATTATCACGCGGTATAGCGGGCGCATCTGGGTCGAATCGGTCAAAGGGAAGGGCAGTACGTTCAACTTTGAACTGCCGCGAAGCGAGTAGCCAGATTGAGCCTGGCCATATAGAAATCGAGCCAACGGTTTTCCACAGCGGAGAAACCCCGCAAACTGGCCTGCCTATGCGGCGCTGCCGCTTCATCAAAATTCACGATTGGCAGTATAATAGCGCCAAACTATATATCAGAGAGGAACAGCAAATGCCGTTCAAATCACCCAAGGCGATCGTGGAAGCCGCCAGCGCAGCAGGCTGCACCAAGGCCAGTTTATCCGTTCCCAAACAGTTGATATTAGGCTTTCTGGCCGGAGCATTCATCGCCATTGGCGGAATGCTGGCCATTACTGTGGGCAGCGGCAGCCCCGCCGTCAGCACGGCTAATCCAGGATTGGGCAAGCTGTTATTCGCTGCCGTCTTCCCTGTAGGACTTATGCTCGTAGTCATCGCAGGCGCTGAACTTTTCACCGGCAATACGGGCGTACTGATGCCGGCTTGCCTTTCGGGTGCCGCCAAATGGAAGAACCTATTCCGCAATTGGGGCGTCGTGTATATCGGCAACTTTATCGGCGCCCTGTTTGTCGCGTTTTTTATGGCTTACCTTTCTGGTTTGATTAATGCCAGCGGCCCGGCGCCGGCAGACTTAGCCACAGCCTCGTTGCCGTACAAGCTCGGACTGGCTGCCAAAAGCATCGCCGAAGCCAAGATCAAAATTCCCTGGGGACAGGCGCTCCTGCGCGGTATCCTGTGCAACTGGCTGGTGTGTTTGGCTGTGTGGATGGCGACGGCGGCTGATGATATCGCTGGTAAAATCCTGGCAATCTGGTTCCCGATTATGGCTTTTGTGGCCCTTGGGTCGGAGCACTCTGTGGCCAACATGTTTTTCATTCCGCTGGGGATGCTGAACGGTGCCAATGTGACGATCGGCCAGTTTCTATGGAATAACCTGGTGCCCGTTACTATCGGCAACATCATCGGCGGGGCCGGCCTGGTCGGCACGGTTTATTGGTGGATATACGGCCGCGATACAGCAAGATAAGCGAGCGAGCCGCCGATTGCAGATAACCGGCAGTTGAGTTGTATAACATTCTGCTCATTATATGCAGATAAACATAGGACGCCGGCCCAACACTGAGTCAGCGTCCTATGTATAGGGTCGATTAGCTAAAAAGCACCAAAACGACGCTGGATCTGCGCGTTTATCTTCTCGGTTTCCTGCGGGTCCTCCTGGGTTGGCGTTGTAAATACGCGTCGCTGCGCATATTCCGCTTTTTTCCCTTTGTTCCACTGCTGCACCGGGCGCAGATAACCAACTACGCGGGAATACACCTCGCACGGCTGCCCACATACATCCGGTTGCTTGTTGGTTTCTTCGGACATATCAATAGCCTCCTGTTGCATTTATTTAAAACTTGAATCCGCTATCTAGTAGGTAGTATAGGCTAAAGCCCATATTTAGGCAAAAAAGTAGCTAGGAAGTGCAGTGTAGCGCGAATCCCGCCTAAGAGACTTGGCAATTCATCAGCATTATTCGTCCTTGCCTCTGCGCGGGAACCATGGTATAAATGCATTTGTCCTGGCAACATACTCGATATAGCCGGGCCGCGTTACCATCGTTTTTTCCAGCAGCGCGACGCCTGAGACCCTGCGGAGCATAAAAGTCATGAGCAGCGGGCTGAATATGCTCCACCAGCCGCCGGCTGCCAACGAGAGCATATAGTACCCCCACCACTGCGTAGCGTCCCCGAAATAGTTCGGATGGCGTGTATAGCGCCACAATCCCCGATCCATAGTTTTTCCTTTGTTTTCGGGCAGCGCTTTGAAGCGCGATAACTGACAATCGCCGACAGCCTCAAAGAAGAAGCCTAACGCCCATAGCGCCAGTCCCAGGTAATCGAAAATGGTCAAGTAATCGGGGGCACTAAAAACCTGTACCGCCAAGAGCGGCGCCGAGATAATACCCATCAGCAAGCCTTGCAGCAAGAATACCTTGAACAAGCTCCGCCACCACCATGTATCACCCGCCTCGCGGCGCCACTTTTGGTAGCGAAAGTCCTCCGGCTTGCCCCAGTTGCGCCGCAGAATGTGCAATGTCAGACGCATACCCCAGATGGTCACCAGGCCAGCAGCTAGCAATTTCCGCACTATGTAGCCTTCTGGAGATAGCGCAAAATAAAGCCAGGCTGCAACCACGAATCCTGCCCCCCAGAAGACGTCGACGATGCTTGCGTTCCTAAGCCGTAGGCTGATGAGCCAAAGCAATACCATCAAACTAAAGATAGTCAGCAGGCCAATACCGTATATCGCTATCCAGCTCATCGCCTCCTCCCTTACTGTGCTTTAGAAATACAGGCAAAGCCGACCGCGCCCGGCCCAATATGTGCTCCCAGGACAGGATTAATCTCCTCGAACCAGGTCTCCTTACTTGGTAAAAGATCGCGGACAAGACTCTGAAAAGCCTGCGCCTGGGCCAGCGCATCCGAATGCAGGAATGCGAGCCTCTCTAGTGGAGCGCAAGCCCGCAGCGCGCCAACCAGTCTGGCAACAGCGTGTTCATGTGTGCGGGTCTTTTCAGCAACAGAGACGCCATTTATCATCTTCAGGATCGGTCTTATCTGTAACAGTTCGCCCAAGGTCGATACGACGCTGTTCATCCGGCCGCTGCGACGCAGGTAGGTAAGGGTATCCAATGCTGCCCATACCTGGGTCCTTTTTATCTGGTCCTGCAAGACCTCAAGGATATCCCTGACAGAGCTTCCTGCCGCAGCCATTTCAGCGGCCTTATGCACTAGAAAGCCGGTACCCAGGCTGAGCTGGCGGGAGTCAAGCACGGTCACCGGCACGGAGGTAGTTTCTGCTGCAGCAGCGCGGGCCACCTGAACTGCCGCACTCAACGTTTCCGAGATATGGATCGACAGTATTGCACTAGCTCCCTCGTTTGCCAGCTCATCGTACATAGCATGGAGCTTCATAGGTGAAGGCACCGCTGTCCTCGGGAAATCAACGAAAGAAGGCAAACGCATATAAAACTCCTCGCGCGTCATATCAATGCCATCCAGATAATCGTGGTTGTTGACATGGATATACAGCGGGAGGACGCGTATTCCCAGGCGTATAATTAGCTCAGAAGGCAGATCGCAGGTGCTATCGGTTACAATCCTGGTCGTCATATCAATACCCCAGGATAAGGATGACGCCGCAGACGATCTCGGTGGCAAGACTGATTAGGTTAGAGGATGCTCGCGAATGGTCAATGAGAATGGAAACCGAGCGAGTCAACGCAATTGCCAAGTAACCTATACCTAGTACCTGGTAAGCTGTCCCCCCCAATATTAACGGTGCAGCTCCCAGCGCTATAAAAAGGCCTCCAAAAATCGCTCTTATCTCAGAGAGTCCTCGCGCTCCCTCAGCCTTCAGCCCTGTAAATCCATAGATTGCCTTGGGTTTCACCAGCGACAACACACCAGTGGCGATGGTAAGCAACGCAACGATAAGCTTGAGTATGGCTAGGAAACTCATCCTCTACCTCCGTTCAATCAATACGAAGCTAATTTGCTATCAGCCCATTTTGTGCGCTCTATGACACTTGTAACTCACTGCAGCTAGCCATGAAAATATGACGCCCAGATAATGGCATCCAGAACCACTGTCTGCATACAAAAGAATATACAGCCTGCTACTGCACTCCAGCGAGGCCAAGCGTTTCGGCGAGGTCGAACCCGGACGAGTACGCCCAGCATTGCCAGGGATGCTGCTGCAACCACCATCAGGTCGATGCGCACAACCCATAGTAAGCCAGCGCTCGCTCCTTCTATAGCTAGCCATGTCAATGGCATCCACAGCGCCGAAGCGAGGAGAATGGCTCCGTACAGCCCATTTATCAGCCGCAGGCTTTTGCGGTCGGTTATTCTGAGCTCGTCAGCCGGCAGTAGCAGGAAGTATAGGGTAAATGTCAGGTAACCAAGTGCTGCAAGGACCATACTAGCTGTGGAAATCTGCCTGATGTTTTGTGGCGCATCACCCCACAAGATAGCTGCTGCCCTGGGGCGGTAGCTCAAACCCCAGGCATAGCTTCCGAGGACTGCCGCGCCGCCTAGTACATTTATCAACACCAGTGCCCACTTTCCGGCGCGCATCTAGCATCTTTTCCCCATCCAGAAACGCTTCCACTCCCCTTGGCTGGTTTTCAGCGCAACAAAGGTATAGAGCGCTCCGGTCCAAAGGCCAACATCATTACTAACACCCCCCAAATAACCGAAGGCAGCCCTGCTTTCTCTCGGTAGATAATCCAACCTGCAAACAAGATAAACCCTACGTACAAATCCACCAGTGACACAATCTCCAGGGCATCGTCAGGAGCCTGGTTCCTTCCCCGTTAAAGCTCCCGAAAGCGAAGCCGTATACGAGGACACAGGTCATTGCTGATAGCCCGGTTAAAGAGACTGTCTTGGCTAGTTTCACCAGAAATACCTCTGCGGTATATCGCTGGCTCTCAATAGGTGCTTACCCGGCAGTGACGCTGTGCTGTCCTGGCCGCTGTGCGAGCAGTGCGGCCGCTGTAGCGATTGCCACCAGCCCGAAGGTAATCCAGGTAGGGACGGCCACCGCCGTAACCGCTGCGTGCTTGATCCCGATTCCTGCCAGCGCCCACAGGATGACCAGCGCGAAGGGTACCGTTCGGTGTCTGAACAGCATCAGCACGGTAAGGGCCAACACTACTACCAACATAACGCCCATCCAGACCTCTGGGGCGATGCCGAAACCATCCCACTTTAAATAATCCAGCACTGCAGTGACATTGGCAACGGTGGCCACCGAGATCCATCCCAGGTAAACGCTGAACGGCACGCGCGCAGCCCACAATTCGGCCTTGGGGGACTGAGCTTTGCCAGATTCCAGCTTTAAAAAGGTTACAATCAGCGTTACCAACAGCGTGAACATCGCAATAAGCGTCAGCGGGAATTGCTCATAATGCCACAGGAAAATCCAGGCGCTGTTGGCCAATCCACCCAACGCCACCCACCAGCCAACCGCCCGCAAGCGGGGGTTCTCCCGTTGCGCGGGCAGCGCCTGATAGACGGCGAAGGCGATCAAGCCGATATATATCAAGCCCCAGATTGAAAAGACGTAACCCGCCGGCACAAAGTAAACCACAAAGCGGTCGGAAATTGCGCCTGTGTTCAAACCGTTGAGCGGTAGTGCATTTGCCAGGATGTTGATTATGATGGTCGCCAGAATTGTCAGAACGACAGCAATCTGCCTCAGTAAGTCTTTCATCCCTTTCTCCTTGTACCTTGATAGTTCGCAACAGGAATATACGGGCAATCAGCACCCGGCGGCACTGCTCTTCGCAACAGCGTCGCGATTTTCCATCCGTTTGTCGGCGGCGCATTCCTGCCTGTTTCACCAGGTATAGTCGCACAGGATGAGCTTCACATAGAGACACCGCTGCAACACTAGGCTTGAACCGGTTGTGGCTTCCTGTATATATGATACCAGAGGATATACCATATGTCAATATATTGCACAATTAATTCTTGACAATTATTTGACGCTTGCGTATATTCGGCCTAGATTAAAACAAGACCAGCTTGGGGTTAACATCATCATGGCCAACGACTCTCCTCTTTATAATCTGAGCGCCGTGCTCAAAGAGACCGGCATCAAGGCTGATACGCTGCGCGCCTGGGAACGGCGCTACGGCCTGCCGCAGCCCCGGCGTACGGCCGGCGGGCACCGCCTCTATTCAGCGCGCGACCTCCAAACCATCCAGTGGCTAAAGATGCGCCTATCGGAAGGGCTGAGCATCAGCAGCGCCGTGGGAATGTGGCAGGAAATACTTGGCTCCGGACGTGATCCTTTGGCAGAATACGTTCCCCCGCCAGACCCCTCCGCTAGTTCGGGTACTGAAGCAAGTATCCATACCTTGCGTGATAACTGGCTTATTGCCTGCCTGGCTTTTGCCGAACGCCAGGCTGAAGATACCCTCAACCTGGCTTTCGCACTGTATCCGGTTGAAACGGTTTGCAGCGCTATCCTGCAGCAAGGGCTGAATATTCTGGGCCAGCGCTGGTATGAGGGTAAATGCACCGTGCAGCAGGAGCATTTTGCATCCTCGCTGGTTATCCGCCGATTGGAGATATTGAAAACTGTAACACCGCCGCCGACGCAATCGAAAAGCATACTTATCGGCTGCCCGGCCGGTGAACACCATTTTCTACCAGCATTGTTTCTCAGCCTGTATCTTCGTCGCAGCGGCTATACGGTTATCAGTCTCGGTGCCGATATCCCGCTGGAGCAGCTCCAGGAGACGACTGCAACGATTTCACCTGACCTGGTAATTATGATGGCGCAGCACTTGCCTTCCGCAGCCACTTTACGTTCGGCAGCTCTGTTACTCCGTGAGCAAAATACCCCGCTGGCTTACGGCGGTTTGGTCTTTAACCGAATCCCACGGTTGCGCGAACGCATCCCAGCGCATTTCCTGGGCGAAAAGCTTGAACGCGCTGCCCAGGCAGCCGCTTGCCTTTTAACCTATCCCCCGCCGCTGGCACCAGCCATGCGCAGTGAGTTCGTGCAATGCGCCGGCCTGCTCAAGGAGAAACGGCCACTGGTTGAACTTGCTTTATCCCGAGACCTGAAGACGCATGGCGTTTCTATCGAGTACCTCCGCGAGGCGAATGCCTATTTTGGCGACTGGCTTATTGCGGCGCTTGACCTGGGTGATCTTTCCTTACTGGAAAATGATATCATCTGGCTCAAGGGATTACTCGCTGGGCATGATGCATCTGCCGGACAGCTCATACCCTTTTTCAGCTACTACAGCCGGGCTATTGAGCGTATCCTGGGTCAGGGCGGTGCTCCGATTGCCAACTGGCTTGATTCCTATATATCAAGACAGGCAACGGCGCAGCGCTAGAGTTGGGCAAAGCTAACCGTATATCTGATAAGCTTGCTGCGACCTGCGACTGCATGTTTGCGCTGCATCGGTAGCTGCTGAACGCAGTGACAGGCCAGCAATTCCAAGTTACATAAACTTAAAGCCGTATTACTAGCTTTCGGTTCAATTATCATTTGACTGGACAGGTACTGGATTCCGGCCTGTGTCGGAATGACGCTTCCTATTTCCCAGTAAGTATCAGGGCAGAACTTTTTCCACACCCTCACAGGGAAGCACCTTGACCAGAACCCCCTTAGCGCCTAGACTGGGAGCCACTATCTTCAAGAGGGAACTGATATGTCAGATGCTGCAAAACGCCGCGCCGAGCTTTATGCACTGCTCGGTGATCTGCCGGAACACAATTGCCCCATCCAAATAGAAACCATCAGGGCCGAGGAAGCCAACGGCTACTGGCTCGAAACACTACGTCTCGATCTGAACGGCATCGAGCCGGTGCCTGCGTATTTCGTCAAGCCGTTGGGTGCTGAAGGCAAGCTGCCGGCGGTGCTTTACCACCATGCCCACGGGGGTAACTGGATATTGGGCAAGGACGAGCTCACGCAAGGGCGTGCGGCGCTGCAAAGCCCACCCTATGCCCAGGCACTTGCCGCTGCAGGCTACTGTGCGCTGTGTATCGACACCTGGAACTTTGGCGAACGCAGAGGCCGGACGGAATCGGAGCTATTCAAGGAGATGCTCTGGCATGGGCAAGTGCTGTGGGGCATGATGGTTTACGATAGCCTGCGCAGCCTCGATTACCTGGCCAGCCGCCCGGATGTGGACGCCTCGCGCATCGCCACCCTCGGCATCTCGATGGGCAGCACGATGGCCTGGTGGCTGGCCGCGCTCGATGAGCGCATCAAGGTTTGTGTCGACATCTGCTGCCTGACCGATTTCCACGAATTGATCAAGTCGCGCGGTCTGGATGGCCACGGCATCTATTACTTTGTGCCCGGCCTGCTCAAGCATTTTGATACTGCCGGCATCAACGCCCTCATCGCGCCACGCGCCCACCTGGCGCTGGCCGGCACGCTGGACCAACTTACCCCGCCAGCCGGGCTGGATAAAATCGACGTCGCGCTTAAGCAGGTTTATACAGAACAGAGCGCTGCGGAAAAGTGGCAGCTCTTGCGCTATACTACAGGGCATTACGAGACGGCGCACGGCCGCCAGGCGATTATGGCCTTCCTGGCAAAGTGGTTGTAACACGTTGCGAGGGTGTTTGATAAATTGAAAGGGGTTGCCTTTGATCGCAATCTTGTGGGATATGGACGGCGTCATCGCCGATACGGGGGAAGCGCATTATCTGGCCTGGCAAATCCTCTACCGCGAACGCGGGCAGGAGATAGCGTATGAGACGTTCGCGCAAACCTTTGGCATGTCCAACCTGCCGATTCTGAAAGCCTGGCTGGGAGCAGATACACCGCTCGATGAGCTCAAGGCTATTTCGGCGCGCAAAGAGCAGCTCTTCCGTGAGCAGGCACGCACCCATACGCACATCCTGCCCGGCGTGCTGGATTGGCTCCAGCGCGGCCGAGCGCGCGGATACCGTCAGGCAGTGGCCAGCTCCGGCCCGCTGGCCAATGTGGTCACGCTGGTAAACGCCCTGGACATCGCCGACTATTTTGATGCGCTGGTCTCGGGCGCATTTCTGCCGCGCAGCAAGCCCGACCCGGCCGTTTTCCTGCAGGCCGCTGCAGCGCTCGGGGCCAGTCCCTCCGAGTGCCTGGTTATCGAGGACAGCCTGATGGGCATAGAGGCCGCACGGGCGGCCGGGATGCGCTGCATCGCCGTCACCACCACCCATCCGGCGGATAAGCTAATGGCCGACTTGGTGGTGGATTCACTGGCTGACCTGCCTGCCAGTGCGTTTGAACGATTGCTTGCCAGATAAAAACAGGGGGCTTTCAGCCCCCTATACTCCCTACGTATTAATCAACCAACCCAGAGCAGATGCACGGTATTGCCGGCTGGGTCAGGATTCTTGAGGTAAACAGCCTTGCTGCCGGGTTTGATAGTCGGTTCGAGCAGCTCGATGCCCTTAGCCTTCAGGTCCTCGATCGCTGCTTCGAAATCGGTTACCAAAATAGCGATATGTGCTTGCCGCCCTACCTCGCCTTTCATCACTTCCATACGGCCAGGGCTATCGCTCGAAATAAAGAAGGAACTGGTGCCTTCCTTCACCTTAAAGCCGAACACGGCGCGATACCAGGCAACGATCTCCTCCCCGTTGGCAGTAACCGTCGGATATACGCCGATATGCTCGACGCCAGAATAGAGCGCCTTGCCGCGCGCCCTGCGCACCATCGCCAGACAATCGGCCGTCAGGACGGTCAGGCCGTCCCAATCGGCGTTGGCGATAAACTCCTTACGCACCAAGTCCGAACCCATGCCGATGCAAGTGACCCCGGCATCGAACCAGGCTTTGATATTCTCCCATTTGGCTTCCACGCCGCCGGTGGGCATGAGCTTGCTCCACGGGCAGGGGCCTTTGACCGCCTTGACGAATTCAGGACCGCCGAGTTGCGCTCCTGGAAACACTTTACATATCTCGACACCCAGCTCCTCGGCGGCAGAAATCTCGCTCGAGGTGCCGCAGCCGGGGATGTATGGTATCTTGCGGCGATTGCACAAGCGCGCCACCTCGGGATTGGTAACTGAACCGACAATAAAGTTCGCGCCCAGGTTGATATAGAGCGCCGCCGTCGCCTGGTCAAGCACAGAGCCGACGCCCAGGATAACCGCAGGATCGCTCTTTTCTACTGAGACGATTAGCTCGCGGAAAACCTCAAAGGCGCGGTCACCGCGATTGGTGAATTCGATGACCTTGGCCCCGCCGGCAGAAACCGCCGCTACCACCTTTTTAGCCGTTTCAGCATCGGCATGGTAAAAGAGTGGGATCAGCCCGAGGCTTTCCATCGCGTTCCAAACCTGAAGACGGGTAAAACGAGCCATATTAGTTACTCCTTAAGTATATTAGCGCGAGACGCGTCCCGAGGTATCGCCGCCCATGAGCTTTTCAACCTCGGCGACCGTCACCGCGTTGCAATCGCCAAAGATGGTGTGCTTGAGGCAGGAAGCTGCTACCGCAAAGTTGAGCGACGACTGCTTGTCGTCGCCGTATTTGAGCAGCCCATAGATGAGCCCGCCCATGAAGGCATCGCCGGCGCCCACGCGGTCGACGATGTTGGTGATATCGAACTGCGGCGCAACCCAGATCTTGCCGGCATGCCAGAGGATGCCCGACCAGGTGTTGTGGCTGGCTGAGAGCGAGCCGCGAAGGGTGATAGCGATGGTCTGCAGAGAGGGGAAACGCTGCGCCAACTGCTCGCAGACGGCGCGGTATTTGGCGGCATCCACCTGGCCGGAGGTCACATCCGTATCGGCGGCGTGAATGCCGAACACCTGGGCGGCATCCTCCTCATTGCCGATGGCCACATCGCAATAAGGCACCAACTCGGACATCACCTCGCCTGCCTTGCGGCCCCACTTCCAAAGCTTGCTGCGATAGTTCAGATCACACGAGACGGTTAGCCCCATTTCCTTGGCGGCTTTGACGGCCTCTAGGCAAACTTCGGCGGCGCCGCGTGAGATAGCGGGAGTGATGCCCGTCCAGTGGAACCAACCGGCATCGGCAAAGACGGATTTCCAATCAACCATGCCCGGCTCGATGGTAGAGATCGAGGAACCAGCGCGGTCATACACCACCAGGCTGCCGCGGCTGGAGGCCCCCATCTCGAGAAAATAGATACCGAGGCGTTCCCCGCCGCTGACAATTTTATCCACTCCTACCCCCTGCTCGCGCAGGAAGCGTTTGCAGGCTTCGCCAATCTCGTTCTTGGGCAGGCGCGTCACATAGTCAACCGCTACGCCGTAGTTGGCTAACGAAACGGCCACATTGGCCTCGCCGCCACCGTAAACGATGTCGAACGAATGCGCCTGGCTGAGGCGCTGAAAGCCCGGCGGCGAGAGGCGCATCATAATTTCACCAAAAGTAACGACTTTCATGACAGGTTCTCCTCATCTGCAGCTCGCCCGTCAGGCGCGGCGCATCTCACTTTAAGATACCTTATATCGAAGCAGCCGCGGCGTCAAGCTCATCGGTGCCAGACGCAATTGACAGGGCTCGCGGGCATACATAGGATAGGCGCATATCTTGCAGCGAAAGGGGCGCATCCTTATGCAGCATGTTGCCATCATCGGATTGGGCGGTATCGGCCGCTACCATCTCAGTTGCTACCGCAAGCTTCCCGATATCCAGGTTGTGGCGGTTGCGGATATCCGAGCCGATGAAATCAAGAAAGACGAGTCGCTCAGAGAGCTATTCGTTACGCCGTGGAAACAGGTGCGCTGGTACGATACCTGTAACGACCTGCTTGCCCGCGAGGATGTCGATTTCGTGGATATAGGGCTGCCGACCGACGTTCACAAAGAGGCTGCTATCACCTATCTGAACGCCGGCGTGCCGGTATTGTGCGAAAAACCGATGGCTCTCAGCCTGGCGGATTGCGATGCGATGATTGCTGCAAGCCAGCAAAACAGAGCCGCACTGATGATCGCCCAATGCATCCGCTTTTGGCCGGAATACCAATACCTCAAAGATATGAAAACAAGCGGCGCTGCAGGCAGGTTACTATCGCTGCAGATGTGGCGCGGTGGCTCGACGCCGGGCTGGAACAGCTCACATTGGATGATGGATCCCGCCAGGAGCGGCGGCGCTATCCTCGACCTACACATTCATGATATCGACTTCTGCCAGTATCTGCTGGGATTACCCAAACGCGTTTATGCCCAGGGTGGCTGCGCTAAGGGAGCTGCCCGCGGTTACGATTACGTGCTCACTAACCTGGATTACGGCGACGACACACAGGTTAGCGCAGCGAGCCATTGGGCGGATTTACCCATGCCGTTTATCGCCCGTTACGAAGCGCGCTTCGAACGTGCCTTTATCCGCATGGATCCAACGCAAAGCCATACACTAGCCGTTTACCGCAGCGACAGCAACGACCCCGAATATCCCGAAATGCCGGGGCTGGACGCTTACGCGAGTGAAATCGCCTATTTTGGTGCGTGCGTACGCACCAAACAGGCGCCCGAACGCTGTATGCCGCTTGAGGCGCGCAATTCGGTTGCCATCATTATGGCCGCCAAAGCCTCAATCGAGAGCAGTGCACCGGTGCCAATGAACCATTATGCCCTGTAAACACAAGATAAAAGAGCCAGGCTGCCAGCCTGGCTCTTTTTCTATTAACGTGTCCGGGGAAACTCGGTCACGCGCAGTTTTGCGGCGCCGTAGGGGATCAGTCCGACCTCTTCCAACGGTTCGCTGCCAGTAACCGGGCTCTCTGGCAGCGGCCCAGCCGAGTTCTGTTCGACTTGCCATTCCGGCACTCGCCGCGCCCTGGTATGCAGCACCACCGGCGGGTTGGCCGAGTCGTAGGGCGGGTAACCAACCTGGTGTTCCTCAACACTGAATGCTTGCGTTGGCGCGAGCGGATCGAGCGCCAGGGCGTAATTCCAGGGGCTGCGCGGCAGCACCTCGTGGTTAGCATAGGGCTGGTCTCCCCCAAGGGAGCGCCACTCGGCTACCGGCGCCAGGGCATATACCAAAGGTCCACGTTGAATAGCCACAGCGCCGCGTGGGCGTGGGTTGGCGCGCACGGCCATCGGCAGGCTCAATTCTACTACATCACCCGAACGCCATTCGCGGTGCAACTCGCAATAGGTCCCAGCAGCAGGCTGCAGTTCCTCGGCGCCAATGCGCACGCGCGCTCCGGTGCACCAGGTTGGGATGCGCAGCTTGATGCTCGCGTCAACCGATTGCTGGCAAGCCAGGGTGAAGCGGATGCTCTCGCGGAAGGGATACTCGGTCTCCTCTATGATTTCCAGCGGGATGCCGTTCACCTGCTGGCGCAGGCGGCAAGGGGCATAGGCGGCGGCCGTCAGACCACCTGAGGTATCCGCCAGCCATAGATTGCTGACAAACTTGGGCCAACCCTGGTGGTAGTTGGCTGTGCAGCAGCCAAAATGCGGCTCGAGACCGAACAGGTTCGAGTCGTCGGTGTTGTCGTACCAGACGCGATGCGCCCGGCTGACCAGCACCTGGTTGGGCTGCTGGTCATACTGGTGGCTCCACATATCCGCGCTGAAGGCGGCCGGCAGGGCATTGTAGGCCAGCTCCTCAGCCCAATCCGCCAGAGCGATATTATCCGGCACGACTTGAAGCAGCGTCTGCAGGCTGAACAGGGTCTCGACCACAGCGCAGAGCTCGGTGCCCTGGAAAGGCTGCTGCCCGCTCAGGTGTTCGTCACCGCTGAACATGCGGTTGGCCAGCCCATGATAACGCAGCAGCATCTCGATGCCCAGCAGGGAAGCCTGGCGCTGCGATGCATCGCCGCTCAGCAGATAAGCCAGCGCCGGCTGCTTGAGCGCCATCGCCAGGTTGACCACGTGGTGCACGTGGTAATTGCCGGCCGCCTGAAACGCGCCGACCGCGCGCCCGACGAGGGCGGGCTCCAGCCCCTGCAAAGCATCGATAAAGCCCAGGACGTCGTGGTACTCGCGTAGCGGCCGTGTGAAAGGCCAGTTGGTAAACAGGTTGGTCCAGTCGATAGTTTGGCTCTCGATTAGGCGGGACAGCTCGAGCAGCGCCGGGTCACCAGTGCGCCGGTACAACCAGTAGATGACATAGATGTTTTCGCCTCCGCGCGCGGCAGCCCAGCTCTGCAGTGGCTGTTCGCGCAGATGCGCCGCCTGGTAAGCGCAATAACGCTCCATGAAAGGGATAACGCGCGGGTCGCCGGTGGCTTCCTGGTACTGCGTGAGCGCCTTGAACATCACCATGCGCGGCCACCAATCCTGGTTGGCATCCGGGCCAAAGAAGCCGTCGGCGCGCTGGCTGCCCAGCGACCACTCGATCCAGCGCTGCGCACGGGCAATCAGTATCTCATCCTGCAGCAGATAGGCCAATGGCACCAGACCATCGAGATAATAAGGCCCGCGTTCCCAGCTTTCGCCGTCGCCGCCCAGCCAGCCGCTATTGGCGCCGACCGATGGCCAAATATCTTCTAGATGGCCCGTCAACCCGTCGGCCTGAATACGCAATTGGTTGCGCAGCCAGCCCATCGGCTCGACAGCGCCCAGGGGAAGCGTTAGCCGGGGCAGCGGTTGCAATGGTACGCGGTTGGGAACAGGTTGGGTTGACGGCATCAGCACTCCTCCACGAAACAAGGTTGACGGCTCCAGATGAGCTGAATAGTATGATTATGTGCTGCCGCGTATAAAACAGCAAGCTCGTTTTTAGGGTTGACAAATGACAACCGCGACTCCCTTCCGCATCGGTGTAGAAAGTGTGCTTCCCGGCCAGGATGACTGGTTCGCCACCATTTACGGCTGTTGGCTCGGCAAGTATTTTACCGAAGAGCAACTGGCGATGGCGCTCAGGGAAGTGGGTGCCCAGTTCACCCTTTTCTATGATTCGCTGGCGCCGCGCAAACCGAATGCCTGCGCGCGCATCGCCGCGCTGTGCCAAAGATTGCAGATGCCTTTTTTGTTTAACAATACCTACGGCGATATTTACGGTCCCTGGCTGCCGGGCACCGGGCGGGCCGCCTACAGCGTTGAACAGCTTGAACAGGCCGCCGCAACCGGATTGTTCCGCGGCGTGGTGTGGGATGAGGTCGAACACCGCCAACTGCACGGAGTGGACACCGGCAGTGCGCCCTATTTTTTCGACGCCCGTGGACTCACTCCCCTGCAGTGCTACGATAAGATGGTTGAAGTGGTTACGGGGATTGCTGCAGGTTACGCTGCTCACGGCGCCGAGGGTGTGGCCGAGATGGTTTTCCCTGTGCTGATGCACGAGCTGGCGCGGGCGGGAATGCATCCCGCCCCCAAAGTGCTCAAGGAATCCTTTAATCCGCTGGTAATCGCCATCGCGATGGGTGCTGCGCTGCAGTACGAGCGCGAGCTCTGGGCAGTGGCGGACCTGTGGGGTATGGTTCCCTTCTGGGGCAGCTTGTTCACCGGTGAGTGGGAAGGCGCGCCCGCCCACAGCCCGGACGAATTCCTCTCGACGCTGCTCCTGTGTTATTGGCTCGGTTTGGATGCCGTCTATACCGAGGGTTTGTATAACCTGATTGTGCCCATCCACACGGCGCCAGAGGAATGGCAGGACCTGGCTGCCCACCCGCTATTCCACCGCGGCGGCGATAACCCGCTGGTGATGGGCTACCGCAAAAAGGGATACCTGCTAACGGCCTACGGCAAGATGCAGCGCTGGTTCAGCCGCGAATATGTGCCGACGCATCCGCGAGCCTACACCTTCCGCGATGTCAAACCCCAAGTGGCAGTCATCTGCCTGCCCGATTCAACGTGGGCCAGCCGCAAGGGCACACACTGGAGCAGCCGCGAGACGTTGTTTGGCCCGGGCGGCCCGCAGAAGCTGGCGCGCCATGAGGCCATTCTGGATATCATCCACATCCTGACCCACGGCATTGTGCCGCGCGAGGGCATGACGATGCATAATGAACCTTTCACCTCGCGGGGGCGCGCGGTCGCGCAGGAGATCCAAGCCGCCGATGATCCCACGGTTTACCCATGCGACGACTTTCACACCGGCTACTGCCCGCTCAACGGCGTGGTTTTCTTTGATCATACCGTATCATGCGATCTGCTTCGCGATATCCCACTCCTGATCTGCAGCGGCGAGACGCTCAGCCAGGATACGCAGGCCGCGGTCAGGGAGTGCGTGCGCCGGGGGGCACGCTGCCTGGCGTTGCCGCATCTGCTGCCGCAGCTATCCGAGACGCCTATCTCCGGCCCGTCCTGGCGGGTGGTCGAGGGGGCCGGCGAGTATCTCTTTACCGAGGAGATGCACTCGGCTGCCGCGCGCGAGTTCATCCGGCCGTATCTCGGCACGCCCGATGCCGTCTCGTACACATTTGGTGAACAACAGGTTATTATCAGGCCCCAGGCCGGCGATGAACGACGTCTGGGTGTTGCGTATCTCTAGAATCTGGTCGCAGGTAGTGAAATGGCCAAGTATATATCCGTCACCTGGGCAGAAGGCATCACTGAACACGAGCATACCCTCGCGGTGAGCGCTCTTGAGCAGGTTCTACGTTGGTTGAACCTGCGTCATCCGGCTGCTTTTGAAGATCCCCCGTTGCATATCCACCTTTTCGGCAACTGGGTCATACCGCCGCTTGCGCCAGATAAGCCGTATTGGGGCACCCAGTGGTATATCAACCGCAGCTACGATGAAGAGGTTGAGCGAGTTATTACCCCTGTCTTCTTGGAGCTGGTGCGCCAGGAACCGTGGCAGAAGGCTGAGCCACACTACGATATCGCCTTGCTCGAGCAGGATCTCACTGATTTCCCGGCTCCGCTGGCACGTTTAAGGCCCGCGCACTATACCCTAAGCTCAAGCTTCCCGGGCATGAGCGCGATACTTTCGGTGCATCGTATCAGGATGCTGCCCGAAGGGCAGCGCGACTTGGCGCTGATGCGCTTGGTGCGCCACTGCCTGGGACATGCCCTGGGCGCAGTCGACTTTACGCGCAAGGACGATGTCGCCCGGCTGGGATTGGAGCTGCATTGCAGTAACCGCTGTGTGATGCGCCACGCCGACGACGAAAATGAGCTTGTCGAGCTGGCTCGGGATGAGAGCGAACTGCCCTGGGATTTTTGCCCGACTTGTACACGCACACTACAATCGGTGATGGTCCGCGAAAGCTACACCTGGAACTAGATTAATTCGGAGGCAGGCTATGCGTTTTGTGCTCAAGAGGTTAACCGCCCGCATCAATGAAGTGAGGAATTATATCCCGCGCCGCGTCATTCCTATGCCGAACTGGCGCATCATTCCCGAAGTTGAGTATACCAAGCAGGTTCCGGCTACAGATGACCCGCGCTGGCAGCCATTTACTATCGGCCAGTGGTGGGGGGCGGATGATAAACAAACCTGGGCCTGGTTCGCCTGCACGCTTCAGGTACCGCAGGAGATGCAGGGCAGTCAAACGGCGCTGCGCTTGCGCCTGGGCGAGCTCAATCGCAGCGAATATCCAGAAGCATTGGCATATGTGAACGGCCGCGAACGGCAGGGAATCGACCGCTGGCACGAATTGCTGACCTTCGATGAGGGCACCTGTGCTCAAAGCACTATCCAGGTGGCCCTGGAAGCCTGGCGCGGACGCAACTATGCCGCTGAGCGTTTCTGGCAGGCCGAGCTGATCCAGATAGATGCCGAGACCAAAGGATTCTATTACGATGCGCTGGTGGCGCTTGAAGTAGCCAAGACGCTGCCCGAGGCGGATTACACCCGTATCAGGCTGCTCAACGTGCTCGAAAAGGCATTCCAGGTGCTGGATTTACGCGAGCCGATAGGCGACGCGTTTTATGAATCCGTAGGGGAGGCCAGACGAACCCTTGCTGAGTCGCTTGTTGCCGAGAAGCTGGCGCCCAACCATGAGAAGGTGCGCGCCATCGGGCATGCACACATTGATGTGGCCTGGCTGTGGTCTTTAGCGCAAACCCGCCAAAAGACGGCGCGCACCTTTTCCACCGCGCTCAGGCTGATGGAACACTTCCCCACCTATCATTTTATTTCAAGCCAGGCTCAGCTTTACCAGTATATCCAGCAGGACTATCCCGACCTGCTTACCCAGATTCAGCGGCGCGTCAGGGAAGGGCGCTGGGAAGTCAACGGCGGCACCTGGGTCGAGATGGATACGAATGTCACCGGCGGTGAATCGCTGGTGCGCCAGTTCCTTTATGGGCGCCGGCTTTTCCGCGAGCTGTTCGGCCAGGACGGCGACATCCTCTGGCTGCCGGATGTCTTCGGCTACAGTGGCGCGCTGCCGCAGCTTATTGTGCAGGCCGGCCTGCGTTACTTTATGACCACCAAGATCAGTTGGAGCCAGTATAATCGCTTCCCCTACGACACTTTTTACTGGCAGGGAATCGACGGCACGCAGGTGCTGACCCATTTTGCCACCACGCCTTCCAACAACTGGTTTTATACCTATAACGGCTATTTGCGTCCTCAGGAGGTGCAGGGCACCTGGGCCGCCAATACAGGCAAAGAGTTCACCGACGAGGTGCTGATGAGTTACGGTTTCGGCGACGGCGGCGGTGGTCCAACCAGCGATATGCTTGAGCAGGGCGTGCGTCTGGCGAATCACCCCGCTGCGCCACAGGTAGTGCTGGGCACCGCCAACAGCTTTTTCCACGAGCTGGAGGCCAAGGTACAAGGGCAGCGCGTGCCCGTCTGGAACGGCGAGTTGTATCTGGAATATCACCGCGGCACCCTGACCAGCCAGGCGCAGAACAAGCGTGCCAACCGCAAAAGCGAGGTACTGTATCACCAGGCCGAGGCACTGGCCAGCGCCGCGAGCCTGCTCGGGGCGGCTTATCCTGCCGAAGCGCTGCATAAGGGCTGGGAGCTCATCCTGGTCAACCAGTTCCACGATATCCTGCCCGGCTCATCGATTCATGCCGTTTACGAGGATTGCGCACGGGATTATGCCAAAATCGCGCAGATCGGCGCAGAGGCGCGCGGAAACGCCGCACAGACCATCGCCCGGCGCGTGGCAGGCGCTGCTAACGCCGAGAGCGTGGTGGTTTTCAACACCCTCGGCTGGGGCATAAGCGAGTTGATCGAGGTGCAGGCGCCGCGGGAGCTGCAGCAGCCTGCGCTGGTGGATGCTGCAAACGGCGCGACACTCGCTATGCAACAAGTGGGAGAGGGCAGATACCTGGCATTGGTGAGCAGCGTGCCTTCCTACGGCTATAAGCTGCTGCGTTGGCAGGCAAGCAGTGTAGCTCCCACTCCTGCTGGGTTGAGTGCAAGCACGGACTGCATCGAGACGCCTTTCCTCAAGGTGCAGTTGGGAGCGGATGGGATGTTTACCTCGTGCTACGACAAGCGCGCCGGACGTGAGGTGTTGGCGGAAGGCCAGCGCGCCAACCTGCTGCAGGCTTTCGAGGATAAACCGCTGGGCAACGATGCCTGGGATATCGACATTTTCTACCTGGACAAGTCGTGGGAGCTTAACAGCCTCGAGAGCGCGCGCGTGGTGGAGGCCGGTCCGTTGCGCTGCTGCCTTGAACTGGTGCGGAGCTGGCGCAGTTCGCGCATCGTGCAGCGCATCTATGCCTACCAACACACTG
The DNA here is from genome assembly GCA_021372475.1 of Chloroflexota bacterium. GTDB lineage: Bacteria > Chloroflexota > Anaerolineae > UBA1429 > UBA1429 > JAJFUJ01. The sequence continues at coordinate 9,028 of JAJFUJ010000045.1, read as the reverse complement.
CGCGCATCGATTTCTGCACCGAGGCCGATTGGCACGAGCATCATATCCTGCTCAAAACCGCCTTCCCGGTGGCGGTGCACGCCACCCAGGCAACCTACGAAATCCAGTTCGGCGCCATCGAACGGCCGACGCATTGGAACACAAGCTGGGATTATGCCCGCTTCGAGGTGTGCGGCCATCGTTGGTCAGATCTTTCCGAGGGAGATTACGGCGTCAGCCTGTTGAACGATTGCAAATACGGGCATGATACCAAGGATAACGTGCTGCGCCTGACCCTCATCAAGTCGGCGACCTCGCCCGATCCTGATGCTGACCAGGGCAAGCACGTCTTTACCTATGCCCTCCTGCCGCACCAGGGTGATTGGCGCTGCGGCACCGTGCAGGAAGCCGCCCTGCTGAACAACCCGCCGGTGGCCATAGGTGTGCCTGCCGGGTGCGGCACGCCCGGCGCAGCCCTGCCCCCGACCAAAAGTCTGGCAGCGTGCAGCGCGGAGCACGTCATCATCGATACCATCAAAGCGGCCGAGGACGGCGACGGATTCATCGTACGCCTGTACGAAGCTTATAATCAGCGCGGCAAGGTGCGCTTGACCTTCGCCAGGCCGCTGAAGGCCGCCTGGGAATGCAATCTGCTGGAAGAAAACGGGGCGGCCCTGCCCTGTGAAGGGGATGCACTCGATTTAACCGTTATGCCCTATCAGGTGCGCAGCCTGCGCATACGGTTCTAGCAGCTTAATATCCGAGGGCAGTTTGTAAAGGCTGCCCTCTAATTATTTGGCACGAGTTGCGCTAGGACCTTGGCAATGGCCTCTATATAGAGCTCGTGCTCGGTCTCGTGCATACGCGCTTCCAGGTCTTCCAGTGAATCGGCCGGATATATCGGCACCTCGCGTTGTAGCACTAGCGGGCCAACATCCACCCCTTCATCGGGCGCCAGGTGCACCATCACGCCGGTATGGTCGATCTCGCCGCGTTGGAAAGCCTCATAGGCGCGCTCGATGGCGTGCATGCCGGGAAATGTGCCGGGCAGCGCCGGATGGATGTTCAATACGCGCCCAGGATAATATTTCAGGAAAGCCATACTCAGGATGTGCATCCAGCCGGCGAGTATGATCAAGTCCGGTTTATAGGGCTCAAGCAGAGCAGCTAAATCGGCATCATACAGGCTACGGGAACGCCCATCCTGCCGATAGGGGTAGAATGGGTGGTAAAGCGTTGGAATATTACTTCTTTGAGCGCGCTCCAGCGCGTATGCGTCGCGGTGATTGACGACTACTGCCACTACCTGGGCAGCAGGCAACCGACCGTCGACACAGGCATCGAGCACTGCCTGCAGGTTGGTGCCGTTGCCGGAAGCGAGTACCGCCAGCCGGTTCATTGCATCACAACCCGTGCGCCGTCCTGCTGGGCAACCACGTGGCCGATGATCCGCGCTTCCCCTTCGCTGGCCGCGATGACGGCATCCGCGTCCTCAGGCGCTACGACTACCACCATACCGATGCCCATGTTGAACACGCGGTACATTTCATCATGGTCGATATGCCCCTCGCGTTCGATCAGTTGGAAGAGGACCGGCACTTGCCAGGAACGGCGGTCGATGACCGCGGCCGTGCCCTCCGGCAGAATGCGCGGCACGTTGTCGATGAACCCTCCGCCGGTGATATGCGCCAACCCCTTGATATGCACCTTTTCGCGGATGGCACGCACGACGGGCAGATAGGAGCGATGCGGCTGCACCAGCGCTTCGCCCAGCGGCAGACCGAGCAGCTCGGTGTACATGCCAAAGGTCTCGGCTGGGAATATCCGCCGAATCAGGCTGAAGCCGTTGGTGTGCGGTCCGCTGGAAGACAGCCCCAGCAGCATATCGCCTGGGGTGATTTTGGTGCCGTCGATCATTTCATCACGTTCGACGCAGCCCACGATCGTACCCACGAGGTCGAGTTCTCCCGGCGCATAGACGCCCGGCATCTCGGCCGTCTCGCCGCCGAGGAGGGCGCAGCCGGCAGCGCGGCAGGCTTCGGCGGCGCCGGTGACGACTGTGGCTACCAACTGCGGGTCGAGGGCAGGCATGGCGATATAATCCATAAAAAAAAGCGGCTCGGCTCCCTGCACCAGGATATCATTGACGCAGTGATTGACGATATCCATTCCGATGGTGTTATAACTGCATAATTCGCAAGCAACCATTGTTTTGGTGCCCACGCCATCGGTCGAAGCGACCAGCACCGGCTCACGCATTGCCTTGAGCTTGCCTGCATCGAATAAACCGCCAAAAGCGCCGATCCCCATCAGCACCTCAGGGCCGTAAGTAGAACGCACAGCGCTGGTCATCAACTGCACTGCCTGGTTGCCGGCGTCGATATTAATCCCGGCAGCGCGGTAAGCATCGGCGCGTGTCGTCATATCAAGCCTCCCCGCGTAAACCCTTGGCGCCAATATCCCGGCGGTAATGCATATCCGGCCAGCTAATCATACCTGCGGCGGCATAGGCAGAGTGAATGGCAGTGTGCAGATCCGGCGCTGTGGCTGTCACGCCGAGCACGCGCCCCCCGGCAGTATAGATGGCGCCGTCCTCGCGGGTCGTGCCGGCATGGAAGAGCAACACGCCGGGCTGCGCCGCCGCAAAATCCAAGCCGCTAATCAGATCGTGCTTGCGGTAATGGCCGGGATAGCCGCCGGCGGCCAGCACCACGCACACGGCGGCGCCAGGCCGCCAGCGCAGGGTGAGGGTATCCAGGGTTCCATTCAGGCAAACCAGCATCACCTCAGCCAGGCTGGTCTCGAGCAGGGGCAAAATCACCTGCGTTTCCGGATCGCCAAAACGGCAGTTGAACTCGAGCACCTTAAAACCGTGCGGAGTCAGCATCAACCCGGCATACAGGATACCCACATACGGGGTGCCCTGAGCAGCCATCCCGCGCAGCACAGGCTGCAACACCTGCTCCAGAACAGCCTGCTGCTGGGCGGTATCCATTACGGCCGCGGGAGCGTAACAGCCCATCCCGCCGGTATTCGGCCCCTTGTCGCCGTCGTAGGCGGCCTTGTGGTCCTGCGCTAGAATCATTGGCGATGCAGTTTTACCGTCGCAAAAGGCCAGAACCGAGACCTCCTGGCCGGTGAGGTATTCTTCGATAATTACCTCATCGCCGGCAGCGCCGAAGTCGCGCTCCACCATCACGCTGCGCAGAGCCGCTTCGGCCTCCGCCATCGTCTGACAAATGATAACGCCTTTGCCGGCAGCTAACCCCGAAGCTTTGATGACGATGGGGGCGTGCTGACCGGCCAGATAGGCGCTGGCCGAAGGGTAATCCGTAAAACTACGATAAGCCGCAGTAGGAATATTGTTCTCAACCATAAAGGCTTTGCTGAAAGCCTTGGACGACTCGAGGCGCGCCGCAGCAGCGGTTGGGCCAAAGACGGGCACCTTTGCGCGTTGCAGGACATCCACCAGGCCGAGAGCCAGGGGCGCCTCAGGGCCGACAACTACCAGGTCAATCGCGTTGTGTGTGGCGAACTCTGTCAGCGCACGCACATCCTCGGCAGGGATGGCTACATTCTGGGCAACAGCGTGCGTCCCACCGTTGCCGGGGGCCACATAAACGGCATCTACCTCAGGGGAGCGCTGCAGCGCCCATGCCAAAGTATGTTCCCTGCCGCCCGAACCGACCACGAGTACGCGCATCTCAATTCTCCCTAGCTGCCATACAGACCGCCTGGGTTTCAAACCCGCCGGCCTTTTGTTCAAAAGGGTAATCACCACTAAAGCAAGCTACGCAGAAGTGGTCGAGAGGGTGCGCGGCCGCATTAATCATCCCCTCGATGCTCAGGTAGCCCAACGAATCAGCGCCGATTTTCTGACGAATCTCTTCCACCGACAGGTGGTGGGCGATCAGTTCGTCATAGGTGGCCATATCGACGCCCATAAAGCAGGGGTGTTTGATCGGCGAGGAGGAGATGCGCATATGCACCTCGCGGGCGCCGGCATGACGCAACAAGTCAACAATCGGGCGGCTGGTATTGCCGCGCACAATCGAATCATCCACCACGACCACGCGTTTATCCTTGAGGATACGGTTGAGCGGGTTGAATTTGAGCGCCACCCCCGCTTTACGCAGGCGATCGTCGGGCTGGATAAAGGTGCGCCCGATGTAGCGGTTCTTGATCAGTCCCTCTGTATAGGGGATGCCGGATTCCAGGGCATAGCCAATCGCCGCAGGGGTCGCGGAATCGGGCACGCCCATCACCATATCGGCCTCGACAGGATGTTCACGGGCAAGCTGGCGGCCCAGCTCCTGGCGCACCTCATGAATGAGCTGGCCGTCGATGATGCTGTCGGGGCGGGCAAAATAGATATACTCAAAGATACATAAATTGGATTTGCCTGCAGGTGCACCCTGGACCTGGCGCAAGCCATTGCGGTCGGCGATGACAATCATGCCTGGTTTCACTTCCTCGATCTCTATTGCGCCGATGGTCTGCAGGGCGCATGTCTCGGAAGCCACCACCCAACCGCCGTTGAGCCTGCCGAGGCACAGCGGGCGGAAGCCCCATGGGTCGCGCACTGCATAGAGCGCATCACGGGTAAGGATCGTCAGGCTGTAAGCCCCCAGCGCTTTGCTCATCATGTGCTGGATGCGCTCCAGCCAGTTATCACCTTGTGCGCCCACCAGTATCTGTAGCAGCGTCTCCGTGTCGCTCGAGGTTGTCAGCCCTACCCCGCGTGCAAAAAGCTCCTGGCGCAGTTCGCTGGCATTGACCAGGTTGCCGTTGTGCGCGATAGCGACCGGCCCGAGGGCGGATTCGAGTAAAAATGGAGCCGCACTTACCCGGCGCGATGAATCGGCCGTGGAATAACGCACGTGCCCGATGGCAATGTGGCCTTTCAGCGGGGCAAGATTCTGCTCGTTGAATACCTGTGAAACAAGCCCCATCTCTTTATAGAGATTCATCGAGCGACCGTCCGAGACGGCGATGCCAGCGGATTCCTGACCGCGGTGCTGCAGGGCATACAAGGCAAAAAAGGTGATCCTGGCCGCTTCGGCACCGGGGTCATAGATGCCAAAGATACCACAGGCCTCTTCAGGCCTATCGAGCCGTGTGGAACTTGTGTTATGCATATCCTCGGATGCTTGGTTCACCCTAGGCTCCTATCCGCAGCCACAAGCGCATCGGTCATGGATTGCTGGAACTGCGAAACCTTTTCACGCAGCGCCGCATCGTGCAGCGCTAGAATCTTGACGGCGGCGATAGCGGCATTTTCCGGCTCAGCGGCAAGCAGCGGCGCCACACCGCTCGGCATGCGCAGCGAGGAAAAGATATCCGCGCCGCCAAAAGCCGTGCTGGGCGGTGGACAAGCAATCACCGGAAAGGATGTATTGGCATCAACCATACCGCTCAGGGCATTGGAACGACCGGCAATAGTCACCAGCACCACCGGCTCTGAGCTTTCGGCGAGGTCTCTCAATAACCCCATCAAATGCATCACGCTTTTGTGCGCCGAAGCTACCCGCAAAGTATACGGCACCCCAAATTGGTCGAGTTGGGCGGCGACTTTTTGCGCGATTTCCAGGTCAACTTTTGACCCCATAATGACCACTACGCGGCCTGTCATACAGCCTTCCTTTCAAGCACTCGCGTCAGCGCGCTTATGTTATTCCTTTACAAAGCGGTCTGTCAATTCAGCAACCTGCTGATATTTGAGGAGCAGCGCCTGCAGCCGTTCATCGGTTACCTCAGGCATATTACGGTAGATTTGTTTATCCAACATACGCGTCTTGTCGCCGCCCGGCCAGATGCGCCAGGAGTCGTTATCGATGACATCGGCCACCATCAGGCGCCCGTCGGCGGCGCGGCCGAACTCGATTTTGCAATCGACCAGGGTAACATCCTGTTTAGCCCAGGCTTTTTCCAGGATAACAAACACTTGGCGGCCTATCTCTTTGATGTAGTTGATCTCTTCCTGGTTGGCGAGACCAAGATCCTGGATCTCCTGGTCGTTCACCATCGGGTCGTGACGGGCATCGTCCTTGAGAAAAGTTTCAACCAGCACCGGCTCAAAATGCGTGCCTTCGGCAACAGTCGGGTTGCGTTTGAGATACGAGCCCGTAGCGATACGGCGCATCACCACCTCCAGCGGCACCATCTTGCAGCGCGAAACCAGGTTGATATTCGGAGCGACCATGCCGATATAGTGTGTGCGCACACCTTCGAGTTCGAGCAGATAGAACACGTTAGAGTTCGTACGGCAGGCGAGGATACCTTTGCCGGGCAGCTCGTTACGGCGCGCACCATCGCCGGCAGATAGGCCGTCCTTATGCAGCATATACACAAGCTCCGGCTTGAGCGGATGCGCGTAGATTATCTTGGTCTTGCCCTCAGCCAAGCGTTCACCGAACTGGATAGGTGTAGTTGCCATAAAGCCCTCCTGGATAATCGATTTTAGCTCGTAAGAATTTGCCTAATCTGAGCTGCCAATGCCCGGCTGCGCTCCGGCGCATCGCCCACGCCGGCGCCCAGCGCCATTACATTACGCACCTGTTCGGCATTCATAAAACTTGTTATCTGTGTATCGGCAGCCAGCAGGTCGACTAATGGATTAGGCAGGCCGTCCTGCACGGCAGCCCAGGCCTGCATGCTGCACTCGCGGATACGCTCGTGCATTGCCTGCCGGTCGGCGCCCGCCAAGGCCAGCGCCATGAGCAAACTCTCGGTGGCAGCAAACGGGCCATAAGCCTGCATATTGCGGTTAATCGCAGCACGACCGACGCGCAAACCCGTTGCAATCTTCACCAGGCGCTCCAGAATCTCATCAACCGCCAGGAATGCCTCCGGCAACACGCTGCGGCGGTTGGCGGAATCGTCCAGCGTGCGCTCGAGGGCGGAATAGGCCGCGTTATCCCAAGCGACGCGAGGCAAGCCGGCAACCACGCGCGCTAGCGAACAGACGGCCTCGGCATTGATCGGGTTGCGCTTGAATGGCATAGCCGATGAGCCTACCTGGCGCTGACCGAAAGGCTCTGCCAGTTCGCCAAAGACGGGCGATTGCTGTAGGCGCAGGTCAAACGCGAACTTGTAGGCTGATTGGGCAATACCCGCCAGCACGGAAAGCACCTGATAATCCAGCTTGCGCGGATACGTCTGGGTGCTGACAGGGTAGGCCTCGAGCCCAAGCTTACGCATCACCTTTTCTTCCAACTGCTGCGGTGTAATGCCTTTATTCACCAGGAGATGGGCATAAGAGGCCGATGTGCCCACCGCACCTTTGAAGCCTTTGCCGCGCACCTGCGTGATGACCTCCGCCAGGCCGTGCCAGTCAAGCAGAAAATCCTGGGCATATTGGCTCAGGCGGTAACCCAGGGTGGTCGGTTCCGCGGGCTGCAAGTGGGTATAAGCCATCGTGACGGTATCCGCCTCAGCTTCGATACGTTCCGCCAATACAGTCAGCACACGGCTGAGCTGAACCTGGATAAGCTGCAGCGCCTCACGCAGGCGCAATGGGTCGGCATTATCCTCGATATCCATACTGGTGGCGCCAAGATGGATGATGGGGCCGCCGACCGGGCACTGCTCAGCATACGCACGCACTTCGGCCATCAGGTCGTGATGCAGTTCGCTTTCCAATTGCTGCGAGCGTTCCCAATCCACCTGATCCTGGTGGGCGCGTAAATCGGCCACCTGCTCGGAGGTCACCAATCCTACCTCGGCTTGTGCTGAAGCCAGCGCCACCCAGATGCGGCGCCACAGGCGGCGCTTGTGCACCTCGGACCAGAGCTGACGCATGGCGTCGCTGCCGTAACGCCAGCTAAAGGGAGATTGATAGCTTTCCTGCTCATGCATAGCGATATCCCTCAGATAAAGCGCGCTGCAGCGCGCACACCGTTGATAAACAGGCCGATTCCCAACCCGCCGGAAGCTCCCGCCGTCCAACGCGGGTGTTGGTGCAGGTAAATATGATCCTCCGGATGCGGCATCAGGCCCAGCACATTGCCGGCGGTATTGCACAACCCGGCGATATCCGCAACCGAGCCGTTCGGGTTGGCTGGGTAACCGGCTGGGTTCGCGCCTGCCTCCGCCGCATAAGTGAGGGCAATGTGTCCGCCTGCGTAGAGCTGGTCCAGCTCCTGCTGGTTTTGCACCGCCAGGCGGCCTTCACCGTGGGCAACCGGGCACAGGATATCCTCCGTCAAGCCGGCAGTAAACAGGCACTTGTCGACAGCCGGCCGCAAGCGCACCCAACGGCACTCAAAGTGCTCGCTGGAATTAAAGGTCAGGGTAACTCGCTGCTGCGGCGGCGGGCCTGGCAGGTAGCCGGCCTTGACCAGCACTTGAAAGCCATTGCAAATCCCGAGTACCGGCTTGCCAAGGGAGATAAACGCATCGAGCTGCCCGCGAAAACGGTGCATGAGGTCGTTGGCCCAGAGCCGGCCGGCGCTCAGGTCATCACCATAAGAAAATCCGCCCGGCAGCACCAGCATCTGGTAAGCCGCCAGCTCGCGTTCACCAGCCGCCAACAGGTTGATATGCACGATCTCAGAGGCGCCGCCGGCCATTTCACAGGCCAGAGCAGCCTCGCGGTCGCGGTTGGTGCCGGGAGCATGCAGGATAATTACCTTAGGTTGGCGCATTATGCTGCCTCCCCGGTCAGATGGCCGCGGAAGGCCCGGCGCAACGCGGCCACCGGCAGTTCAATAACACGTTCCCCTGCCAGACCATGGACCACCATTCTGTTCCCCTCGGTGACAAGGCCGATGCACGCGTGCGGAGTATCCGCCAGCAGCGCCTCCAGGCGCGGGGCGTCAGCCGGTGCAACCTCGACCAGGTAACGGCCGAGTGATTCGCTGAACAAGAGCCAGGAATCAGCACGTTGAGTCATGGTAGCTACTGGTAGTTTACCCAGCTCAACCTCCAGTCCCAATTCGCCGGCCAGAGACATTTCCGCCAATGCCAAGGCCAGGCCACCTTCCGAGCAATCATGGCAGGCATATATCAGCCCGCGGCTGATAAGCTGATGCACCTTTTGGGCCGTCAG
>JAJFUJ010000044.1 GCA_021372475.1 Chloroflexota bacterium | reverse complement strand
CCGCGGCAGCGCTTGTGGTGGAGCTGACGCCAGCGGAGATAGCGCAGAGCCGGCTTGAGCAGGAACCGCTGCTGCTGGGCGGGCAGGTATATGCCGCCTCGCGGCAAGGAGTGCTGTTGCTCTATGGGCAGGTGCCTAACGCCGACGCCTACCAGGCGGCCATAGCCATCGCCAAGGCAGTCCCGGGCGTTAGTGAGGTCGATGCTGCGGCTTTACGGATCGCCGCGCCGGCGCTCACCAGCACGGTGGAGCGCCTGGCGGCCCAATTCCCTGACCTGGCGTTCGCTGTGGAGGGCTCAAGCGTGCGTATTTCCGGCAGCACAACAAAGACCGAGCTGCAGCAGGTTACCGCGGCTCTCGCGCAGGTTGCATATATCGGTTATATCGACGCCAGCGCCGTGACGCTGCGGGCAGGTTACTATCTGTATACGGTTCAGTCCGATGACAGCCTGGCAAGCATCGCTGAGCGCGAGCTGGGCGATGGCGAGGCGTGGGAACTGCTGGCGTTCATCAACCGGGACCAGATCGCTGACCCGGATGTCATCTACCCGGGGATGCAGCTCAAGATACCCCAATAACGCAGGGCAGCACGCGGCGTGTACCTGCGTTCTGTCATCTCAGTTGGATAGAGAGCGATTTTATTCCATCCAGCAAAGCCTCTCCTGCAAGGAAGAGAGTGGGCTGAGAGCCGTCTTCCTTCGAGGGCCAACCTAGGTTAGCTGCAAGCGCATGCCCCGGCTTTGCTCTCTACCTGGTTTATGGTATGCTCGCTAAGAGATCCCATGGAGCGCAGGAGGAAGCCGTTATGCAAGTCAGACCCTACCTTATCTTCAGGGGCGAGTGCCAGGAGGCCATCGCGCTATACTCGCAAGCATTCGAGACGCAGGTGACCGAGGTCATGCGCTTTTCGGACATGCCGGCAAGCCCGGATAACCCTATTCCTGATAACCAGAAAAACTGGATCGTGATGGCCAGCTTACCGCTTGGCGATAACTTTATGCGCATGTCCGACACCATCGGCGCGTTAAACGCTGCACAAACCGATCGAATCGCCATCAGCATCGAGTGCAGCATACGCCAGGTGCAGCATGCTTTTGCGGTGCTTGCAGAGGAAGGACGGGTGAGCCAGCCCCTGCAGCAGACCTTTTTCAGCCCTTGCTTTGGGATTGTGTATGATAAATACGGCGTAATGTGGAGCTGCGTGGCAACGGCAGAAGACAACGCGACGGCATAACGCGAGGGCGCGTCTGCTTGGCTTCGCCATACACAGGCGAGAGGGGTGATGCTATGCTGATGAATGAAACGCTGCAGGTTATTCGGCGGCGCCGGAGCATCCGCCGGTATAAAACGGAGCAGATACAAGACGAGGAGTTGCAGGCGATCCTGGAGGCCGGGCTGTATGCTCCCAATGCCGGAGATCAGGCGTGGCACTTTACCGTGGTGCAAAATAAGGAACTGCTGGCGCGTTTGAATGAGGCTGCCAAGGCCGTGGCCAGACAGATTCCCATGCCGGGCCTGCAAAGCCTGGGCAAGGATGCCAATCACGACTGCCTGCATGGCGCCCCAACGCTGGTCATCGTCTCGGGCGACGAGCAGTTTCCGGTTTCCGTCGAAACGGATTGCGCCGTCGCCACAGAGAACATGCTTATCGCCGCCGAGTCCCTCGGGCTGGGCTCATGCTGGATTTTCTTTGTGATGCTGGCGTTCAGCGGGCCGCAAAGCGCCGAATTGCACCGCGAACTGGGAATCCCCAAGGATTACAAGCCCTATTATGCGGCCGTGTTTGGCTATAAACAGGAAGCAGCTCCCGCTGCAGCGGATAGAAAGCCCGACGTTGTTACCTACATCAGGTAAACAAGCTGATCCTGGACACATCCTGTTGACTCCGCTACACGGCGGGCACTTCCATACCCAGTTTATCATTCACAGATGTGCAGGCGCCTGTAGATGAAAAGCAGGTGCCTGCGCACAACCGCGATGCGTACAAATGGGAGGATACCGATGGATACGCTGCAAGCTTTCATCTCCGCCAATGCCGCCGCGCTTGAGGAACTGCGCGCCTTTTGCGCCGCTCTCTCTGACTCGGAGCTGCTCACGCCCATGCCCGCCGGCTGGACCCCCGCCTCGGTGCTGGTTCACTGCGCCTTTTGGGATCTGCGCGCTGAGGCGTTGATCGCTAAATGGCAAGCTGAGGGGGTCGGTCCGGCGCCCCTGGATACGGATATCATCAATGAGGCTACTCGCCTGCCCTTCCTGGCCATTCCCCCGCGCGAGGCCGTGCGCGTTGCCCTGGCGGCCAGCGAGGCCGCCAACCGCGCGGTGGCAGCGCTGGATGAGGCGTTGGCGCGCGAGATTTTGGAGCACGGCACCACGCTGCAGCTCGACCGCGCCGAACACCGACGCATGCATATGGAGGAGATTACAGTGGCTCTGGCCGCCCGGGCGCACTGAGCCGCCGCACGACCGCTAACCGAATTTGGACTCGCGACCTTTAGGTCGCGACGAAATGCGTTGCTATTCGATCCGGTGCAGGCAAGCGGCTGCACCGGCGCGACGGCAGTTGCTCGTGCATCCGTAGGCCTGGGTCTTGTGCCTGTGATCTTCGGATCCCAAAACGATTGAGAGACCGCACAGCCGGTGCGAGCTCCATATCTTGCCTGCCGCTTCTGGTTGCCGCCGCGACTCGCGATTCGTTTATTCTCTGCCCATCACCTGGGCCGCCGCCTTGGCGAACTGGCTCATATACAGCCGGTAATAAAATCCGTGCGCCTCCAGCAGCGATTTGTGGGTGCCGCGCTCGATGATCTGGCCATGGTCAATCACCAGCACCTCGTCGGCCTTGCG
>JAJFUJ010000002.1 GCA_021372475.1 Chloroflexota bacterium | reverse complement strand
GTGCCACCCAAGCACACCGTAGTTGTCGGCGAGGCACGCTACCTATGTGCCCCCGAGTATACGCGCAGCGAGCTGCTCGAAATGCCCGGCTTGATGCAAACTGTGGTCAGCAACCTCTATCTTTCCTGCCTGAATAAGGGGCGGCAGCTCTCAAATGCTGTCGTCGAACTGGTTGCGCCGGAACGCATACAGCCGAGCACGACCTAGTATGTCAGTGGGCGACCGCGGACCAATTATAATAGCGCAAGCAAGCTTGCGCACTCCAGCCAGGCGCGGATGCCACACGCCCGACACCCGAAGCCGGACTCGCGACCTGAAGGTCGCGACCGGATGCTGGTTATCCGTACCGCACACGGTGCGCAGCGCCAGCAACTGAATGCCGCGGCGCGGGCGCCGCGGCTCCAAACAAGAAGAGTGAACACGGCTCCAAGCGCAAGCAAGCTTGCGCACTCCACTAGCGGGCGCTAGGCCGCGTCCCCGATACCTTTGGCTACGGCATATGCCAAGCGAATTTCATCGGCCGCGAGGGTCATACGCGGGTTGAGCGCTTCGCCGTCGTTATCCACCAAGTGTGTGCGTTCCCCCTTGAGCTCGAGCTTGATGCTGCGCGGCTCGTGATGCAGGTTCACCAGCAGGATAGCATCGCGCTCGCTGTGGCGGTAATGCACCGGCAGCACGCCCAACTCACCCTGCACAACGGCGGAAGGCACCAGAGCCCCCACGCTGCGCCGGATGTCCTCCAGCAGCGCGCCCAGCAGCAGCTCGGGCACGTCCTGCCAGACGCAGGGGATGATGGTCACCCGTCCCTTACACCACAGCAGGCCGTCGCGCCGGAAGCCGTCCGCCGCGAAGCTCACCAGGCCGTCAGCATCCCGACTCACCTTGCCGATCCCCAATTGATCGTTGAGCGGCGCCTTCTCCAGCAGCGCCGCGCCATCCACTATCAACGCGCGTCCCGCCAATTGTTCGAGCGTGAAATCCCAGGCGGTGCGCCCGGTGACGGCGACCACCTGCTGCTCGCCTGTATCGCGCCAGTGTCCCTGGCGGATAACCGTGCTGAACAGCCCGGCCAGCCCAAAGAGCGGGAAAGCCTGCCTATCGCGGGCGCGCTGGATGGGCTGTCGGTCGCCTCGCCCGGCTGACTTGCCGCGCAGGATGGCAATCGGCTGATACTGGCAGGCCGCATCGCCCAGCGCCGCGCCCCAGGCTTCGATATCGGCGTCATCGGCCTGCATAAAATCCTGGGTGCAGATCCACTCGGGCGCCTTGATGCATGGGCAGTAGGCAATGGTGCGCGCGCCGGCCGCGAGCGCAAGGGCTACTTTCTTGCGGATATCGGCGTGGGTGATGCCGTCAAAGTAGGTTGTCTCGCTCCAGACGTTAGTCGCGTGCGGCATCCAGCTCACGTGATAGGATGCCACCAGGTGTTCGATCACCTGTGAGGCGGGCAGGTCGTATTCGGGCTTGGTAAAGTGCCCCTCGCCGGCGCGGAAATAGATCGGCACACCGCAATAGGTATGCAGACGGTCGATATCCAGGCCGTCGCGCTCCTCGCCGCCCCAGCGCACCATCAAACCCATACGGACGTTGGGATTAATGACGCGCGCCGTCTCACACAGCGCCTCCCACATCGCCGCCAACTTATCCACGCGCTGGTCGGTCCAGGCATCCGAGAGCTTTTGGTCGGCCAGCACCATCTCGCGCGTGACGGTGCGCCCCAGGCGCGCCGAGAGGTCGGCCATACACCTATCGCAATAGCAGGCCGCCGTCGAATGGATATGTCCGGCGCCCTGGTCGCCGTCCAGGCGGAACTCGTCGTCGTACCAAATCTCGTCAAAGATGGGCGCGAGCTGCAGCAACACGCGGCGGTTGCCCTCGATGCAAGCCTCGTTGGGGCAGGCGGTGCAATAGACCGGGCTGCCGAACTCGTTGATGGCATACTGCCAGCCGCGCGGCAGCAGCGCCGCATCGGGCGAGTAGCTGTCGCGCATCACCAGGTCGCCCTCGTAAAAGAGAGCGGGCGCCGGCACGGCATCGCCCTGGTAATACGCGCCGCTGGGATGGCCATTACCGATTATCTCGCCCCAGGTGGTCAGGCCGGCGCCGAGGATGCGGTCGCGCCAATAGGCCAGCTCCTCGGGCGAACCGCATAATTTGCCGGTGTTGGCGACGTGCAGGCTCAGGTGGCTGATACCCTGCTTGCGGCAGGACGCGATGATGCGGTCGAAATCGGTGCGCAGGCGGTAAACGCTGGTGCAGTAGGCGGTTCGGCGGACCATAGGCATGCCTCCTAGGTTACATTTCACAGATAAATCTATTGATATTATGTCATACTGCGCCGCAATAGCAAGAGGCAACGCGCTCGAATCTGAGCTGCGGCATGGGCGCCGCGCCCATTTATGCGTCACAGCAAAGTGGGCGAGCAGCGTGAGCCAGCCGCGCTGAGGACAGCGCAGCCCCACAAGCTATCCCATCGTGCGGACGGGCGGCGGCAAGCGCCGCGCCCATTTATGCGTCACAGCAAAGTGGGCGAGCAACGTGAGCCAGCCGCGCTGAGGACAGCGCAGCTCCACAAGCTATCCCATCGTGCGGACGTGCGGTGCGGACGCCGCGCCCATTTATGCGTCACAGCAAAGTGGGCGAGCCGCGTGAGCCAGCCGCGCTGAGGACAGCGCAGCTCCACAAACTATCCCATCGTGCGGACGTGCGGTGCGGACGCCGCGCCCATTTATGCGTCACAGCAAAGTGGGCGAGCCGCTTGAGCCAGCCGCGCTGAGGACAGCGCAGCTCCACAAGCTATCCCATCGTGCGGATGTGCGGTGCGGACGCCGCGCCCATTTATGCGTCACAGCAAAGTGGGCGAGCCGCGTGAGCCAGCCGCGCTGAGGGCAGCGCAGCTCCACAAGCCATCCCCATACAAACATACGTAATATAGCACAAAATAACGTTATTCGAGCGATTCGAACAGTGCATCCTCTATACCCCTTGCTCCCGCTGCCTATACAGGATGACGTAGACACATTTTATGTGTATAATCCAATCAGTTCTAGCTGGCATGTGGAAACACCCATCATCTACTCGAGGAGGCGCATTATGAAACTAGGTAAGCAGTTATGGCCGGTCACGTTGTTTGTGGTGCTGGGTTTGCTCATGGCTGGGTGCGGTACGCCAACCCCTGTAACTTGTGGGGTCACCTCTACGGGCGATCCGAATATGGAGCGCTTTCAGGAGAGCTTTACAAGCGTAGTCCTAGTCAGCAAGAGCACCGGCCAGCCTGGCCAAATCGGCGCCGACGGCGCCGCTATGTTCGCGGCCGATGAGCAGCTCAGCGTCCGCATCAATGCCAAGGTCAGCGGCAAAACGATTCGTTTCTGCCTGCAAAAGACGGATTCCAACGGCCAGATCATGTACGACCAGTCTGTGGCCCCAAGCGAAGGCGAGGCGGATTATGATATCGGCGCTTTCCAGGCCGGCACCTATATTGTGCGCCTCATCGAGCGCAACGTGCTGATCGCCAATCTCCCCTTTACCATCAAGTAAAGTGCGAAACGACGCGGCGGGCGCTGCACCGTTCCAATTCCGAGCGTGAGGAGCTTGCATGGCAAAACCGCTGGAGTATATCGAATGGCTCGATGTGTGGGTAGCGGGCGCCGATAAAACGGATTTGCCGCGCCTGCTACTGGTGGGCGATTCCATCGCCCGCAGTTACTATGCCCACGTCGACAAGGCCCTCGAGGGCAAGCACTATTGCGCACGTTTGTGCACCAGCACCTGCGTGTGTGCTGCCGTTTACTTGAGCGAGCTGAGCCTGCTTCTGGATGAATACCCCTTTGCGCTGATCCACTTTAACAACGGACTGCATGGCGGTGGGTATACACTGGACGAATACCGCGCCGGCCTTGAGCGCGCCTGGGATTTCATCGCTGCACATGCCCCTGCGGCGCGTTGCATCTGGGCTGCCAGCACGCCGGTGCGCCGGGCTGCCCATGTGGCGGATTTGAACGTCGAGCGCACCGCCTGGGTGGCCGAACGCAACCGTGCAGCGGCCGAGATTGCCGCGGCACGCGGCCTTCCAGTGGACGATCTGTTTACGCCAGTGTGCGACCACCCCGAGTATTTCAGCGATGACGGCGTACATTACAATGCCGCCGGCGTGGCTGTGCTCGGGGATACCGTGCTGGCCACGCTGCAGGGGTGAGTGCGGCAATGCAGTGACCTGCGCCCTATCGCGAGGGTTGGACGAATCCCGACCAGCGCCGCATGTTGCTAATTTGTAGTTAGTTGTGGCATTTTGCGTAGGGTGCGATGCCTCCGCGCACATGCAATATGGTCGCGACCTAAAGGTCGCAAGTCCGGCTCGGGCTACCCTGGCGTAAGCTGGGGGCACGCTGTGCGCGCCCAGCCGTAGCACGCACATGGTGCGCGGTTCCAAAGAAACCATGCAGATTGCTGTAGGGTGCGATGCATCCGCGCACAGCAATATGGTCGCGACCTGAAGGTCGCGAGTCCAGCCCTCAAGTTACCCGGGCGTAAAGCCTCAATAGCATGCCGTTGTAGTGGCGCGCTGTGCGCGCCCGCCTTGTTGCTGAGAGATGCGCAGCCCCAAACGAATGCCACGGCGCGGGCGTCGCGGCTTCAAAGAGAATGTAGCGCAACCTGCCGCATATCTACATGCGGTTATGTCGGTAGAAAATGTGTTTGGCTGCTTCCGAGACGGCCACATAAGCGACGGTAATCGCGCCCAAGAGGCCGATGAACGGCAGCGGCAGAGGCGTCATCCCCAGGATATGGTTGAGCGGTGAGAAAGGCAGGAGCACCGTGACCAGGGCGACCGCAACCACCGCAACCAGCACCACGCGCGCCGGTTTGCTCTTCCAGAAGGGCCGCCGCGTGCGGATGACCAGCAGGATAAGCAGCTCGGTGAGGGTCGATTCGACAAACCAGCCGGTCTGGAACTCT
>JAJFUJ010000233.1 GCA_021372475.1 Chloroflexota bacterium | reverse complement strand
GGAGACCAAAGCCTCCCTCTCATCTTCCAGGCCAAGCTTTGCCTGTCGGAATTGGCACCATAGGTAAATCGGTCAAACCTTATTACCAGGTTGCCGGGGTTTCATCGGGCCGATCCCTCCACCCCTCTCGATAAGAGTTCGTCAGAACTATTCGATTATTAAGCAATAATACTATATTCATCACTTACTGTCAATGTCAGGGAATAGGGGGCGTGGAAAAAGTACCCGGTTGGAGACACCACAGTGTCTGAAAAGGTCGGGTTGCGAACTCGCATAGCCTTCCAACGCAAGCAGGAACCCATCCGAGTCTTGCTTTTATTCTTTTTATTATATGATATATTTCACCCTATTTCAGATTAATACTGGATTCCGGTGCAGGCCGGAATGACGCTTCCTATTCCCCAGTGGGCAAGGATAAGGATAGAACTTGTTTTTCAACACCTTCGGGAATAGCGTTGCAGCAAATATCTTTTAGCGGTTGCTCTATCCCCCAATCGGACTACTCACCCAACCATCTGTCGCGCAAGGGCCTCCCAGGATGCGGTAGCTCTTGTGCTCAAGGTCAATTGCTACGGATCCTTCGGGATAGATGTATTCTTGTATATGACCGTCCGTATCCAGTAAGCGGTGCGCCAGCAGCTCATGTGTTCCCCAGGCTTGATGCAGCCTGGCCATAAACTGGGCATCAGTGAACTCTTCGCGCGTGCCCCACTCCGGTCGGGCATAAGGGATCTCGACTTGCGCTAGTCCCTCTAAAAAGAACTCACTGCGCAACGCAGGGTCGTAACCATAATCCCAAACGGCCGGCAGCAGCAGCGAATCGTGATATACGAGGTTGTGCAATGGCGCCGGGATACCCAGCGCCTCACCGCGCATGAACTCAAAGCGCGGAAAGTCCGCCCAATGGCAAAAATCCAGATGCGGCATAAAGTGGTCAACTGGCTCCTCAGAGCTGATAGCGATACCTAACTCGCGCACATAATCCAGCATCTTGGCGCGCCAGATAAAGCAATCCTCGCGCGTCATGGGATGGTTGGGGGCAAAACATTCATCCATGTCCACGACGGCAAACACATCCAGGTACGAGCCTGTTAATACCACGCCGCGCGCCAGTAGCTCTGTGAAGGTGCGGCGCACATACTGCATGCTTTCCTTGGCGCAGATGATGCTTTGCGGTCCGCCTGCCCAGGCAGAGTAGTGCGGCCAACTACCGTTCTGTGATTTGATAGTGCGCTTTTCCTGAAAGGCCAGGCTGTCGAGGTAATAGTCGCGATACTGGTCGTGCAAGCCGAAGAGATAACCGCATTTCTGAGCTGCCCTGGAGAAGCGTACCAAGCCTTCCCATCCGCCAGCCTCCAGGCAGGGCGGCAGCACATCGGGATGATGGCTATCATATCCGTGGAAACCCCAGCCATCCACATGAAAGTAGGCTTTTTCGACCCCGAGAGCTGGAAGCTGTTTCAGATGTTCCGCCAGGGCCTCGAACGTTTCCAGATGCATTGCGGCCGACCTGTCTTGTTGGGTACGATAGTTCACCGTTACCGGGAAGATAAGTGAGCCGACCAGGCGTTTTGCCACGGGGTTGCGCTCGAACTTGTCCTGCAGTGAAATCCATCTGCCCGCGTGCTGGGTATAGGCGCGGTATGTCTTGGCTAGCGCCGTATGGTCTGCCTCGGGCAGGAATTGGTAGCGAATCATGCGCGGGTAGGCCAGGCGTCCCAGCGAAGATACCCAGGTAGGGCTGGTGCGCGTTGGTCCGCCGGAGGTGTGCTGCAGGTCAAGGGCGAAATCAAAAGGCGTCTCAGCAATCGCGATATAAGCACCCTTGGCGCCGACGACTCCCCACCAGGGTTCGTAAAGTGTGCGGCCAAGCGCCATATGGTTGGTGTGGGCTGCATTACGAGAGGCATCCTGCGGATCCGGACGTATGCCGATATCCCGATTATAGCGCGCGGGTATCAGTGTGCCGGCCATATTCGGCCACACGGTATAGATTGGTTGGTCATCTACGAGCTCCAGAGGACCTGGATACCAAACCTCGGCAATCTCGGAGGTGCTCGAGGTTGGATAAGGTTCCACCTCGATGCGCAATGCAGGTTCATCGCAAGGTAAGGCAAACGTAATCCCGGCAGCCACACCCCCGGGCAGCCCTTCCGTCAGGATAGTCATACGCTGCTCTCGGGCTGTCGTGTAGCGGCGGGGAGTGCGGGTACGCGCGTCGCTCCAGTTGATTATCGCTTCGCTGCCGCCGTGGTCGATGCGCACTTCGCCGGCTGGGTGCGTTGTAAACTGCCAACGTAGACCAGAACCTTTATGGATAACGCCAACCGCCAGCGTATCAGCATCGACAAGCACCTGCAACACATCATTTTGAAGCAGCCATTGTTCTGCCATCATACTCCTTTGACCACTCTCAATTATTTGCAGATGATAGATGCGCGTGTTTTATGTATCCACTCCGCTGTCTTAGGGAAGTCGTTATAATCGCGCAGTCCTTCCAAACGTGAATCATCCGGCTGGATATTTGCGCTCTGCAACAGAGCATAGTCCTGCAGCGACTCGGCAAACACTTCCCAACGGATGGAATCAACCGGTCCGTCAGCACCAGGATAAACCAGGAAGGTATCGCCGTATGCCCACCCCGGCCAGGCACAGCCCGCCTGCTCGCTAAAGGGATCGATTAACTGCTGGGTTTGCGATTTATACCAATAGTTGTAACCCCAGTGCATGAAACCCGACGCCCTCAGGTGATAGAAAAGCCATCCGCTCATGCGGATTTTCGGCAGGGGAGTATCCAGCAAACGGTTTATATATTTACCGCGCGGTCCGCAGCAGAAATATGCCCAAGAAGGGATACCTTCGGTAATAAACTGTTTGGCTGTACTGATGCTTGGGATAGGGATATCGGTAACCCCCTCGCGGCCGAACCTGACATCGCTCAACGCATCGGCCACGCGCATCCAGGGAGCTAACTCCTTCAACATCTCCTTGGCCTTGCGGTAGCTCGCCAGATGCTCATCGCCGTGCGGCTCATCGGAGAGATGAAAAAGAGAACAGTTGAGCAGGTTTTCAGAGCCCAGGAACTCGTAAAATGCTGGTAGAAACTGGCTGAGGAAATTGCGGTATACCTCTGAGGTAGCTTCCGTTTCGGCCGGCCAGAAGAGCGAATTTTGGTCGGCATTGCTACGGTATACGCGCAAAGCGTACTTGGCTCCCCACTGCGTGAACAAATGAGTCCACTCAAAAAAGCGCGTTCCGCAACGCTGCGCCAAACGCACCCAACGCCGCACCGCACTAAAATCGAACGCATATCTGCCAGGTTTGGACATCATAACGCCCAGCAGTTGCGTGGGCCGCTTGATGCCGTCGGTCGGGGGGGTAAAAATGGGCACGTATTGGCTTTCGGCGTTATGCCGCACTAAATCGAGCATATAAGGCTGAACGATTTTCCAGAACTTTTCCTCAAAGGGTTCCACCTGATACCAATCGCACAGAGCGTCAGCATAAAACCAGTGGCAGACGGGGAATCCCTCACGGGGCTGCAGCACAAGCGAACCGACATGCATAATAACTTGCAGCGCAAAGCTTTCCTCAGCGGCAAACACGCGGATTGGTATGGTATATTCGCCCGGCGCAACCTCCGGCGCCGCTGTAATGTTAACCCAGAACGCTCCCGTCTCAAAGGGGCCTAACACCGCGGCATCTTCAGGCCATAAGGGATCGGGCACATAACCCGGGATTGATCCCAACCCATCCAGCTCATCAGCCTCAGTCTGGGTATTGTGATGTTGGACAGAGACATATCCTACACGCCGAACCTGTACGGACAACCCATTGGGAGGCTCGATACTTACAGCAGTCTGGCACTCTCTGGGCTGCATATTACGTAGGCCAACCTGGAATGAAATACGTTCGTTCGCGGCCGCGAGGACGCTCAAGCTGGCTACCTTGCGCGGTTCGCTGCTCGGGAAGATACGTTCCAGGCTGCTTTGCAGCCAACAATTCAAGACGGCCATAAGCTCCCTCCTATCAAACCAGTCTCTTGAATATCATAACACGCGCATAATTAGCGTGCAAAGGGCAAAAGGGCGCCAATCCTTTGACGCATCCGGCAATTTTGCTTATAGTCAAGCCAGTTTATCGGCCATAAGGGTAGCTTGATTGAGTAAACAAGAGATCGCGTTGCATCTCGCCCACCGCTTGACCGCTGGCAGGCCCGTATGCCTGCTCACAGTGCGCTATAAAGGTCAAGTTAATGTGATGTCGCTCGGCTGGGCGGTGCCGCTCAGCGCAGAACCGCCTTTAATGGGATTAGCTATCCACCCCGCCTGTTATACTCATGATATGTTGATAAAGAGTCAAGAGTGCGTGCTCAATATCCCTGCACGGCCGTTAGCAGAGCAAGTGCTCTCATGCGGGACCGTTTCAGGCGCTCAGACAGATAAAATCACATTAACTCACCTGCACCTGGATAATGGGCGCCGCGTAGAAACTCCATGGATTAGTGAATGCCTGGCGCATATAGAGTGCGCCCTGGTCAGCACCAGCGCCCCTGGCGACCATACTCTGTTTATCGTAGAAATAGTGGGCGCATGGGCTGAAGAAGCCGCTTTCAAGGATGGTTTATGGCTCTGCCCCCGTGATGACGAAGAATTGCAGCCGCTCGTTCACTTGGGTGGTACTATGTTTACGCTGTTGAGCTCCAGCTTCATAGTAAATCCAGATAAAGGAAGCAGCTAGTTCAGCATGTCAGATAGTGAATTAGTCATTGTCAGTCGCTCCGTTGGCGAAACGCGGGCATTCGGCGCAGCGCTTGGTAAACTCCTGGCGGCGGGGGATGTCATCTGCTTGCAGGGTGACCTCGGCAGCGGCAAGACAAGCCTGACACAGGGTATTGGCCAGGGAATGCATATCGATGAAGTAATAAACAGTCCCACCTTTGTATTTATCCGTGAGCACCGGCCGTCCATCGGCAATCTCTATCTCTATCATGTCGATCTCTATCGAATAGATACCCCGGAGGAGATCGGCTCTTTGGGACTCTTGGACTATATGTACGGAGACGGCGTCACGGTGATCGAGTGGGCGGAGCGAGCTCGGGAGTCGATGCCTGCTAACTGCCTTTGGATTACCATTGAGCTGCTGGAGGACACTCAACGACGGTTGAACTTGCGCGCTCATGGGGCGTACTATATCGAATTATTACAGGCACTGCGGCAAAGCCTGAACGCAGAGATAGTTGCTGAAGAATCCCAGAGGGAGGGCTAATGCTGCTCGCAATCGATACTGCAACCCGATGGGTCAGCTTGGCTTTGTACAATGATAGCGGTGTGATTTCAGAGTTCAATTGGCGTTGCGCAGGTAATCACACGGTTGAAGTAATGCCTGCCATCGCCCTGATGCTCAAACAAGCTCAGGCCAAACCTGAGAACATTGTGGCAGTAGCGGTAGCCAAAGGCCCCGGTTCATTTACCGGCCTGCGCATCGGGATGGGCATCGCCAAAGGGCTGTGCTTGTCCTTGAACATCCCTATTATCGCCATCCCCACGCTGGATATAACCGCGTATGCTGTGGGCGATCCAGGCGGCTTGGTTTATGCTGTTCTGGAACTTGGCCGTGGCCGCGTCTGTGTTTCGCAATACTTATTTGAGGATGGTCTGCCCGTCTTGCATGCCGAACCAGCCATCCAAGATGTGCGGAGCTGGCAGCCTGAGGCGCCCGAGCCTGTTGTATTAACGGGCGAAATCAGCGCAGAACTAGCCGAACGGCTGCTGCATTATCCCCAAGCGGATAACTATGCCATTTCCTCGCTATCTGCCTCCGTACGGAGGGCAGGATACTTGGCCGAACTAGCCTGGCAACGGTGGCAAAACGGTGAGATTGACGACCTCGACTCTATCAGCCCAGTTTATTTACACCAACCGGGATCTGGCGCCGAAACAGGTTAAAAGCAAATGGATTTATCCAAGCTGCCCTATGAAATAACGCCCATGGTTCTCGACGATGTGCCAACGGTACATACTATCGAGCTGGAAGCCTTCAGCCTCCCCTGGTCGGCTGCAGCCTTCGCTCACGAGCTTAAGGATAATCCTTCGTCTCAATATTTGGTGCTGCGTTACAAACCGTATATTTACGAACCTCCTGCCCGCAGGCTGTTGCCTAGAGTGATGCGTCACCTGGTGCAATCCCCGACCAACGACCCGGCCTTGTTGGGATATGGCGGTTACTGGATGGTTCTTGAGGAAGCCCACATCTGCACGCTGGCGTTGCGCGGTGAGTGGCGTGGTCGCGGGTTGGGTGAGCTGCTGCTGCTTTCACTTATTGAGAGCGCTCTCACCCGGCAGGCGGAGGCCGTAACGCTTGAAGTAAGGGTAACCAACTACCGTGCTCAAAACTTGTATGCAAAATACGGTTTTGAAGTGGTAGGCAAACGCATAGGATACTATACCGATAACAACGAAGATGCTCTTATTATGACCACCCCGAATGTCATAGGCACAGAATATAAAAGCAAACTGAAGGCGTTATCGGATAAACTGCGCGAACGCCTGAGCCTGGAGCCACCACATACTTCGGCACCGTGCTCTGCGGAGCATTAGCCTAGACCAAGTCCCGGTGGTGCAGCAGGCACGTGATAGCTGCTCGGAGTGGGCGTACCCAAAGAAGACTGCAGCGTTTTCGGAAGCCCGCAAAGCTGCAGTATCATAATGACAAAAAACACTGCTATCGCCACCCAGAGAATGGTCTGGGTGCGCGCACGCGGATCCTTCTTCTTGGGCGGTTCCACCGGCTTTGGCAGCTCTTTGCCGCAACGCCAACATACGCGCCGATCCTCTGGATTGTAAACGCCGCAGTTTGGACAGTCCATTAGTTACCTACCCACTATATCTAGTCGGAACTATATCTTCAGCAGCTCAACGCCCCAGACAGGACTCGAACCTGTGGCCCACTACTTAGAAGGCAGTTGCTCTATCCGCTGAGCTACTGGGGCACCCGATGTACTGATTATATCGTTCAGCCGGACAGTGTCAATCTTTGACGACCTTTGGCCTATTTTATGGTACCATGTGCCTTATGAGCCGCCAGCGGGGAAGTGTCTGCTTGACGCTTGTAGCAAGGTGAGAGGATGTGGCAAAATAGCTGGCCATAAGAAAGGCGACAGTATAGTATCATGAAAGCGAAATCGGCCAAGGGGACAATGCCAAAGGTCAAGCAGCACTGGATGGCAGGACTAGTGCTGCTTGCTTATCTCGGGCTGGCCACGACATATAGCCTGGTCACCCCCATCTGGGAGGCATATGATGAGGATGAACACTATCAATATGCCCGCTATATTGCCACTAAAGAGATGCTGCCACAGGCAGGCGACCAGGCGATCGAGACTAACCTGGAAAAGATCCAACCCCCTCTATATTATCTGCTTGCCGCCGCGGTGATGCGGACGTTGAATGTCAGTGAGTATGTCGAGCCTGTGCTGAACCCCTATATGCCTTCGGGAAATGCGGGCGTCAACTATGCCGTTCACTCGGACGCAGAGGCGATGCCATACCGAGGGATAACCCTGGCTGTCCATATCGTTCGCTTATTGTCGGTTTTGATCGGGGCAGTTGCCGTCTTTTTCACCTACCTGATTGGCCTCAACATTGTCAAGCAGCGCGAGATAGCGGTAGGGGCTATGTTTTTACATGCTTTCTGGCCGCAATTCCTATTTAACAGCAGTACCGTCACTAATGATGTGCTTGCCGCCGCGATGGGATCCATCGCTACATATTGTATGGTAAAAATCATACTCAAGGGGCCGAGCTTATGGCGGGTTATCGCCTTAGGGATTGTCATGGGGCTCGCGCTATTATCAAAATTAAACACCATCGTCCTTATCCCAATTGCCGCGCTTGTTCTTATCAAAGCAGCTTACGACCGTCTGCGAGGCACGGCGCATCGCAAGCGCTTGGGGCTGCTGGGTATAGTCGCCTTTTCTTGCCTAGCAGTTTTAATGGCCTGGTGGGCGATTGGGGAAATGCCGTACGTCCGCTTACCCTGGCCATTTAACAGCGCATCCTCTTTCTCGGAGTTTATCCAGATATCACAAAAGCAATTGACTAACGGCTCGGTCCATATTGCTGGTCAGGCTCTCCTCTACATGGCAAAGACATTCTATGCCTCTTTTGGATGGGGCAACGTTGAGATAGCCCAGCCGTATTATTACGCCGCCTGGGTTCTGCAAACCATAGCCATTGTGGGTGGCGTGTTTGCACTTCATAAGCGACAGGAAATGTTACCCGGACTACCATTACTGGTATGTAGTGTTATCATGTTTTCACTCGCCATTGAAGTGTTGGTTCTAGCCCTTTATCATAGGAACGCTTTTGCAGCTCCTGGTAGATATCTTTTGCCGGGCATCTCCGCGTATATGGTCTTCCTTGCGGCAGGCTTCGCAACGCTTGGGAAGGCCTTGGTAAAAGGCTTGCAACAACGCTTTCGCGCAACCACTTCAGCAACATGGCAGCTCCTCCATGAAATAGCCCTTGGAACGTCGGGGGCGATTGTATTCTTCATAGCTTTGTTCATACCGTTTTGCTTCATCCAGCCAGCCTATGCCAAACCTTCGCCGATTAGCGAAGAAACGATCAAATACCCTCTTAAGGTCAGCTTTTTCAACCAGCTCGAGCTCATCGGTTACGAGGTGAAGCCGCAAGTGCTGCAAGCTGGCGAGGGGCTTGACGTGGTACTGTATTGGCGCTGCCTTACCAAAATGAAGGAAAACTATACTGTGTCCGTACAGGTGCTGGATGCAGAGCACGGTTACGCCGGGGGTGTCGATTCATACCCTGGAGGGGGCAACTATGCCACTTCGCTATGGAATCCCGGCGAGATCGTACAGGACGCATATCATTTCCGAATCCGCGCCGACTTTCCACCACAATCATTTGCACAGCTTCGGGTCAAAGTGTCCCGGGATGACACTATGAGCCAGTTTCTCATCAACGATATGTATGGCGAGCCGGATGATACCGAGGTGGTCTTTGGCCAAATACGCGTCTCCACGCCAAACAGCGAGACTCCCGAGCCGGCCACCAGAGATGGCACCATATTTGGCGACTATTTTGCACTGTTTGGTTATGATCTGCCTGCTGTGGTGCAGCCCGGCGAAACGGAGACGATCGTTTTTTACTGGCGCTCCCTAGCACCTACGGATACGAATTACACGGTATTCGTTCATTTGGTAGATGCCGAAGGCAACGTGATAGCCCAGGCTGACTCGCAACCGCGCCAGGCACGCTTTCCTACTGCACTATGGGCTAAAGGGGATACTATTCAAGATGCTCACACCATCAGCGTCCCCCCTACGGCTGCCTCCGGCGAATACACGCTTCGAGTAGGTTTTTATCGGCTCGAAACTATGGAACGTTTACCGGCGCGAAACGAGGCGGGGCAGCTCCTGAGCGATAATCAACTTATTATCAAAGGATTGACCATCCGGTAACTGAGATGAATATCTGATACTGCCTGCCGCACGTACGGCGTAAAATAAGGACTATAGGAGCTAAAAATTTTACGTCCCGTAAACATGAGATTATAATGGGCGGATGTCGGTGGCTCTTTGCAGGCTATATTTGGTATTTGTTTTTCGCCGTAATGTCCCCTTATTGGAAAGAGACGCAACCGCCTATATGCCCCGTTTGTCTAGGTCTTGAGTCTATGGGGTAAACAACACATCGGTATTGTTACCGTTACCTTAATAGGAAGTTGGCTATCAGCGCCGCATCACTTGGCGTCTATGCCGGAGTCAAGCCATCTTTACCTCGTTTTGGATGCCTTCCTATTGTTTGCAGACTTGAAGGTGGCTGCTTTATTCATTGAGCTACTATGATACCTAAAGGTAAAGCTCGATCATTGTAAACGATTTGGCCAGTAGCGATTATATGATAACGACACCTACGCATAAGGAGTCAATTAATGGAACTACGTCCTTACGACAAAACCCGTGACCGCGATAATATCCTGAGAGTTTGGCGAGAGATAGGCTGGCTGCATGCCGGCAATGAAGAGCTGGTAGATGGCGTTATGGAAGCCGGCCACACTTGGGTGGCTGATATCGACGGTGTAGCCGAAGGAGAGACCTCAACATGCAAGGGCACAGTTCGGTATCTGGATACAGATCTGCCCTTGACGGCCATAACCGCTGTCTCGACCAGCTATGTTGGCCGCAAAAAAGGCCTAGCCACCCGCCTGACCGCTCTGGCTGTAGCGAACGAGGCGGCTGCCGGAGCGTTTGTAGCAGGATTGGGGATGTTTGAGCAGGGGTATTATAACCGGCTGGGATTCGGCACGGGATCCTACGAGCATTCTCTTTCATTCGACCCTGCTAAACTGCAGCTTTCCGTCAAAGCCCGAACGCCTCAACGTTTCAGCGTAGCAGACTGGGAAAAGTTGCATGCCGCCCGGTTAACGCGCTTGCGCGGACACGGCGCCTGCACGCTCCTCCCGGCCCTCAGCACTAAATGTGAGATGATTGAACATCCGGGTAACTCGGGCCTCGGTTATACAGACGGCCCTGATGGCAGTCTCTCACATTTTATCTGGCTAGGCGCCAGCGACATTGAACATGGCCCCTATAACGTCCGCATGATGGCTTACCAAAACGGCCAGCAGTTTCTTGAACTCCTGGCACTTCTTAAAGACCTCTCTGACCAGTTTTACGGTGTCCGCATGCGTGAGCCATATGGAATCCAAATGCAGGATTTTCTGCAGCAGCCGTTCAAGAATTACCGCACAACAAATAACTCGCCCTTTGAACACTTCAACCGCGCTTCTGCTTACTGGCAGATGCGTATATTAGATTTAGCCGGCTGCTTAAGGAACACGCACTTGCCGGGCGTAAATTTACGCTTCAATCTTACCCTTCAGGACCCTATCACCCCACTGTTGCCGGCGGACCAAGCTTGGCGGGGAGTCGGAGGGGAATATACCGTTACACTTGGCGAGGAATGCGCTGCAGCACCGGGGCATAATCCTTCGCTACCGCTGCTTAAAACCACCGTGAATGCTTTCACCCGAATGTGGCTGGGCGTTCGCCCGGCATCAGGCTTAGCGTTATCTGATGAGCTCGAAACGAGTCCAGAATTACTGCACGACCTAGACTGGGCATTCCGCCTGCCAACGCCTCTCATTGATTGGTCGTACTAGGCACAACGCTATTCGTGCATTATTTCACGAATTTGGCATTTTGCTTATTCAGTGGATAATAGAGGTATCAATTCCTTCGCAGGAGATACTATGGCCAAGCTAATTGATACCGCCAAGGGATGGGGCAGGCAAATGGTTATTCCACTGATGGGATTCCCGGGCATCCAGCTAAATGGCTCCACCTTGAAGCAGAATACCTTTAACTGGGGCACCCAGTTTTCTACTGTGTTCGCGCTGGAACGCCGGTTTCATCCCGATGGCATGTTCTTTTTTATGGACCTCTCCGTCGAGGCCAGCGCCCTGGGCTTGCCTGTACGCTTCCCGTTGGACGAATCGCCCTCTGTCGAGGAGCATCTGGTGCGCACGGCAGGAGACCTAGCCAGATTCACAAATAACGACATTCTCTCCGACGGCCGGGTAGCGGTATTTGTTGAGACGATGCGTTTGATGTCGCGCTATATGGATACCCTGAACGGCGGCTATGTGATTGGCCCGTTCTCGCTAGCTGGGCTGCTCATGGGGGCCAGCGAGGCAGCCATAGCCAGTGTGACGGATCCAGCGCTGCTTCATGAAGTCCTGCGCTTTTGCTCCGGAGTTATCTCGCGTTATGCCCGTGCTCTGGTGCGTGCAGGCGCTGATATGATCGCTATTTTGGAACCTTCGGCGAGTTTTCTCTCACCGGCGCTATTCCGCGAGTTCCCGCTGCGCTACCTACAAGAAATTATGAGCACGCTTGACTGCGTGAGCATCCTGCATGTGTGCGGCCAAACAACCCACCTCCTCGATCCGATGGTTGAAACCGGCGCACACGCGCTGAGCCTGGATGCGATGGTGGATTTCCCAGCCGCGGTTAAGCGTATCCCTGAGGATGTGGTCTTAATCGGCAACTTGGATACAGTGCAGGTGATGAACCAACTCTCGCCCAACCAGGTTTATGCCGCCGCACATGAGTTAATCACTGCCATGGAACCCTATCCTAACTTTATTCTAAGCTCTGCCTGTGACCTGCCGGCCGAAACGCCTTTGGAAAACATTCATGCGATGATCGATGCCGCTCGAGGCGTGAAGGCGGGCATGCAGCACCCTTCGGATTTTGAGCATAACGAAGTGGCCGGGGTATTAGGCGCCAGATAGTATATATTTACTCAGGGACATCCTACGATACCCGTGAATATAGTGGAGTAACCTTGAAACAGAGCCGCAGAACCACCGGCATTCAAGGGGAAGACCAGGCCTGTCTTGAGCTGGTGCGCCGAGGATATAAAATCATCGAACGCCGCTGGCGTTGTGCGCACGGAGAAATTGATATCGTTGCCCAGGACGGCCCCTGTTGGGCTTTTGTTGAAGTTAAAACACGTCATGGCCAGCGTGCCGGCTTGCCTGAGGAAGCCCTCGATCGGCGCAAATGGACACGTATCGCCGAGTTGGCCGAAATTTATCTGAGTGAACATGAATTGATCGAGGTGGACTGGCGTATCGATCTGGTAGCTATCGAACTAACCCCCGAGCATCAGATTAAGCGTGTGAACGTCGTCCAGGGAACTATCTCACCGTGAACGCCACTCCTCGCACCAAGCTCGTCGTTATCGTTGGCCCCACCGCTGTAGGCAAGACCAACCTCGCTGTACGCATTGCTCAAGAGGTAGCCTGCGAGGTTGTCTCCGCTGATTCACGCCAAATATATCGAGGGATGGATATCGGTACCGCCAAGCCCACTCCAGAAGAGCGGCTCAATATCAGGCATCACTTGATTGATATTGTCGCACCCGATCAGATTCTGGCATTGCCGCAATATATCACGTTGGCCGGGCAGGCCATTACCGATATCGCTGGTCGAGGGATGTTGCCACTACTGGTCGGCGGCACTGGGCAGTACATCCGGGCGCTATTGGAGGGTTGGGCGGTACCTCGAGTCGAAGCCGACGCGACGCTGCGCGCCGAACTAGAATCCTACGCAGAGCAAGAGGGGCCTCAAGCGCTGCATAAGCGTTTAGAGGCTGTAGATGCGTTGGCAGCCTCACGCATCGATTATCGCAACGTGCGTCGGGTCGTGCGCGCTCTGGAAGTCTATTATACCCTCGGCCAGCCCATCACGGCCCTGCAGGCTAAGCAAGGCTCTCCTTATGACACGCTGATCATCGGGCTAACACTGCCGAGAGAGGATCTCTATGATAAAGCCGATTTGCGCATCGAACAGATGCTGGCTAGTGGCTTTGTAACCGAGGTTGCCGGGCTCGTGAAGCAAGGCTATGCGTTTGATTTGCCCGCCATGTCCGGCCTGGGTTACCAGCAAATCGGCGCATATCTCCGAGGTGAGATAGCGTTGGATGAAGCGGTATTGCTCATAAAACGCAGCACGCGTCGGTTTATCAGGCATCAATACAATTGGTTTCGGCTGAATGATCCGCATATCAGATGGTTTCAAGCTGACAACACCGCGCCCGCTGCCATAATCGAAGCGATCAAACGTTTCAATGCGAGTTGAGCATATGCTATATGCCGCCAGGACGGCCATTTGCTATTCTGCACCTTGATAGAGTTCTCACCGTCGAGAGGATTAAGTGCTGATCCGTCAGCCTGAGGATTGCTTTGCTATTGGCTGTTATTCATAGATAGCGGATTTGGTAGGACTTGCTACTTTTCCAGAGTAACCTGCCAATCCTCGTCTTCTTTGGTGCGCGTGAAGGGGTACGTGTGGCTACTCCACTTAATCGCCCACAAGCGTGATTGACTCAGGCCAGATAGAAGCGGAGAATAAGAGGGTTACAAGAACTTGGTAGTTTCCCCCTCTAAATCATGCCCGCGTTTCTTTGAAGTCAGCTATTTGCCACAACCGCTATGATAACCATATGATAACGATATCAGCATCCTTAAAACAACGGTATTGAAGTATTTGGCATCATCCTTATCTTGGCTATTATTTTTTATATCCTGCTTTACCTGAGGGCTGCATGACGCGTTTCACCCTTGGCATCAATATGGGATTCGCCACTAACCGCTTCCCCGAGCCGGAGGTCTGGGCTCGTATCGTCTCCGACGAGTTAGGGCTGCACAGCGTTCAGCTTGTGGCCGACCTGTTGAATCCCTTTTGGCCGGATAACGTCATCGATGCAGAGATCGAACGCATTCAACGGGCAATACAACGTTATCATATCGGTATCCATACGCTGATGAGCAGTACGTTCACTCGGTTCAACTACTTTCTCTATCCGTATCCGGAGCTTCGCCAGGCTTACCGTGATTGGTACAAGCGCTTTGCCGGCATGGCTGCCAGGCTGGGGGCAAGAGGAGTGGGCAGCCACTTTGGCACCTTTACGGTTAACGATTACAGCACCCCTCAAGCTCGTGAAGCTCGGTTGAACGAAGCGATTCGCATCTGGCAGGAGACGACGGTCGCGGCCAAGGAGGCAGGTCTGCAATACCTCTATATCGAGACGATGTCGATCCCGCGCGAGCTGGCGGATACCGTATCCAATGCGCGTGAGTTATTGGCGCGGTTGAATGAGCATTCGGCGTTACCGTTTTATTTCTGCCTGGATATCGGCCATGCACCGCATCCCAGTGAACGCGATCCTTACCTCTGGCTGCGAGAACTAGGCAAGAGTTCGCGCATCGTGCATCTGCAGCAAACAGAGATAGGGCACAGCCGGCACTGGCCTTTTACGGAGCAGTATAACGAAATCGGCATCATCGAGCCGCTGCGTACCTTGCAGACGCTGACGGATTCCGGAGCGGAGGATATCCTATTGGCATTCGAGATATCGCATCGTGAACGTTATGAAGACGAGCCGCTGGTGATCCCCGAATTGGCTGCTTCTGCCCGTTATTGGCGCGAATATCTGCCCGCAGATGGGGAATGGCAGCCGAAAAGCATCCATCAATCCGCACCGTTCAAAGGAGCAGCGTGAACATCAACGAGAAGATGCCCGCGCTGGTGCTTCACGCGATAGGCGATATCCGTTACGAGCAGGTGCCGGTGCCGTCCCCGCGTGAAAACGAGGCGCTGGTAAAGATTGCCGGCGCCGGGGTATGCGGTTCGGATATCCCGCGTATTTATGAGCACGGCGCTTATCACTATCCATTAATCCCCGGCCACGAACTCGCGGGGGTTGTCGAGGAAACGCACGGGCCTTCGTTGGTCGCTCCGGGACAGCGCGTCACCATCAAACCGCTCATCCCTTGCCGGCACTGCGCCTACTGCCAGATTGGTGCTTTCGGGCAGTGCGCGACGTATGATTATCTGGGCTCGCGCCGCGATGGTGGTTTTGCTGGCTATGTCGCAGTTCCTACGGAAAACCTCGTCGCCGTGCCGGATGCGCTGCCTCTGACCGAGGCCGCTCTTTCGGAGCCCGCCGCAGTCGCGCTGCACGCGGTGCGCCAGGGGGGTATCGAACCGGGCGATGTGGTCGCTATCCTGGGTACAGGAGCAATCGGCATGCTCCTTGCACAGTGGGCCTGGTATTGGGGCGCCTCCCGCGTGCTGCTCATCGATATTGACCAGCAGAAACTCGAATTCGCCAAGAGGTTTGGCTTTGGCGAAACCTTTAATTCGCGCAGCGGCGATCCCATCAATTGGGTATTGGGGAACAGCCACGGCAGCCGTGGTGCAGATCTGGTGATTGAGGCTGCTGGTGTGCCCGTCACCCTAGGGCAGGCAATTCAGATGGCGCGTTCGCTGGGCAGGGTGGTTCTGATGGGCAATCCGGCGGGCGATGTCAGGCTGCCTCAAGCGGTAGTCTCGCAAATACTACGCAAGCAACTCACCATTCGCGGAACATGGAACTCGAATTTCACAGAGCTCCCGGTGGATGAATGGCAGCTCGTGCTAACGGCTGCTGCTGCGGGACGTATCAAGCTCAATCCGCTCATCTCCCATCTGGTGCCGCTCGCACAGGGAGTCGCGGCGCTCGAGATGATACGCGACCGCAGCGAATTTTATAACCGTGTTGTACTAATCAACTAGAACAAAGGATAATTCTTAATGAAAGCAGCCGTTCTTGAGGGGATTGAGCGCATGGTCGTGCGCAAAATACCGAACCCGATTCTTGAGGATGAAGCCAGTGTCATCCTCAAGGTGCATGCCTGCGCCGTATGCGGCTCTGACATTCGCATCTACCATTACGGCAATCCGCGTGTGCATCCGCCGCAGGTCATCGGGCACGAGGTGGCTGGCGAAGTGGTTGCCGTAGGTTCGCAAGCCAGCCACTTGCATGTCGGTGAGCGCGTGGCCATCAGCGCCGACGTGCCGTGCGGCGTATGCAATTGGTGCAGGGACGGGCTGGGCAATATGTGTGCGACGAATTATGCCATCGGCTACCAGTTCCCGGGTGGTTTCGCCGAGATGATGCCCCTCAATGCCACGACGGTACGCTTTGGCGCCGTTCACCGCATCCCTGATAACCTGAGCTATGATGAAGCCTCATTGGCTGAACCGCTTGCATGTGTGATCAATGGATTGGAGCGATGCAACATTGCTTTAGGGGAGACGGTAGTGGTCATCGGGGCAGGGCCGGCCGGCTGCATGTTGATGCGTCTGGCGCGCTCGTACGGCGCCACGAAGGTGTTGGCTGTGCAGCGTTCTTCTGCGCGCTTTGAAGTTGCCAGGCGCCTCGGCGGTGCGGATGATGTGTTCAGCAGCCAGGAAGCGGATCCAGTTAACGCAGTCCTGCAGGCCACCAACGGCGAGGGCGCCGATGTCGTCATCACCGCGAACTCGTCGGTTGAGAGCCATGCCCAAGCGCTGCAGATGGCTCGCAATCGCGGCAGGATAAACTTTTTCGGCGGGCTGCCCAAGGGTTCGCCAGCCATTAGCCTGGAGAGCAACCTTATTCACTATAAAGAGCTAACCATGACCGGCTCTCACGGCAGTGTGCCGCGCCAGCACCGCCTGGCCCTGGAGTTGATCTCTGCCGGCGTCATCCGCGCCGGCGAGTATATCACGCACCACTTTACGCTGGACCAAATCGACCAGGCATTCCAAGCGGCCGAAGGCCGCGCCGGTATGAAGGTCGTCGTGCATCCGCAATCCCATTAAGGAGCCATTGATGCCAGGCATGCCCATAACCATCTGTGCCTCGCTGGCTTGCGCCGATTATCTGCACCTGGAAACCGACCTCCGCGCGCTCGAGGCCGCCGGCGTAGAGTATCTACACATCGACGTGATGGACGGCACATTTGTGCCTAACCTGGCGCTAGGCACGGATCTGATTCGGGCTGTCAAGCAGGCCACCACTATCCCGCTCGATGTGCACCTGATGATCGAGCGCCCGGAACGCTACCTTGAGACGTTTGCCAAACTCGGAGCGGAGATCCTTACGGTTCATCTCGAGGCCAGCCTTCATTTGCAGCGAACTTTGGCTGCCATCCGCCAGCTTGGGATGCGTGCCGGCGTCGCCTTGAACCCGGCCACCCCGTTGGATGGGCTCCAGTATGTGCTGGACGACCTCGACCTGATATTGGTAATGACGGTTAACCCTGGATTTGTCGGGCAAAAACTGGTGCCCAGCACGCTGCGTAAAATCCGCGAGGCGCGCGCGCTTGTCGATGCGCACAATCTGGCCGCCCATATTCAGGTGGACGGCAACGTCAGTTTTACGAATGCCAAACTTATGGCAGCGGAAGGCGCGGATTATCTGGTGGGTGGAACATCCAGCTTGTTTATGCCGGGAATCACGATTGCTGACGCTGTACAAAAGCTAAGGCAAAGCTAATATTGGCATCAAGTTGGATCTAGATAACTGTTTCAATGAAAGGAGCAATGATGCAGCGCATAGGGTTTATTCTCAAGGTGAAACAGGATAAGCTGGCTGAATACAAAGAGCGTCACGCGCACGTGTGGCCAGAGATGCGCCAGGCGCTGAGCGAGACCGGCTGGCACAACTATACCATCTTTGCGCGCGAGGATGGCTTTCTGTTCGGTTATCTGGAGACGGAGGA
Source organism: Chloroflexota bacterium (assembly GCA_021372475.1). Classification (GTDB taxonomy): domain Bacteria; phylum Chloroflexota; class Anaerolineae; order UBA1429; family UBA1429; genus JAJFUJ01. The sequence continues at coordinate 9,597 of JAJFUJ010000233.1, read as the reverse complement.
CTTCGAAGCTGCCAGGGCCGGGATGGCTACGAAAGAAGTAAATACCCGCTGGCAGGCCGATATGGCCGAGTTTTTCGAGGCACTTGAAGGGCAAAAACCCGACGAGGCGATGTCACCGCTTCTAGAAATATTCCACCTAGACTAGACGAATGCCGGGCATCATGGTGGCGAGCTGCGATGCCCTTTTTATTTTGATGTGTCCATTTGCCATATCGTCTGCAGTTGCAGCGACGCGTGATATACGCTACGCTGAATCTCAGCCAGTTCCTTGGCGGTGTGTGCTTCAAACCGCAGCGTTAACAAGGGCTCTGTCACCGATACCCGCGCCAACGCCCAACCTGTTGGGAAAAGGATACGTACGCCATCCAGATGATCCTGCCGCAGATGCCTGAACGCGGTAGATAGCTCATTAATTATGCTGGCGGCTACATCCGGTGGACAGGGAATGCGGATATCCGGGGTAATGGCATAAGTGGGAATAGTGGCCATTGCTTGGGATAAACTCAAGTTTAGCTCATCGAGCACTTGCAACAGCAGGAGCGCAGCATACAGCGCATCATCTCTACCCAGATCGCCAAAGAAAAAGTGGCCGCTCACCTCGCCGCCCAGCAAGGCGGATTCGGTCATCAACCTGCGCTTGATAAAAGCGTGGCCGGAGCGCTCAGCAATGGGCGTCCCGCCTGCTGCGAGCACTTCATCAGCGACGACCGAAGAACTTTTTAGGTCGTAAACAACCTTGGCTCCAGGTGTGTGGCGCAATAGCGAACGGATAAACAGGACCAGGACTCGCTCGGCAGGATGCACCTGACCGTTTTCATCTGCAAACACAACCCTATCGCCGTCACCGTCAAAAGCTACGCCCAACTCTGCCTTCTGTTCGATGATACGTTGGCGCAAGGCCGTCAGGTATTCCGGGATGGCTGGATTAGGATTGCGGCTTGGGAAGGTACCGTCGGGTGTGCAATAGAGCGGATCAACATCCTGCTCGACAGCCTTCAATATGCGCGGCGCCAGTTCCCAAAAGGAGCCGTTTCCGGCATCGACCACGATGCGCCGACGACGCAGCTTTGTAAAGGCATTTACCAGTGATACGGCATAAGCATCCTCGATGTGCTTTTCCTGCAGCGTTCCCTGACCAACGCTGAACCGCTTCGCCTCCATCTCGGCCGCCAGCATCTGCAGGTCTTCCGGGATAACAGGCAGGTTACCAAGAATAACCTTGAAACCGTTATACTGTTTGGGATTGTGCGAAGCTGTGACCATCACACCGGCAGCGGCGTTGCCCAAGTCCTTACCGTAATAGAAAACCGGGGTCGGCACCGCCCCGAACGACACCACATTGGCGCCACAGCGCAGCAGCCCCCGGATAAGGTTCTCGAGTAAGATGGGGGTGCTGATGCGCAAATCGCCGGCGACAGCCACGAGTTTACCCTGCATCCGTGTGCCAATTGCCTGACCGAGGAGCAGCGCCGTGGCAGCATCCAATTCCTGTCCGTATACACCGCGTATATCGCATGCCTTGAAGATGCTCACGCGATATATCCCCTCTCGCGGCAAGCCGCTAAAAAACGCTGATAACGCTCGTTGTATGCCTGCGCCAGATGCGCTCGGGGCTCGATGGTGGTATGCCAATGGACCATATGCCCTACTGCTTCCTTCACGCTTGGATAACAGCAGCCCCTTGCAGCTAGAATAGCAGCCCCCATAGCTCCCGAAGGCGCCATCGGGACCACCATCCGTTTCTGCAGGACATCCGCTCTGATTTGCAGCCCGGCGGATGATTGTGTCGCCCCACCCACTGCACAGACCGCATCGGAAACCTCGGCACCCAGGCCAGAGAGCACCTCGTAGGCCAACCGTTCTACGTAGGCGATACCCTCCAAATGAGCCGTAAAATTGGTCTCCTCACCCCTCACATCGCCCAGGGTAAATCCGATCGCCTCGGGTTTGTCAAAAGGGAAGCGTTCCCCGCGGCGAATCAAAGGGTAGATAATCAAGTCAGTAGGTGTTAAGCCAAAGGCTGCCTGGTTCAGGGCTGGCAGGCGGTCGGCCGAGAAGCGCTGGGCGATACAATCCGCGCCAGTGCTGGAAGCTCCGCCGGGCAGCCAGTATCCCTCCGGGTGGCGGTGGCAATACACTCGCCCTAGTGGGTCGCGGATGATGCGCTCGGAGACTCCCTTGAGCACCAGAGTCGTGCCCAGGGTCGAGTTCCACTGCCCCGGCGAGACGGCGCCGCTGGCAAACTGTGAAGCTGTGCCGTCGGTCGCGCCGGCGATGACGACAGTGTTGGTGGATAAGCCCGTTTGGGCGGCAGCTTGGATGCTGATGCGACCGATGAGGCTGCCGGGTGCCCGCACGGCAGGGAACTTGTTTTCAAATCCGAGCCTATCAAAGATAAACTGAGGCCAGTTCAAATCGACAACGTCATAACCCCACTTCAATGCGTTCGTCCAGTCCGTAACGCCCCAAATACCACTCAACCAGGCGTTAACCAAATCGGCTGGGCTCAAGAACCAGCGCGCCTTTTGAAGCGATGCGGGCTCGTGCTGCTGGAGCCAGCGCAGCTTGCTGATGGCGTAGGATGGCGCAAAGCGGCTGCCCAGTTTTGCTGCGATTTCTGCGCCGGCTGATTGCACGTCGTCAGCTTCGTGCGCTGCCCTGGAATCGGAATACATGATGGCCGGCCGCACCACACTTCCGGAGTCATCAACCAGGCACAAGGTGCCCGAGGTTGAGGTGACGGAAAGCGTGGCGATCGCCTCCGGTGACTCGCCGGCTGCCCTGAGCTGCTGTATGGCTTCAGACAGCACCTGGAAAAGGGCCTGGCGCCACAAGCTCGGATCCTGTTCGAAATAGCCGGGTTGACCAGCCTGCAGCGTATCACCCGGAAACGGGACGGAGGTCTCTACCTTTACCGCGCCTTCCAGGTCAGCGACAATCACTCTTGCTCCTTGAGTGCCCAGATCAATACCGCAAACGAACATGCTGGTTGTCTCCCAAACGTGTAGTTAGCTGAGTATAATCGTCCATAGATATCTTATGAACCGTGCACACCAGTGTCAATGTATCCAACAGGAGCCCGCTAATGGATAATATGTCCCCCTATACGCGTACAATGCGGCGGCTGAAAGGCGAGGATATCGACCGTGCGCCCAACCAAAATATTCTCATGGGTTACGCCGCACACTATATTGGAGCGACATACAGCCAGTATGCGCAGGATTTCAAGCTGTTGGTGGAAGCCAGCCTGGCTACGAGCGAAGCTTTTCATCTCGACTGGGTTTCAGTGATCTCGGACCCAGTGCGCGAGGCATCTGCCTTCGGCGCAACGGTGCACTTCCCGGAGGATGCTGTCCCATATTGTGACCCGCTAATTACAGATTACGCTCAGGTTAAGGATTTACCTATGTGGGATCCCTGGCAAAAGCCGAGAACTGCCGACCGTCTGCTCGCGCTCGAACAGATGCGCACGCGGGTTGGCGGCTTTTACCCCATCGGCGGATGGGTGGAAGGCGCGGCTGCAGAGGCGGCTGACCTCTTGGGAGTGAACCGATTTCTGGAGGATACCCTGGTACAGCCGGAACAGCTAGCAGCACTATTGGAGCGCTGCAACGCGCAGGCGATCCGCTTCGCCCTGGCGCAGTTGCAGGCTGGCGCCGACCTGATTGGCATAGGCGATGCGGTATGCTCACTCCTCAGTCCTAAAGCCTATGAGGCACTGGCACTGCCGTATGAACGAGCCCTGATCGAGGCTATCCATCGGGCTGGCGGACTGGTCAAACTGCACATTTGCGGCAACACCAAGCGGCTGCTGCCGCTGCTGGCCATGACGCAGACCGATATCATCGATGTGGATTGGATGGTCGATTACGCGCTGGCCGTGCGAACCTGCCAAGGAGCTGCAGTTAACGGCAATATCGACCCAGTAAGCGTCTTTCTGCAAGGGACTCCCGAGTCGGTTGCGGAGCGCGTGCAGGCTTGTTCGCAGGCAGGCAATGAGCGTTCATTCATCAGCGCCGGGTGTGAGATCCCGGTTGGAACACCCAAGCAAAACATCCTGGCACACTACGAGGCTTTGTGCCGATTGAGCAACGCTGTGTAGGTACTATATATAAGATTGCCGGCGTTTTCCCATGAAAAGTGGTCAATTGCACGCTGGCGTAATGCAGAACCAAGTTTTTCGCGCAAAATTGGATCATCCAGCAAAGTTTCTAGCTGGGCAGCCAAGCTAGCGCTATCGCCGAGGGCTGCATATCTGCCGTATTCGGCAAGGTATTCATGGCTGACAGGGGTATCGAAGGCAACCGTCGGCAATCCCATAGACATATAGTTGAGTAGTTTGCCGGCGCCTTCGGTCTTGGAAAGCTTGGGCATCACCGCGATATCCCCAATCGCAAGTAATTTAGGCGCGTCCTGGTAGGGGATTCTGCCGGGGAAGGTGGTATATGAGCGAATTCCAAGCTCGCCGGCTAACGCGCTGAATACTTCGACATGCGGGTAACCGGCAATCATAAAATGTACGTCCTGACGTTTGGCTAAAATCAGCTTTGCTGCTCGCAGCAGTTCCGGTATCCCCTGGTAGTTGGCCAATAATCCCAGATAGACGATTACCGTTCGCCCTGCCGGCACACCCCACATGTGCTTAAGCCTGGATATCTCCTCGGCTTCTGCCCTGCGGGCAAAATAAGCGGTGTTGACGCAATCCGGCACACAGCTAATTTGGCGATACGAGCACCCAAAGTCGTTCACCAGAATATTGGCAGCGTTATCAGAGCTCGTGATAATAGTGGACGATTTATGATCGATATACTTTTCAAGCCCACTAAAGAACCGATACGCGGCGCCTTGAGTTTTTATAAATTTGTGGTCAAGCATCTCATTCACCAGGCTGCCCTGGAAATCGAACACCAGCGGGATATGCCACAACTTGGCAAGAACCATTCCGATTAATGCGCCCTCATGCAGGTGCGCATGGATAATCTGAGGCTTATACCGAAACATTGCCGAAAACGCACAAAAGAAAAGCAGGATATCATAAGCTATCTTGTGCCAGGAAGAGCCGACTTCCCAGTCGCGCCGCCAGGGGATCGACATCGTGCGCAGGATGTTGACATCAGCGACATTTTGGCCGGTGCGATAGGTGCAAATCGTAACCCGGCAGCCCTTGGCCTGCAAAATGCGCGCTTCTTCCAGGATGCGCACGTGACATCCATAATCTGCGAAAAAGGAGGTGGGAGCAATCATCAGCACCCGGTAAGCTTGAGCCGGGGGAATCGGAGACGTCGGTTGGCGGTTTACTTGGTCTTCCACATGCGCCATCTTAATTTGAAGAGTTCTTTGAACGCCCGCAGGATAACGTGCATACGAGCTCCTGTTTGGCTGCCAGCTTTGCGGGGATAATGGCTTACCGGCTCCTCAACAATAATGAATCCAGCCTGCTTGGTTCGCACCAGGAACTCGGCGCTGAACATGGCGCCGCCGGATTGAACTGTGATTGTCTCAATGATGCGCCTCTTGAACAGCTTGAAGGCGCAATCGACATCCCGGGCTGTATAACCAAACAATAAATTAACCAGCCAGCTCCAACCGTTGCCAAACAAACGCCTGTACCATGGATCGCTGCGCGAACGGCGGTAACCAGCGACCATATCTGCCGTCAACATATGCGGTAAAAACCTGGCGACCTCGCCCAGATCAAATTGCAGGTCGCTATCGGTTGTCAGGATAAACTCCTTGCCTGCCGCCCAAATACTGTCCTTAACCGCTGCGCCGTACCCCATATTCACCGGATGGCGAATCAGGCGCACCCGCGGATCGAGAGCCGCAATTTCCTCAACCACTGCAGCGGTTCGGTCCTTACTGCCGTCATCGACGATGATAACCTCTAGGTCGTCAACCAATGGCCCCACCTTGGTGAGCACCATATCGACCATCGGTTTAATGTTGAGTTCCTCATTGTAGGCCGGCATAGATACGGTTAAGCTTGTCACCATCTATCCCTCAGCGTTTACGCTGTGTGCGGCGGCCGACACTGCCAAGAAAGAGTTGCCGAAAACCAATTTTGTCGTCATTGCCAAACGTATCTGCTGGTTGGTCGGCCTGCGCAGCGCTGACCGCATTTTCCTTGACTTGGCTGACTGCGCTATCCAACAGAGTAGAATCACTTTCCTGCAGAGTTTCGCGGAATGCATGCATGGAAGCAATTGCTCGGTCCAGCCAAACGACAAGCATATCGCGATTTTGCCACAAACCTATGCTATTCGCATCCGGAAGGTCGGACAACATTTGTTTCACCCAAAGCGATGAAGCACCCAATGCATGCTTCCTATCCTCCCAACCGCCCGCTTGCTGCCAGGTGGACATGAGAGCCACGGCCGCCGCAAAGGGCAATTGGCTTCCCGCCGCGATCAGGCTGTCCAGCTCATCGGGCGCGGTGAAACAGGGCTTGGCGCCAACGGTATCGGCCAAACCTGCAGCAGTATTAATGGCACGGTCATTAGTTTCAGGCGCAACAGCGAGGTAAAATAAGGCATCGCGGAGCATTGCTTCGGAAGGCTCTGTATCAGGAGCTAAACTGTTCGCGGGAACGACATACGCCGCTACGTACCTGATGGTAGCCGGCAGGAGTTGTGAGGCACTGGCCAGCGCGGCACGTTTAGCCGGCGAGAAATCGACGATGAGTGTATCCTCTGCGAGTGATTCAGCTAACACCTGGAGTGTTGGTGCAACCTGAGCAAAAGGCAAGTCAAGCAATACAATATCCGCCTGTTCGCACGCGGCCGGCAGATTCCAGTGGCTTTTATCGATCGCGCCGCGCTTTTTCGCTAGTGAGGTCAATTCCGGCGACGGGTCGTGTCCGACAATTTCCATCTCCGGGATAGCGTATTTCAACGCTAAGCCAAGCGAAGTCCCCAGGAAGCCCAGTCCAACGATTGTCAGGCTCATAAGCATGCACCTTGCTCAACAAACATCATCGGCTGCCTGAAGCGCCAGCAGCTCTTTATCAGCAATCATACCTGTTCCCTGGGAAGACCGCAAATCATGATGCTCAATCAACCACACTGTGCGTTCGCTGCAACCGGCGTTACGGGCCATATACGCTCCCAGCGCTGCATGCCGCGCTTGAATGTAAAACGGACGGCGCCAGGCTGGCTCGGGTTTAGCGCTTAACGCTGCCAACCATTTCGGAAACAGTCGGCGTAATAGCACCACGCAAGTCCGATAGAAAATAGAGAGCCCCGCTTGTGTTTTACCTACATCGTGGAGCAAAGCAGCCCGCGACAAGTCATCGGAGATCAGGCCCGTTGCCTGCAGAGCTGCTAGCACACAGCAGGCATGTACCTGGTCTGCTATTGGCATTCGCCGAAAAAGGGATAGCGCTGGTTCATCCAGTATGGCTCGAACCAACACATAGTCAACCGCCTCTTCACTGCTCGTAAGGTAATGCCACCCTTGCCGGAAGCGGTATCTTGTCCGGTTCATCTGCCAGCAGCCTGCTACATGCCCGTGATAAGCCGCATTAAAGCACTGGCAGGATAGCTAATAAGAAAACCCAATATATTCACTCGCAGCAATTGGCTGACTAATACCAGACCGATGAGCACTATCGAACCGTAGCGGATGAAGCTCTCCAGGGTATTCACAAGGCGCCAAGCCCAATCAGCTTTGACTAGGCTGATAAGCCCTATCAACACGCTATAACCATCGAGCGGCGGTAAGGGCAGCAGGTTAAAGGCGGCAAGATAAGCGTTTGTCAGGGAAATGATATAGAGAATCTGCAGAAGGGCAATAGGGAGAGCTGTACCGAGGCGCACCCAAACACCCAAAATAACTGCCAACAAGATATTGCTGATTGGACCGGCCAGGCCAACCAAGGCGCTGCCGATTCTCTGACCATAACGCAGGCGGGAGGGAGAAACAGGGGTCGGTTTTCCCCAGCCGATGCCTACGCCTGTCACCATCGTAATCGCCATCATGGCGGTGCCAACAGGATCCAGGTGACGCAGCGGATTAAGCGAGATACGTCCCTGGAGACGCGCGGTCGGGTCGCCCAATTGGTTAGCCATCCAGGCGTGGCTGCACTCATGGACGGTGATCCCGAGCACCAGCGCTACTATGGTAGAAAGGAAAACCAACGGCCCAAGCCTGATAATACCAAAGGCAAAAAAGGCCAGGCCGACAATTACCCAGAATATCCGGTCCCAACTCATATTTGTTTTAAAGAATCGATTGTTTACCATTTAGCTATTATATCATGCCCGTGCCATCTAGATAAAATATGCCTTATAGAGCTTACATGATGACGGTCATCAGCTTTGACCAGGAATGGCACCTCTGCTATAATGGGCTCGTTATGAGCCGTTAGCTCAGTTGGCAGAGCACCTGCCTTTTAAGCAGGGAGTCGTGGGTTCGAGTCCCACACGGCTCATTTGGCATTTCCACCGCAATCCCCAATAGTTATCAGCCTATCTCCCTCTGCGTATAGTAGTCGATGCTTGGTAGCTTTACAGCATAAGGCACGCCAGCCGATAGTAGTATCCTCTCCTCCATTGCCACTAGACATATCAAAATGATAATCTCCGTTCGGCGAATATCCCAAGGCGGTATATGGCACACACTGCTTGCCTGGATGATATTGCCGACTTGCGTCTCGATGATCTTGCCCTTATAGCCATTCGCATGTCCCTTGCGCCCGTGGTTACGTTCGTAACGACCGGCGCCCAGGTAGGTTTGGCGTTCAGCCTGTATGGCTGTGTTGAGCATCCCCCTGATCATATCGGGCAAGCAATCCAGATCTTCATTGGCTATCTGTTGCATATATCTCCGAGGGCATACTCAAATCATTTGGTAGGTCATTGGCTGCTTCCTGTTGGTGTGACAACCTCAAGGATACCTGACCTATCTCTTTTGTTAAGGCGTTGAAATCCCCAGGGAGAAATTGTCACTATTCCTTATCAGGGCATGAGCTGCTTTAGAGCAGATTGAGTTCGATTTATCCAGGGCAATCAAGGCCCTGTCTTAATGCCCCTCAGGGCATGAGCTGCTTTAGAGCGTTAACGTACAACAAACAGTCCGAGTCTCCCACAAGTGTCTTAATGCCCCTCGGGCATGAGCTGCTTTAGAGCAGACTAACGATACTATGCGCGGTTATCCTGTAGAGTTTTTGTGGGTCTTAATGCCCCTCAGGGCATGAGCTGCTTTAGAGCTGTTTGTGTCCTGGTTGGGGTGTAACCGTCTCTAGCCCTTATTGTCTTAATGCCCCTCAGGGCATGAGCTGCTTTAGAGCGAGGCTATGCGCGAGACTGTGGCGGGCCTGTTTAGTGGGTCTTAATGCCCCTCAGGGCATGAGCTGCTTTAGAGCGAAAATGGCCAGGGATGTCTGGGCTAAGGTACACAAGGCCCGTCTTAATGCCCCTCAGGGCATGAGCTGCTTTAGAGCTCTCCAGCACGCGCAGCTCCCGGTTCGCGCTGGCAATGTTGGTCTTAATGCCCCTCAGGGCATGAGCTGCTTTAGAGCATAATCGTACATAGATAGGAGCAAAATGAGCACAATTGAAGTCTTAATGCCCCTCAGGGCATGAGCTGCTTTAGAGCTTT
>JAJFUJ010000223.1 GCA_021372475.1 Chloroflexota bacterium | reverse complement strand
TATTATGGGCTGGGTAGAGGGCGGCGGCACCTGGGTGGTTGGTCCACTCTCAGATATCCGTACGCTCGAGGCAACCAAATATCAACACGCACCCTATGGGCATCTGGAGGATTGGGCGGGTATCACCTGCCGTTATGAGCTGCCGGGCGACCCGCAGGATTATGCGGTGCATTGGAGCGACGGACGCAGCGCGCTGGGTTCCACGTGGTATGACGGGCTGGAGGCCAACAACGCGGAGGTTCTGGCCAGCTATGCGGAAGGCCCGCTGGCGGGTCTGGCGGCAGTAACCCGGCGCCGCATCGGTAAAGGCCAGATAGTCGTCTTGGGGACGCTTCCTGGGGCAACCGAGCTATCAGCCCTGTTGAGTGAGTTAGGCAAGGAAGTCGATGTTTTACCAGCCAGCGAGGCATCTGCCAACTTGCTGGTGGCGCCGCGTTCCGGCGCCGGCGGGCGCGGGGTGGTATCCGTGGAGCTGGAGCATAAGCCAGCCATGCTGCGCCTGCCAGAACCCGCCGTTGACTTGTTGACGGGCGAAAACTGCACGGACGAAGTGTGTATTGCACCCTACGGCGTGCGCGTGCTGCAGTTCGGTTACCAGGTTCACACCCCTTGATAACCCGCGCTGAGGCATAAACATGTGCCGACAAATCCTGGGGAGGATTACTTGAGCCGCGCACGAGAACGAACGGCTGTAGCTGTTATCATCGGGCTGTATCTGTTGATTGGCAGTATCTATAGCATTTCTACGCCGATCATGGAAGCCTCCGATGAGCTGCGCCATTATCCCTATGTGAAGTATATCGCGGATGGCAATGGCCTGCCCGTCCAGCATCCTGGAACTGAGACCTATTGGGAGCAGGAAGGCAGCCAGCCTCCCTTGTACTATGCCCTGAGCGCCTTGCTGACGTGCTGGATAGACACCAGTGACATGCCCGAGATACACCAGCTCAACCCCCACGCCACCATTGGCATCCCCCTGGATGCGGATAATAAAAACATGCTTATTCACAGCGCCAGAGAAGCCTTCCCCTGGAAAGGGACAACGCTGGCCATCCACCTGCTCCGTTTTTGGTCCCTCCTGCTCGGTGCGGGAGCTGTTTACTGCACATATCGGCTCGCTCGGCTGATCAAGCCGGATAAGCCTATCTGGGCGCTGGCTGCAATGGCGCTCCACGCGTTTAACCCGATGTACCTGTTTATCAGCGCTTCGGTCAATAACGATAACCTGGTTAATCTGCTGGCAGCCTGCACACTCTTGGTGTGCGTTAGCATCATCCAGCGCGGTATCAGCAGGCGTTGGCTGCCTGCTTTCGGCCTGCTATTGGGCACAGCCTGCTTGACCAAGCTGAGCGGCCTGGCTCTAGTGCCGCTGGCAATCGCTGCGCTCGTACTACACCAGGTATTCAAGTACATAGAGATGCCTCGCGCTCAGCGCTTGCCACCAGGCAAACAGTTCGCCCAGATCATCACGCCTTTGCTTATCGACAGTCTGCTCATCATCCTGCCTGTTCTACTCGTTTCCGGCTGGTGGTATCTGCGCAACTGGCGGTTGTACGGCGAACTGTCGGGGCTAAACACGATGCTGGCTATTGTCAAGGGGCGGACAATTCCCATCACCTCGTTTGCGGACTTATGGGGCGAATTCCGCGGCTTGCGCTACAGCTTCTGGGGGCTCTTCGGAGCCGTCAATATCCTGATGCGCCCCACCTGGATTTACAAAGTCCTCGATGGGTTTTCCCTGATTATTTTTGGTACTTTGCTTTGGAAAACCGTGCATTTGCGCCGGCCGCTCCCGAAGAGCTGGCCTATCTATGGTTTTTTAGCGTTGTGGATTGTAATGTATATCATATCGCTTCTGCGCTGGACATCCATGACGATGGCCTCGCAAGGTCGGCTGCTTTTCGCCGCGCTGCCCGCCATCTGTGTATTCAGCATAGTGGGGCTGCAAACCATCAACTATCGGCGCATCGGCAGTTGGCTGATGGTTGGCTTGTGCGCTCTGGTATTCACCCTGGCG
>JAJFUJ010000219.1 GCA_021372475.1 Chloroflexota bacterium | reverse complement strand
TCCATCAGCATGGTTACCCAGGCCAATATAGAGTGGGGGCTTACCGAAACAACTATGCGGGCTATGCAGATGACGCTGATCGGTCAGGCTCATACGTTCTTAACGCCATAATCCTAACTGAAAGGCAGCCATGAATCCTCTATATTACAAACCCGAGCACGCCTGGGCAGCCGATTTCATCCCGTTTTTCAAGGATGGCACCTACTATCTGTATTATCTGCTGGATTGGCGCGATAAAGAGAAATACGGCGAAGGCACTCCCTGGTACCTGGTCACCACCAAGGACCTGGTACATTTTACCGATCATGGCGAGATGCTGGCTCGCGGCAGCCGCGATGAGCAGGATCTCTATGTCTTTACAGGCTCGGCCGTGGAAGGCCTGGGCAAATACCATATCTTTTACACGGGCCATAATCATTACCTGGCAGCGCAGGATAAGCCGATGCAGGGTATCATGCATGCCGTGTCGGATGATTTGCTGCACTGGAACAAGCTGCCCGAAGAAGTATTTTACGCCCCGGAGGAGCGCTTTGAGCGCAATGACTGGCGCGATCCCTTCGTCTTCTGGAATCAGGAAGCGGGAGAGTACTGGATGTTGGTCTGCGCCCGCCTCACGAACGGACCTTCGCGCCGACGTGGCTGTACCGCGCTGTGTACCAGCAAGGATCTCGTACACTGGCAGGTCTCCGATCAGCCGTTCTATGCGCCCGGCCTCTATCATACCCACGAGTGCCCCGACTTGTTCCGTTGGGGAGACTGGTGGTATCTGCTTTTCAGCGAATACAGCGAACGCACCGTCACGCGTTACCGGATGGCCAGGAGTCTGCAGGGTCCCTGGCTGGCACCGCAGCAAGATACCTTTGATGGGCGCGCATTATACGCCGCCAAAACGGCATCCGATGGCCAACGGCGCTACCTCTTCGGCTGGAATCCTACGCGTGAGGGCGCCAAGGACTATCACACCTGGCAATGGGGCGGCAACCTGGCCTTCCATGAGCTCTGGCAGCGTCCGGACGGCACGCTGGCCGTGCGTCCGCCGGAGCCTGTGCTGAACGCTTTCAGTGCGCCCGGCAGCAGTGTCCTCCAGCCGGGGCTGGGTGAAAGCCTGATTTCCAGCCAGAGCGTGCGTCTCGCAGCGCCAGAGTCGTTCGCCTGCAGCACTGCCGGCTTAATGCCGGCCGCCTGTCGCATCGAATCCAGCATCACCTTTGAACCCGGCACCCTCGGCTGCGGGTTGGTGCTACGTTCCAGCGCTGACTATGAGCAGGGCTACTATATCCGGCTGGAACCGCGCTATCAGCGGATTGTGTTCGACGCTTGGCCGCGGCCAGGCGACCAGCCCTATATGCTGGGACTGGAGCGCCCCCTGACATTGGTCGCCGGCCAACCTGTGCGCATAACGGTGCTGATTGAGGGTACCGTCGTCGAGGTGTACGTGAATGGTGATACGGCGATGAGCGCGCGTATGTATGATATCCCTACCGGCAGTTGGGGCTTTTTCGTCCAACAGGGTGCGGCCGCTTTCGAACACTTTTCACTCTGCACAAGGCCGGCTGGCGATTGAGATAAACTGCGGAAATGAGCTGCCTTGGCGCTGCAGCCGATGTCTGCTTGCGCACAAGCCATTTGTTATTGATTATGTCAAGTAACAGTCGCCGATAAATAGCCGACTGATTGGATTGCAGTGCGGTTTATCTGAGCTATCCTCAGGACGCGCCTAGGACAGTAAATCCTACTGGCTGGTAGCTGCTGGGCTCACTGTGAGACGCACAGGTTCGGCAGTGTCGGCGAGAGTGACCTCGAAATACCCGCCTTCCGGCAATCCGCTTGGGTCGACCGTCAGTGCGTTCGCTTGCAGGTCAAAGGATAGCGTCTGCCAGCTCGCTCCGCCGTCGGCGGTGTAACGCACCAGCGCGGGCTTGTCAGTGGCTTCCCATTGTAGCGTATCCGCCTGGTTATCCAGCACAGTTACCTGCGCCTGCGCTTCGACGGCGCTCTCGCTCAGCTCACGGGTAGCCAGCACATTCTCGCCTTTGCCGATAACCACTTTAGCGGGCGCTTGCTCAGGTTCCGGCAGATTGGCGGATATTGTGCGTAGCACGAAATCATCGCCTTCCGCCGTCAGGACGTTGACAGCCTGGCGTAGAATCTCGGCACCGAAGCTATCCTGTAACGCCACCCAATAGTCGCTGCCGTCTTGTGCGGGACTCGCCTCAGCCACCAGATGATACACCGGCGCGATTTCCGCGTTGTCAGCGTCATCCAGCGTAGCGCGCACATACAGCACCTCCTGTGCCGCCGATTGCAGTTGAACGCTGCCCTGCAGTTGCTGATCAGACATAAGCCGGCTGTATGTGTAGGGCGAAATCCAGCGCGGGCTGCAATAGCTCATTATATCATAATAGCTGGTCGGCGGTTTGATCTGCATTTGGGCGATGTCAAGCCCGAACTCGCGGATGTGCCCGTCATCCGGCCAGGGCCAGTCGGGATCGACTCCGGCGGCGCTGCAGCCGGGAGCATGCTGCATCCCCAAGTTGTGCCCGATTTCATGCGCGGCTGTATAAGCTCCGGCATCCTGCCCCCAGATGCTGCTGTCAAGTTGCAGGCCGATGGAATCCCTAAAACCGACATATCCCAGCCCAGAGTATCCACCGCCAAACCATGGGCTGGGAATTAGGCCGTAATACACCTCATCGCTGGGAGCACCATCCAGTGCGCGTAACGCATCGATCTGCCCCAGCAAATTCATCCAGCTCTCGGCAGTATTTAGGTCACCAGTAAACGCGAGGGGCGCTCGCATCGTCACCTGCACGGAAGGAATGGGGTATAACCGTTTTAACACCTCGCTGATCGTGTCAGTCGGCGCTGCATAGGTGACGCCATTAGGGGTGTGCGTGTAGATAATCGGGATTATGGTGATCCGTAACGGCGGGACGACATTAAAGTTAAGGTTCGCCGAGGTGGTATTGTTACCCTCGTTGGCTTCCGCAATGCTGTTATCAACATCCACTGTGGCGCTGATCGTCAGCTCGCCGGCGGCAAGCCACGAAGCCGGCAGCGCAAAGTTGAAGGAAGTGGTCAGGTCACCCCGGTTACCGCTGGGATAGACAGTGCCCGGTTGGCTGGTAAGCGAAGCATCCGCCAATATCTGGCCACCGTGCGAACCCTCCAGCCGCACCCGCACATTAGGAAGCTGCTGAGCTGCATTGCACGCGATAAACACGCGCACGAGGGTCGAACGGTCGGCCACAAGCGGCAAGTTGTTGTCGATATCCTGCACGCCTTGCACAATCTCGAATCGCTCTATGGCCAGATCGAGTGAGGTAACGAACAGGTTGCCGGTCACGATCGGCAGAGCAACACTAAACGTCTGAGGCGATTCCAATATTTCGGAACTGCCAGCCGTAGATTGCTGAGGGCTGACGAATAGGAATAAAAGTAGACAAAAAATTATAGAAAAAACAAACACACTATGGCGTGTACCCAGCATGCCATAATCCCCCAACGAACCGCACGGCAACTTCTCCCCCGAGAACCCAACCAGCCGTGTACTATCAAAAATAACAGATTAGCTTTGTTTTGTCAATATACAATATTGGATTTGGCGCATACAGGCATATGACAAATGATGATTTGCATGCACATTGCCTGATAAGCATATATGACAAACCAAACTCCTGTGGATAACTTCTGTTGATAATGATGGTATGGAGAATCGGCGCTGCTAGTCCTTATGGATTGATTTATTAGTTAGACTAACTATTTTACTAAACTGTTATCCTGAGCAGCTTGCGAGCCTTCCTGGCGTATATATAATGGAGGAGCTTATCCGGATAGTGTGGGAGCGTGGGTTAGTAAAGAGCTACCGAGCTATGCTGTCGGGTATAACCACTAATGGAATAGGAGCCCTCCGATGAACAATGAAACCGAACAAGCGCGTATCGCTCGACCAGCCAACTGTAAGGACAACGGCGATGTTACGGAGCAGCATTGGTATGGTGACGAGGTGTACTTTGGGCTGCATTATGACCTGCACGCCAACGACAGCGATACGGTAATCGGCGCGCATGCCACGCCCGAGGAGCTGATCCCGGCGCTGCGCTTGATGAGCCCGCAGTGGGTGCAGACCGACTGCAAGGGACACCCCGGCCAAACGAGCTGGTATTCGCAGGCGCCCGGCGCAACCGTTTGTCAGGGCATCGTCAAGGACGCCCTGACCGGTTGGCGCGAAGCTACCCGCCGTATGGGCGTTCGACTGCACTGCCACTATTCCGGCATCTGGGATATCGCCGCCGCCGAGAAATTCCCCGATTGGCGCGTGGTACCCAATCCGGTCGAACCTGCCCGTCAGAGCCAAAAGATGTGCCCGCGTCGCGGCTATATGGAGGGCTTGCTCCTGCCCCAGATGTTCGAGCTGATCGACCGCTACGGCGTAGACGGCTTCTGGGTGGACGGCGAGCAGTGGGCGCTGGAGCCGTGCTATTGCGACCTGTGCCGCGCCGCCTACACCGAGCGAACAGGTCGGGCAGAACCACCAACGGATATCTCCAGCCCGGACTGGGCTGATTGGATGGAGACTCAGCGCGCCGGATTTCTCGAGTATGTCACCCGCTACACCGAGGCGGTGCACGCTCACCATCCGGGCGTGTTGGTATGCTCCAACTGGCTGCAGACCTTCCGCGACCCAGGAGAGCCCACAACGCCAACGGATTGGATCAGCGGCGATTGGTGGTCTGGCACCGATATCCTGCGCTGTGAGTCGCGTTTTATCTCCACGCGCGGCAAGCCGTGGGACTTGATGCTGTGGAACTTTTTCCGGGACGGGGAGAGCGGCGCATTGCCCATCCCATGGACGGTCTCCTCGGTCAGCCGGCTGCAGCAGCAGGCTGCGCTGGTGCTGGCCTTTGGGGGCAACCTGCAAATCTACGAGAACCCCGCCGGCTTACGCGATGGACGCCTGGTGCCCTGGCGTATGCAGCGCATGGGTAAAGTCGGCAAATGGGCGCTGGAGCGCCGGGAGCTGTGCCAGGGCGCGGCAACGATCCCCCAGGCGGTGGTGCTGCACTCGGAGGCGCACTACCGCAAAAAGCCTGTTAAGAATCTCTTTTGGGATTATGACATTCAGGGCGTTGAAGGCGCGACCTACGGGCTGCTCGAGAACTCGCTGGGCGTCGATATCATGGATGAGTGGGCGCTGCTGCCGCGCTTGAACGATTTCCCGCTGGTGGTAGCGCCGGAGCAGGACGGCATGTCGCAGGCTATGGTCGATGCCCTCAAAGCGTACGTCGAACAAGGCGGCCGACTGCTGCTCAGCGGCTCCGAGGTATTCAGCCGCTTTGGCGCCGCGTTTATCGGCGCCCAAAGCGTCAGCGTGGAATCCAATGCATTGTTCCACGTGCCCACGGCCAGCGGGATGCTGCAGCTTGGCAGCATTTCCTGGCGCATGTTGAAGCCGGATAGTGCGCGGGCGCTGGGCTTCCTAGGCAAGACGCCGCTGCCCGATGCAGAGCTGCTGCCATATCCCGCAGCCGTGCTGAATCAGGTCGGCGCTGGCCAGGTGCTGTATGTGCCGATGGATTTATTTCACTTTTTCCAGCGCACGCGTTACCCGATGGTGCGCGAGTGGCTGGGCGGACTTGTCGCGGCCATGAAGCCTGCATTGCGCATCCGCATCAAGGCGCCGGGCTGCGTGGATGCGGTGCTGCGCCGCAAAGGCAACAAGACCATCATCCACCTGATTAATCTGGCGCAGGAGATGCCCAATTATACCAGCGCGGCGCCCAACATCCCGCCTGTAGGGCCAGTAGAAATCGCATATGACACTGTGCAAATACCTCAGCGCATCGTTCTGGCTTATGAGGATACGGCCATACGCCGTGATTACCGCGTGAATAGCGGCTCCGGCGGAACGACGCTCATTACAGTGCCCCAGGTGGGCATCCACTGCGCGGTGGTTATCGAATAACGGAAATAAAGGGACAGGAGAGTTCTCACTCCCCTGTCTCTCGTTAGTTATCTAGCTCTGCATACTCCAGCTCAATCTGCTCCAATGCGTATTTCGCCCTCACAGTATAAGGGCTGGCGGATTGGCGCCAGCGGGTGATGGTGTTCTGCAACCACGCGGCTCCCTGACGGGCGCGCAGCTCGCGCAGCAGGCCGGGCGAACGCCACTCGCAATACCAGCAGAAAGGGTCCTCCCAGCGTTCGTCGTGCTGCCAATAGTTATCTGCCAGGTCGCGCATATTCTGGCAGTCCTGCCAGCAGCCCACGGCATGCGTATAGGCCTGATTGTAGTATTGTTCGCGTGGAGCCCGCCGAGCCAATTTCACCAGTTCGGATGTCTCCTGAGCCACCAGCGAGTACATGCGTTCGCCTTCCGCGGCGCTGGCATGCAGGCGCGGGTCTAAACCCCAGAATTCGCCATGCTCGGCTGCCAACCGACTCAAATCGACAGCTTCGGGGTAAGAAGCCATCATAAATGAAGTTTCCCACTTGGCCGCATGGTCAGCCACCTTATAGCGATACTTGACCGCCGGAGCGACATCGTTCATCGCCAACACGCCCGCCTGCCCGGCCTGCATGTTATATTCGAAGGCTGCCTCCTCGTGAATATTGATATTGCCTGGGCTGGTATGGCCGTAGCTGAGCACAATCAGGCGCGCACCGAGCAGTTCCAGTTGGCGGAATAGCTCAAGCAGGTACTCCTTGACAAGCTGTGGTGTGTAGCCGATTCCACCGTGCCCCAGCGGATTTTCCGCAGGATTGATGGCCTCCACTGCCAGGTAAGAGGGCATATGCACCAGGCCGCCCGTCAGCCTGGCGGTGCGCCGGCAGATTTCCTCCATCTTGAGCGTATCGGTGCCCATCGGCAGGTGCTCATCGTGCCATTCGAGGATTCCGGAGGGAACGTAAACGATCGGGCATTCCCGCAGTAGGTCGGCCATCCTGCTCGGCGGCAGCAGGCGCATCTCTGACCAGCGTTGCATTGGCATAAGCCTCCTCCCTTGCATGTCAAATCAAAAAGGCACAGAGACGCTCTGTGCCTTTCTACGCTCGCTCTTAACTAGTACTTTTCCGTCACGAATATCGTATCAAGCTTCTGCGCCCGGGCCTCCAACTGGCCCTCTTCGGCAGCCGTAATCGGCGTATATTTATCGGCCGCATCGCAGGCCCACCACAGAAACTCGGCATGGCCGGGGCTGACGGCAGCCGTAATTGGCTTGGACAGCGTAAACCGCAAGCCAAGCGCCGCATCTTCAGCCGTATCGACCGGATGGTACCAGGCTTTGCTCCATTGATGCTCCTCATCGTCGCGCCATTTGCGCAACGCCAAAGCTTTCAGAGCCAGCCGTCCCAACCCCTTGGCCTGAGCCGTCGCGAGCGTCTCACGGCCAAAGTTGCCTTTATACCACGTGACCCAGTTCCAGGGGAACAGGATGGTATCAAACGGGAAGCGGTTCATCAGCGCCACAGCAGCTTCGTCCGAATGGGCTGAAAACCCCAGGAAGCGCACTAATCCCTGCTGGCGCGCTTCGAGAAAGGTCTCCATCGCCCCGCCCTTGCTAAAGATGGTATCCACCTCCTCCAGCGTAGTGACGCCGTGCAGTTGGTAGACGTCAAAATAGTCAGTGCGCAGGTGCTGTAGCGATGCTTTGAGTTCCGCCCAGGCTTCATCCTTGGTGCGTTTGCCCGTCTTGCATGCCAGGAATATGTTTTTACGGTATGGTTCCAACGCTGGACCTAACATCTCCTCAGCATTGCCGTAGGAAGGCGCTACATCAAAGTAGTTTATGCCGCGCTCGATAGCCTTGCCGACATTGCGGCTGCATTCCTCGGCTGAAGCGTTCATGCAGATAATTCCGCCAAAACCGACGACCGATAACTCGACGCCTGTACGACCTAAAACACGCTTAAACATATCGATCACCTCCTGACATCATTATATCACATGCCGTCAACTGGACGTCTCGGGAGGGTGTTGAAAAGGAGATTCTGTCCTGATACTTGCCTACTGAGAAACATGAAGCGTCATTCCGACGCCGGCGTCAGGGCAGCAACTACCGCGCCGTAATCACAGCTACACCCACCATGCCCGCGCCAGTGTGCACCGAAAGCCCGGGGGTCAGCTCAACGGTAAGGATATCCTGCGGGCAGGCGACACGCTGGTTGAACTGCTCCGCGAATAGGGCGCAAGCCTCGGGGGCAGCCACATGCATAAAGGCGACCCGCTCCAGCGCTTTGCCGTCGGCGGCTTGCTCCGTCAGGGTGATCAGGCGTTCCCAGGCCAAGCGCTGAGTGCGGATTTTCTCCAACAACTGCAGCTTGCCGTCTCTGACCGATAGAATCGGCCGGATATTAAGCACACTGGCCACGCCGGCAGCTAGATGCCCCACCCGTCCGCTCATCGCCAGGTACTTGAGCGATGCCAGCGCGCCGAACAGGTGGCTGCGCTCGCGCACCGCAGCGACCGCCTGGAGGATCTCGTCAGCGGTGGCTCCACCAGCGGCCAATTCGGCCGCGGTTAAGACCATAAAGCCCTGCGCCATCCCCAGCGTGTGCGAATCCACCACATGGATTGCCCGGCCGGGAAACTCTTCGACGGCAGTCATCGCCGCCGTGCAGACTGCGCTGACCTCGCTCGAGATGGTAATGCAGATGATCTCATCTGCGCCGCTATCGAAGGCGCGCTGATAGGCCTGGATAAACCTCCCAGGCGCCGGCGCAGCGGTAGTAGGCAGCTTACGCTCGCTATCGACGCGGGCAAACACCTGGCGATCGTCGATTTCTGTGCCGGTATCATAACTCTCGTCGCCAAATTGAATCTTGATCGGCACCAACTCGATGGCATGCTGCGCTGCCAATGCGGCCGGCAGGCTGGAATCGGTATCGGTAATAACGGCTATTTTAGGCATAAGTTACCTCCAGTGGAGCGATGATAATATTTTGGATTCACCAGCATGCATTGTCAATGATAACCAAAAAACAGTCGGCAGGTTGCGCTCAACCCGCCGACCGCTACCGCCAGGGAGGTAGACCTTATTTCGCGGTTACCTCGACCGTCAAGGTGTAGGTTTGTATGGGGGCCTTATCCTCCCAGGAGCGCATATATCCGAGCGTCAGTACGGCTGTGCCCGCCTTCAGCGCTTTAAACTTGCTTGTCAGCATGCCGCCCGCGCCCACCTTGTTGGCAGAACCCGCATCCGCCACGAATTCGGGTTCGCCCTGCTGCTCCAGAATGTCGGGTAATTCGCCGACGACGTACCAGCCGTATCCTGTGGAGGGATTGCCTTCCAGCGTCACCGCCATCACCTGACCAGGGGATAACTTGAGCGAGCTGCCGCTATCCGCTGCGCCCAGCTTGATCTCGCTTCCTCCACAACCTGCCGCCAACATCAACAACACCGCCAAAACCAGCGTCACAAAGCGTCTCATGATGCCTCCCTAACATTGCTTGCTGCTTCCATGACGCAGACGCGGGCGAAATGGTTCCAAAGGCGGATACATGGGTTCAACCATCAGCCCTTTCTCACGGGCATAGTCGCGCGCTTCATCGACATCATCAAGACGCGCAGTTATATATCAGATTAATACCGGATCCCGGCTTGCGCCGGAATCACGCTTCCTGTTTCCCAGTGGGCAAGTACCAGGAACAGAACTTCTTTTCAACACCCTGATTCTTTCTGCCCATTGTGCTCAATCCGGATATTCGGACGAGATACTCGATTCGGGTCCGGCGGGTCGATACCGAGCGGCAGCCAGCGTGCTGCCTGTAGGGTACGACAGCAACGCGCATAGCGCTCAGGCCTCTGGCACAGAGGCAACTCGCGCACGATCTGCTTTATGCTCTCCTCACGCACCGGCGCTAACACGACCTGGCGCTGCCTAACTAATAATTAGTAAGTATAACTAATATTATATAACCTCGACGCTGAAGCGTATCACATCCCGAGGCTTGCGCCAGATCAGGCATTCACCCTGCGTCTCCGTCCCCTGGACGTTACCTGGCTTGCCTTCCGGCAGGCGGATGTGCACCTTGAGCCACTCCGGCTCGCGCCCGCGTTCAAACGCAATCTCGCCCATAACCCGCCCAGCAGACCGGTCATATTGCAGCCGATAACTGACGGCGCCAAAATGGGTGCACGCCCCGCGGATGCCGAGCGGTTTGCCGCTCGCCAGCCAACTGCGCGCGCTGCCGAGGGCCAGTTCCAGCGTGTCCTCATGCTCAAGCACCAGGATGTCGCGCACGGCCCGCGCCACGGCCACGGGGGTCCACAAATGCTGGCGGTCGCCGGTCTGTGATTGCGTGCCCGGCTCCGGACCGCGCTCCTCGCACCATGAATACAGCGGAGTGCCGTGGTTCAACGTCGAATACAAGTAGCGAATGGCTGTATCGCCATCGCCGCGCGCCAAGTGTGTCTCGGCGATGTTATCCAGCGTGATAGCCACCCACATGCCGTCCTGCAGCCAGCCGGTGCGTATCGGCTGACCGCCCGGGCTCATATTGCTCTCGATATACCTGAGCGTGCCAGTGATGAGTTCGTCATCGGGAGGAATGATGCTGCACGGTACCGCCGCATTCAGCGCGCCCCAGCGGCTGCCGGTCGTTTTGCCTGCCACGCCGGGGATCCAGCGATAACTCGCGCCGGTCGCACTGTCCGTCCCAGTGATGCTGCCTGTCTGCAAAGCAGCTAACAGGTCACGCCGTGCCCTCTCGAAGACTTCTCTTATCTCAGCGATCTCGCCGGCATCTCGCCCAAGCCAGACAGCGGCCTCAAGGGTAACGCCATCGGCGTAAACCGCCCAAAAGTTGTGCGGCAGGAACACACCGATCATATCGTCATCATCCCATAGGCCGCAATCGCCGAAACCGCGTGGCATCAAGCCGTAGGTCAGCGGTCTGCTGCCGTCCGGGTTCAACTTGCGCGTGCGTGCGCGCGCGCGCGCCTGGAAGCGCGTGCTGGCCAACATGCGTGGATAATACTGCTGCAGGAATGCCAGGTCGCGGGTCATCAGGTAATGCTCGCGGATGAACCAGGACTTGAAGCCCTCGCACAGCCAGCCTGTATGCCCCCAACCCTGCGGGTCGGCCCAGCAGCCATCCTCGCCCTGCTGGTTGAGCTCCATCTCAAACTCGCGCACCGCTTCTCGCGGCAGGCCGAATTGGTCCATCGCGATAGCCACAATGGCGGGTTCACCGGCATTGGCAGCGCGGTAGCACTCGGTGCCCGGGCAGCCGGCGATATAGCCCTGCGCGACAGGCTCGCGCATGATAAAACCGTCCAAAAGACCGGCGTATAAGCCGTTGCGCACACCTTCATCGGGTATCTCGGCCTGCACCAGGCTGGAGCGCAATTTCCGCCAGACCTCGAGGCCAGATTCGAATTCAGCAGCCCAATCACGGCTGCGCAGGGCGGGCATATCGGCACAATAAGCCTTATACGGCCGCACAATCCAACCTTCCGCGCTCTGGCCCGGCGCGAGCTGCCACTCGAGGCACAGCGTCTTGGCCACCGCATCGCGCCTGAGCGGCATCTTTTGCGCCCCGCTGATGAACACCATCAAACGGTCGGCCCGCTCCAGATAAGCGCACATCATATGGTCAGGCGGCAGCTCGTCATCCCAGCAGGCAGGCACTTTGTGGTGCCCGACGCCGGCGAGCACCACGCTGTAGCGGTGGCTGGCGGCGTCATCGTTGCGTAAGCTTATTTTCACCAGCGCTGCGCTCTCTCCGCCCACTGCCTGAAAACGGAAAAGCCCGGGGTTAGCGCCGTCGTAATCCTGCGTCAGCGCCGGCAAGCTGCCCTCGATGCGCATCCAGGAAGAGTTCACCAATTTGGCGCCGTCGACTTCCGGCCAGATGTTGACCTTCCAATCGGTGTGCGGGGGTATCAATGCTCCGAGCGGAAGCTGGGTCAGGTCCTGGTAAGTCCAGCCCAGCCACAGGTGGTCAGGGTAACAATCCACGAGCGTCTTGTGGCTGGAATCGGGCACGGCCACCGTGATACGGTGCGGCGCGCCGAAGGCGTAAGAAAAGTCAACGAACTCCTGCATCATGCTGCCTCTCTTTGCTGATATGCTCTGGGGGACGCTCTACAACTATTATGGATACCAGTCGGGCTGCTTATCCTGGAAATTACCGCTGGTAAGCTGCGTAATACTGCCGGTGCTGCGGTTCACCGTATATAGATTGTAGAAAGTGCTGTTCCGGGCAGTTTCCTTGCTGTAAACGATGCTCGCACCGTCCGGCGACCAAGCTAGGCTCTCGATATCCTGCGTGTTGCTGGTCAACATATATGGTTGACCGGCCGCTGGACGAATCCAGATACGGTTGTAGCCGACGGTCGCGTTCGAAAGATAGGCCACCGTTATCCCGTCCGGCGCGAATGCCGGCTGGCTCTCGTTCGCGGCGGTGTTCACTAGCCAGGTTACGTTGGCGCCATTGCTATCCATCCCATAGATATCGGTGCTCGCCCCACCAGATAGACTGACATAGCGGGTAAAGACAATCTTGCTGCCGTCGGGCGACCAGCTCGGTTGGCTGTCATATCCGGAGGTAAGCTGATGTGGGTTTGCTCCATTCGCGTCCATCAGCCATATCGAGGGAGCATTGTCTGTCCAGCGAGTGAAAGCAATCTGGGTACCATCTGGCGACCAGGCAGGGTCGTAGTCTTCGCGGTTGTCATTGGTAAGTCGGGCAACGCCTGACCCGTCGCGGTTCATAGTATATATCTCGTGGTTGCCATCTCGATCACTCACATAAACGATCTTGATTCGATCTGGCGACCATGATGGGTCGCTATCTACACCGGGTATAACAACAGAAGAAGCCGAAGACAAGCTACTGCCATCGCCGCGCATCACCCAAATCTCATTCTCATGGTTATCGCTGCGGTTTGAAGCAAAAGTAATCCACCCTACTGCGTCGAAATTAATCACAAACGGCAAACGCACAATAGAAGCGGGTTCTTGCCCGCGCACCGATTGGGTAGTGAGCAGCAAAACAGCGCACAGCGCCGCCGCTATCAGATTGCGCAGGGTGGTGTTTCTACGCAGTGTTTTGTTCGTTGAGATATGCTTACCCCAGCTCATGTTCGGTCCTCGCAATGATGTCGTCCTGGTGTTCTTTGGATAACCAATTGAAATAGGTGCTGAATCCGCCGATGCGCACCATCAGCGACTCGTACGCAGTCGGTTCGAGCTGTGCCACACGCAGGGTATCTGCGTTGACCGAGCGTAGCAGCACGATTCCTGCAGAACAGCTTGCAACGCACATTTCCAATCCAGGGATGCAACAGGAATAAAGAAAGCTGTGCGGACAGCATACCTGCATTGATCAACTTATCCCTTGCCCTAACCTGCTTCACCCTCCAGCCAGGCGACCTGCTCCGCGCTCAGCATGAGATCAGCCGCAGCGCAGCTCGCGCGCACCTGCTGCGGGGTGCGGCAGCCTGTGATGGCGTATCCTGCAAAAGGCTGGTTGAGCAGATAAGCCACCGCGATGGTGTTGGCGTCGCAGCCGTAGCGGGCCGCCAACTCGCGCGCCCGCTCAGCCCGACTGAAATTGGTCTCATTGAAATAGTGTACGGCCATCCCGCTATCAGCCAGCGCCGGGTCGCTGACGCTGGCGCGGGTAACTTTGTTAAAGAATCCGCCGGCCTGCGAGGAGTAGGCCACCACGGGCAGCCGGCTGTGCCTGTGGTAAGCGAGGGTGTCTGCATCCATATTGAGTGTGCCGGCGTAAGCCGCCTTGACCGGATTGGGCTGCGCCAGGCTCCAGCCGATCTGGCTGGAGCAGAAACCGGCGATGCCGTGCTCAGCGGCATAGGCGTTCGCCTCCTGCAGGCGTGCCGCCGTCCAGTTGGATGCCCCCAGGCTGCGGATGCGCCCGGCCGCCAGATGCTCATTCAGGCAGCCCAGGATTTCACCCACCGGCACAGTCGGGTCATCGCGGTGCAGCCAGTAGATATCGACATAATCACTGTCCAAACGCTCCAGGCTTTCGTTTAAATCCTGGGTGATGTCTGTCGGCCTGAGACGCGAGATGTGCATCGTCTCCAGGTGCGGATGGGCGCCCTTGGTGCCGACCATAAAGCTAGCCCGCACGCCGCGCGCCTTGATCCAGGCGCCGATGGTGCGCTCCGAGACGCCACCGCCGCCCGGCAGCCAGGCTGCGTAAACATGCGCGGTATCCACCCAGTTGCCGCCCTCCTCCACCAGCGTATCGAGCAGCTCGAAAGCTTTTTCAGCCGCGATCGCCGAGCCCAGAGGACCGCCTCCCAGGCAGATGAGCGAGGGTGCCAGCGGCATACCGTCCAGACGTATGTAGCGCATCTCAATCCCCCTTTTTATCGCGCGGGCTGTGCCACAGGCTGGCCGCTGGATCCCAAACCCACCCTTCTCCGGGCGTTGTAACTTCCAGTTTAGCCCAACCGGCTCGGATCCTGGCTTGCGTTTCATCCCAGGAGCGTATGCCGCTGGTGGTGTCCATCGCCTCCACATTGCAGGCACCGACGCCTACGGCCGAGTTGGCCGCAGCCTCGAGCGTCTGCCCCTTCAGCATCCCCGCCAGAAATCCGGCGATGGTCGCATCACCCGAGCCGGCCGTGCTGACCACATGCACCTTGAAGCATGGCGCCCACAGTTCGCGGGAGCGCCAATTCGCCAGGTCCGCCGGGTCTCCTCTGCCCAGGTCAGCAAGGCGCCCGTTGGTGCGGATATACACCCCGCGGTTGCCCAATTTGACGACCACGATTTTAGCTCCCAAAGCCATAGCCTCCTCTGCCAGACCGACAATCTCGGCGGTAGAGAGCGCCTGCAGCATCCCGCCGGCGCCCACCGTCTCGATGAGCTCCATATAACGCTGACGACGCAGCATCAGTAGCAGTTCCTCGATGCTTGGCATAAAGAGGTCCACATAAGGCAACGCGCGCTTCAGGATCAACGGCCAGTTAGCCTGTCCTGATGGCTTGGAGATATCCGGCAGCGACATATCTAGCGAGGTAGTAGCCCCCTGAGCCTTGGCGCGCTTGAAAATCGCCGTGAGTTCGAGGCCGTCATCGGCGTACATGCGCCGCAGCAGAGGCGGATAGCCAAAGTGAAACAGCCGCACTTCGCCCAGCAGCGCCTCGTCGATATCCTCGGCGCCAAACGTGTTGTTGGTGCCCGGGCAATGTAAAAAGGTGCGGTCGATGCCGGGGGGCGCGATAACCAGGGTAAACGAGCTCGGTTCGCCGCACCCGACGCCGGGCATCGCACTGAACGCCGGGTTCGTGCGCCCGAGTGTTTCACGTATCAAATTACCCAGCGCGTCATCGCCCACCCTGGCTGCCAGGCGAACGTTGATGCCTAGCTTGTACAAGGCTTGCCCGGTATTGGAGACTGCGCCGCCCGTCGAAAAAACTACACCGCTAACTTCAGTTAAGCGACCGGGCGCGAGAAATGTGGACGAACGAGCGGTCTGCGCATCGATCTCGGGCATAATGTCTATACATAGATGACCAGCAACAACGGCATCGTACACAGGCTGCTCCCAATATGCATTCAGGATATGTTTATTATAACTGCAGTAAAATCGAGAGGCAACCGCCAAGCGTATGCGCACCTGGGCTGTTTGTGCTACAATACGGACGCGAGTATAGCATACATGGCGCTGCTCGTATTTTAAACAGCATGTTGAAGGAGATTTGGCATGGCATTGACACTGGAATGGCGCCGGCGCATCGAAAATTGGCTCAAAGAACTGCCCAATCATTTTTACCGCCCGCTGGGCGAGGTCACGCTGGAAGGGTTCACCACCCTCGAACAGCTCACCCCCGAGCAGGCCTTGACCAGGCCGTTCGTGCCATTTGCGCCCGGCACGACCTGGGGCGCCAAATGGGAATACGGCTGGTTCAAGGGACAGGTGGTTCTGCCGGCGGAGGCTGCCGGGAAGCGCATCGCCCTGCGCCTGGATGCTGGCGGCGAGAGCGCCGTGTTTATCAACGGCATTGCGGCGGGCGCGGTGGATCATGAGCACTCGGAGATAACCCTGACGCGCGCGGCAGTTGCGGGCGCTGCCTACGACATTCTATGTGAGACGTATGCCGGCCACGGGCCAAGGGTATATTATGTAGGGCCGGTTCCGCCGGAGCGCGAGACCGTGCCAGAGCCGGGGGCAACCCAGGTGACCGTCGGCTGCTCCACCTACGGTATCTGGGAAGAGGAGGCTTATCAGCTCTGGCTGGATGCCGCCACCTTGGCAGGCATCCGCGATAATATCGACCAAAATTCACTGCGCGTGGCCGAGATCGACCGTGGCCTGCGCGATTTCACGACCATCGCCGATCTTGAGCTGCCGTATTCTGAAAAGATGGCCAGCATCAGCGCGGCGCGCGCGCGCCTCAAGCCGCTCTTGGAATGCACCAACGGCTCCACAGCGCCGCTTCTCTATACCTTCGGCCATTCGCATATCGACGTCGCCTGGCTCTGGCCGTTGGCCGAGACCGAGCGCAAGACCACGCGCACCTTTTCAACCCAGGTTGCGCTGATGGATGAGTATCCCGAATTCAAGTTCCTGGCCAGCGAGCCGCATATCTACCGCTTTGTCCAGCGCAACGTGCCCGAGCTATTCGCACGCATCAAGGATGTGGTCAAGTCCGGCCAGTTTATGCCCGAGGGCGGCATGTGGGTCGAGGCCGATACGAATATCAGCGGCGGCGAATCCCTTATCCGCCAGTTTGTACACGGCCAGCGCTACTTTATGGATGAATTTGGCGTGCGCTGCGAGATGCTCTGGCTGCCCGATGTGTTCGGCTATTCAGGTGCGCTGCCGCAGATATTACGCGGCTGCGGAATAAAGTACTTTTCGACAGCCAAGATTTTCTGGAATTATAATGGCGGCGACCCCTTCCCCTACAATACCTTTACCTGGGAGGGCATCGACGGCAGCGGTGTGCTGGTGCACCTGACCAACGATTATAACTCGCACACCGACGCCGCCAGCCTGATTGAGCGCTGGAACGGGCGCGTGCAAAAGGACGGCATCAACGCTCGCCTCGTGCCCTTCGGCTACGGCGACGGCGGCGGCGGCCCCACGCGCAACCATCTCGAGTTTCTGCGCCGGATGCGCGACCTCGAGGGTGTGCCGCGCACGACGATGACCTCGCCCATCGATTACTTTCACGATCTGGAGGCCAACAATCCGCCCGCGGAGCGTTATGTCGGCGAGCTCTACTTTCAGGCGCACCGTGGCACCTACACCTCGCAAGCCCGCACCAAGCGCGGCAACCGCAAGAGTGAGTTCGCCTTGCGCGAGGCCGAGGTATGGGGCGCAGCGGCTGGCGCGCTCTACGGATTCAAATACCCATTTGCGCAAATGGACGAGGATTGGAAGGCCGTGCTGCTCAACCAATTCCACGATATCATCCCCGGCTCCTCGATTCACCGCGTGTACGAGGAGGCCGAGGCTGCCTATGCCGGCGTAATCGCCGATGCCGAGATTATCCGGGCGAACGCACAGCAAGCTATCATAGCCAGTGCAAAATCGGATTTTGCCTACCACAATATCACGGTCTTTAACTCACTGCCCTGGCAACGGCGCGAGCTGGTGGCGCTGCCGGAAGGCGTGAACGGCGCCATCGACGCCAAGGCGCAGCCGGTGCCCTCGCAGGAGATCGCCGGCCGCCGCTGGGCGGAGGTGACGGCGCCAAGCATGGGTTGGACTACCCTTACTATCTCGGACCACCACGCACCGGTGGCCGATCCTGTTTCTGCCAGTACGGAACGGCTGGAGAATAGCCTGCTGCGCGTGCAGTTCGATGCCCGGGGAGGCATTACCAGCATTTATGATAAGGAGGCTGGCCACGAGCTGCTGGCCGGCACTGCCAACCAATTCCGCATGTTCAAGGATGTGCCCACCAATTGGGATGCCTGGGACCTGGATTCGACCTATGCGGCCAATCCGGTGCCGCTGGAAGAGCCGGCGGAGTTCACTATCATTGCCAGCGGTCCGCTGGTAGCCAGGCTGCGCATCCGCCGCAAGCTGCACGACTCCTGGATGACCCAGGAAGTCTCCCTCGCTCATGGCAGCCGGCGCATCGATTTTGCTACCACCATCGACTGGCAGGAGCGCCACAAGCTGCTCAAGGTGGCCTTCCCGGTGAGTGTGTTCGCCAACGAGGCTATCCACGAGATTCAGTACGGCCATATCCGCCGGCCGAACCACTACTCGCGCCCGTTCGACGGCGACCGCTTTGAGGTTTCCAACCACAAGTGGACGGCCTTGGCGGAAGAAAACCGCGGCTGCGCTGTGCTCAATGACTGTAAATACGGCGTCAATGTGCTGGGCAATACCATCAGCCTGACGCTGCTTAAATCCGCGCTGGCGCCCGATATGACCGCCGATCGCGGCACCCAGGCGTTCACCTATGCTTTTTATGCCTGGAACGGCTCCTTTGGCGAGAGCGATCTAGTGCGCGAGGCTTATGCGCTGAACGTGCCGGTAACTGCGGCTGCTGGCGGCTCGGGGGAAAAGTCGCTGCTGAGCGTGGATGCCCCCAATGTCATCGCTGAATGGGTCAAGCCGGCTGAGGATGCCTCCGGCGACCTCATCATGCGCCTGTATGAGGCTAAGCGTATGGCAACCCGCGCCGTCCTCAGCTTAGTGCTGCCGGTCGCGGCTGTCTGGCGCACCAATATGCTGGAGGAAAATAAGCGCGAACTGGAACTGACCAATGGCAAGGTAAACCTGGAGCTGCGACCGTTCGAGGTCGTTACCCTGCGGCTCAAGCTCGGGCGCGCGTAATACAATTGGGGAGGATTGCCTTGCTGGTGACCCTCCCTTCTCCATCATTTGCAGGATAAGGATACAAGATGAGCGTTCCCCTGACGATACAGTCGCGCATACGAGGTTCGTTATTGGGCTTGGCCGTCGGTGACGCCCTCGGCACCAGCATCGAGTTCAGCGGCCCCGGCCCGCACCAACATAGCCAGATGGCCGGTGGCGGGCCCTTTCATTTGCAGCCCGGCCAGTGGACCGACGACACCTCGCTGGCGCTGTGCCTGGCCGTCAGCCTGGTCGAGTGCCACGGTTTTGATGCCTGCGACCAGATGCAGCGTTACCTGCGCTGGCGCGATGAAGGCTACCTTTCGAGCACCGGCGCTTGCTTTGATATCGGTAATACGACCTCGCGCGCATTGGACGCTTTCATAGAGACCGGCAACCCCTTCTCCGGCCCTGCGGACGTCTTTTCCGCTGGCAATGGCTCGCTGATGCGTCTTGCGCCGGTGCCGCTCTACTTTTACCGCGACCCGCGTGAGGCCGTGCGCTTGGCCGGCGAGAGTTCGCGCACGACCCATGGCGCAGGCGTAGCGGTGGATGCCTGCCGCTACCTGGCAGCTCTGCTGGTGGGCGCCCTGCAGGGCACCGCCAAGGAAGACCTGCTGAGCGCCGGTTATGCGCCGGCGCCCGGCCTCTGGCAGGAGCAGCCGCTCAATGAGGCGATTGCGGCCATCGCGGCCGGCTCGTTCAAGCACAAGCAGCCGCCCCAGATACGCGGCAACGGCTATGTAGTCAACTCGCTGGAAGCGGCATTATGGGCCTTCGCGGCGAGCTCCAGTTTTCGCGACGGCTGCCTGCTGGCAATCAACTTGGGTGAGGATGCCGATACTACCGGCGCGGTTTACGGCCAACTGGCCGGCGCGTTTTATGGCATAGGAGCCATCCCCCAGGAATGGCTCCAGCCGTTGGCGATGCAGGCGTTCATCGCCGACCTGGCCGATAAGCTGGCAGCAGGATAGGTTGTCTGTGTGCAGATCGAGGTGCTGAGTGGACTTGGAGCTTGGCAGCATTACGGCCGACAAATTGGTGCGTTACGCAGCCGTACCGATTACCTTCACCGTGCGCTCTGTGCTTGTGCCGCGCCTGGTTGAAGGCGGTTTGGGCGGCATCCAGTTGGCTGAACAAGCGTTGAGCGAGCCCTATCTCAAGGATTATGATGCCACGCAAAAGCCCACCGATTGGCCCAAGCGCTTCGATACCCAGAACTGGCATTTTGTGTTGGCGCTGAGCGCTGGGCAGGCTGTGGGCGCCGCTGCGGTGGCCGTTGATACACCGGGCGTGCACCTTCTGCGCGGCCAGCGCGACCTGGCCAGCCTGTGGGATATTCGCATGGCACCCCAACGGCGCGGCCAGGGGATTGGCAGTGCACTGTTCCACTATGCTGCCGATTGGGCGCGCCGCCGCGGCTGCAATTTGCTGCAGGTTGAAACTCAGAATATCAACGTTCCCGCCTGCCGCTTCTATCGTAAAATGGGCTGCACCCTGGGTACTATCGACCGATATTTCTACCACGGCAGCGCCTGTGCACATGAAATCTGCCTCTTGTGGTATTTACCGCTTGCCTCAACCGCCTGACCTAGCGAACACGGGAGTTGCCATGTGGTTACCGAGTTACTGGTTCGTAGCTGATACGCG
This sequence comes from Chloroflexota bacterium, assembly GCA_021372475.1. GTDB lineage: Bacteria > Chloroflexota > Anaerolineae > UBA1429 > UBA1429 > JAJFUJ01. Next base: position 10,991 of record JAJFUJ010000219.1, on the reverse strand, counting down.
AGATAACGGCATTCGCCTGATTATTACCGCAGCGGAGGCGATAAGCCGCAGCTCGTGCTCGCGCACGGCTATTCGTCTTGTACGCTCTCCTGGCTGCGCGTGACCAGAGCGTCCCGGGGCGGGTGCGACATGGAATACTCGGCAAGTGGGCGTTGTATCCACAGCGCGGCATATACCGTATTTATGTCAAGTATTCGCAATTTTACAGCTTGCGCAGGTTAACCCAAAAAGTTGCAGGCCCATCTGCTGATCAGAAAGGAAAGCTGCAAAGTGGCCATTTTCCTGTCCATTCTCATTCTGGTTTGTGCTTGCCTGACGATATACGCCAGCCTGACGGATCACCGCACCCTCCAGTATATTGCCAAACCGCTCACTACGGCGCTCATCCTGGTAATGGCACTGACTTTGCCCGCTGCTAATGCCCCCACTTACCGCCAATATATCGCTGTGGGCCTGGTTTTCTCCCTGCTGGGGGATATCCTGCTGATGCTGCCCAAGAACATGTTTATCTACGGCATCGTCAGTTTTCTCCTGACGCATCTTTGCTACACCGCTGCCTTCACGCAGGGAACCGAACTGCACATCCAGTGGCTGCTGCCTTTGCTACTTATACCAGCAATGGTCTCATTCTTTATCTGGTCGAGGCTGGGCAAGCTGCGTGTACCGGTTCTGATATACGAACTGGTCATCATCACTATGGTCTGGCGGGCGCTGGCACAGTTGGAAACCCTCGGCACACAATCGGCGTTGCTGGCAGTATATGGGGCGTTGTTCTTCTTACTTTCCGACACCATGCTGGCTATCGACCGTTTCGGTAAACATTTTCGCCTGGCGCCGCTATTGGTGTTGGGAACGTATTACCTGGCGCAGTGGTTGATTGCTATGTCAGTGTAGTTGCGTATGCTGCTTTGTTCCTTTGTGTTATACTGCACACAATCGCTATCAATATCCTATCCGCACAAGGTGATGCACAAATGAATATCGGCAAACGCGTTCGTCTTAATCGCCTTTTCGCTCATCCATCGGGGCGCATGTGCTCGCTGGCCGTAGACCACCTCGTGGCCTATGGGCGCGGTCTGCCGCCCGGGCTGCGCCATATTGCTGCCACCCTGGAGGCCGCCGTCTCGGCGAAGCCAGATGCAGTGACGATGCATAAAGGATTGGCCACTTCACTTTGGGAACCTTATGCCGGGCGTGTGCCGTTTATCCTGCAGAGCACACTGATGCGCATTGATGACTCGGCGCATGAGTATATCGCCACCCCCGAGGACGCCGTGCGCCTGGGCGCGGATGCTTTCGCCGTGGCGGCCTTTGTGAACGGCGCCACCGAGGCATCTTTTCTGCGCGCCATCGCCGATTTTGTCGAACAGGCGCAGCGTTACGATATGCCCGTCATCTGCCATATCTACCCACGCAGCTTTGGAGAAGGGGAGCCGACTATCTCCTATGCCTCCGACGACATCGCCTGGGCAGTGCGCTGCGCGCTCGAAATGGGAGCCGATGTCATCAAGGCGCCCTTCTGCGGCGATATTGCGGCGCAGGCGCAGATTGTGGCCGATTGCCCCGTGCCGTTTGTCGCGGCAGGCGGTCCGAAAACCGGCACTCTGGAGGAAGCCTTGAATTCGATGGCCGGCGCAATGGCCAGCGGGATGCGCGGCGCAACTATCGGCCGCAACATCTGGGGGAACCCGGATGTAGCCCTGGCGGTGCGCGCCTTTGCAGCGGTAGTACACGATGGGTTCACGGCCGAGCAGGCGCTTGTCGCGGCGCAGGCTTGATATGGCCTGGGATCTGCTCGGGCTCGGTGCGGTTGCCGTGGACGACCTTGTCTTTGTGCCGCGCTACCCCGAAGCGGATTCCAAGATACTGGTGGAGAACGAGGAACGCCAGGGAGGCGGGCTGACGGGTACGGCCCTTGTGGCTGCCGCGCGTCTGGGCGCTAAAACCGCTTTTATGGGGGTGTTGGGCGCCGATGAGCTCTCGCGCTACACCATCAGCGAGTTGGAGCGCGAGGGCGTCGATTGCTCAGCGGTGCTGGTTCGTCCCTCGGCGGGGCCTGTGCATTCGACCATTATCGTCGTTAGCTCAACAGGCCAGCGCACCATCCTGCATTCGCATGCGCGCGTGCAGGAACGCGCACCCTCTGAAGTGGGAGGGGCGCTTATCGCTCAGAGCCGGGCGCTCTTTGTGGATTACACCACAGCAGCCAGCGCAGTGCGCGCCTGCCAGGCAGCGCGGGAATTAAAGGTGCCCACCATCGGCGACCTCGAGGGCATCATGACTGCCGAGACGCGCGCGCTGGCGGAGATCATCGACCACTTGATTATCAACCTGGATTATGCTCGGCGGCTGACCGGCCTTGACGCCCCAGAGGCTATCCTGCCGGCGCTCGATTCTCCGCAACGCGCGTGTGTGGTGGTAACCGATGGAGAACGAGGCGGCTGGTGGCTCGCGCACGGCGCTGGGCTGCGCCGTTACGAGGCCTTATCCGTCGCGGTGGTGGATACCACCGGCTGCGGCGATGTCTTCCATGGCGTATACGCGGCATGCCTGGTGGGCGGTGAGAACCTGGAGACTTGTGTCCGGCAAGCCAGCGCTGCAGCAGCCCTCAAGGCCACCTGCTCGGGCGGGCGCGCCGGCTGCCCCACACGGTTAGAGCTGGAGCAGTTCCTGGCTAAACAGGAAACCGGATAAACTGTGCAGGCATGGAGAGGATACCGATGATAAAGCTTGACCCAGCCGGATATAGGCTTGTTACCCTGCAAGAGGATATGCTGCCGGCATTTATGGAGCTGCTGCGCGATTATACCAGTGAGCAAGCCAGCCGTTACGGCCGCGATCTGGAGTTAGCCCAAGCCGATTTCGCCGGCTATGTCAAGCACCTTGAGGAGCAGGCCGCCGGCGTTAATTTGCCCAGGGGATATGTCCCCTCCAACACATATTGGCTGCAGAATGCGGCCGGCGACCTGTTGGGCGGTATACGGCTGCGGCCGCTGCTCTCGCCCCTGCTGGCGCACGAGGCCGGCCATATTGGTTACGACATCCGTCCTTCCAAACGTGGGCAAGGTTACGGCACGCTGCAGCTCACGCTGCTGCTGCCTTACGCGCGCGAGATGGGTTTGGATCATGTGCTCATCACCTGTAAGCGCGAGAATATCGCTTCAGCGCGCGTCATCGAAAAGAACGGCGGAGAGTTCGAGAACGAGGTGCTTTCGTGGGTCAAGCCCAATACCTGGTTCCGCCGCTACTGGATTCGCCTGTCCTAACCATAATCAACGCACCCTATAAGTGAATATAACGTATAATGTTAATAGGGCTTTAGTTATGGGTGCAGGAGGTATTTATGACCGGCATAGCGGCTACATCCAGCTTTAAGAATGCGTTGACCTTCTCGTTTCAGGATAAGAAATGGGGCACGAAGTATCTGGTTGCCGGCTTACTCGTCATCGCCAGCGCGGTCATCCCGCTCATCCCGCTCCTTTTTTTGCTTGGTTATAAAACCCGCATCATGCGCCGCATCGCCAACGATGACGGCCAGCCCGCGCTCCCGGATTGGAACAACTGGGGCGACCTGCTGATCGATGGGCTGCGTCTCGCGGGTTTATATGTGGTTTACTACATTCCGGGCATTGTGCTAGCGCTCATTGGATTCCTGGCCATGTTTATCCCGGCAGTAAACAGTCACTTTGATTCCGGCGCTTCCTCCTTCGCGCCAGTTGGAGTGATATTGCTGATGTGGTTCTTTATGGGCATAGGGATGCTGTGGTGCCTGGCGGCTTCTTTCTTTCTCGGTCCGGCGCAGGTGCATATGGTTGCCAAGTCGCGTTTCAGCGCGGGATTCGAGTTCAGCGACTGGTGGAAGGTTATGCGCGCGAATCTGGGCGGTTTCGTGCTGGCCTTTGTGCTGGCGATCGGCCTGCAGCAGCTCGCGAGCGGCATTATCTCTATCTCGGTGCTAACCGTTTGCCTGATATTCCTGGTGCCCTTCATCGCGATCGCCGTATCGCTCTACGAGTTGATAGTCACCTCAACGCTATATGCCATCGCTTACCGCGAGGCCATCGATGCTTTGGCCGTTCCCCAGGTTGCAAGTTGATTCTGTTTAGAGCGGGTCAGGGCACCATGCACTAACCCGCTCTTGCCTCTAAATCACTTTGTCGTTCGTGCCCGCCAACTGGCGCAACAGCTCAGTTTGGCCAGTATGGTAGGATTCGTGCCACAAGAGAAAGAGCACAAGCTCTTCGCAGGGCATACGATTTGGCCCCAGCGTCCGCTCTTCAGACAACAGTTCATCCGAGGCGTTCTCCAGCGCGCTTTGAATGCGCACCTGGCTCTCCCTGAGCATCTCTAGCAACTGTTCGAGCGGGAGGATATCTTGCCCCGGGCCGCAAATCGGCTCAGAGCCATAGCCGTAACGTTTGTATTGCTCAGCACTTAACATGCCTTCAGCCTCGAGGGCTTCCAATACCTCGCTCCGGTTGCTCAGGATGTGCCCCAGCACCCAATTCAGGCAGTTGCCCCTGAAAGGCGGCTGCAGCAGGGATTGCTCGTCAGTCAACCCATTGGTTTGTTTGTTGATTACACTGAGATTCTGTGCAAATATACCGATAACATTCGCCTTGGTCAGCATTATATTTTCCTCACTTTATTGTTTTAGGCTTGTGCCCAGGGATACTTCCAACCATGCACATAGGCGTGCGCCCGCAAGCGCTCGATTTCCTGTGCGCTGAGGGGCTTGCCGTCAGATGCGGAGGTGTTCTCCAGTACATGCGCGCTCCGGCGCATGCCGGGGATGACCGTCGAGACCGCAGGATGGCTGAGGATATACTTGAGCGCCAGGCTGGCCAGGGTCGGCCTATCCGGTGCAAGGTAAGCTTTGAGCGCCTCAGCGTGCGGGGCAGCCTCTCTCAAGCGTTCCGGCGTAAGCCAGTCCGCGCGCCAGTCGTCCGGTTCAAAACGGTGCCCCGGATGCAGCCTGCCGGTCAATAAACCTTCCTCAAAAGGCACACGTACGATGATGGCGACGTTGTGCTTGAGCGCCGCCGGCAGCAGCGCTTCCTGCGGGCGTTGTTCAAAGATATTGTAAATCACCTGGATCGAATCAATCAGGCCGGATTCCACCAGGCTGACGGTGCCGTAGGGGTCCCAATCGTTGGCCGAGACGCCGAATGCCCGCACTTTGCCTTGCTCCTTGAGGCGCATAAGACCTTCCAGCCAGTCGGTTTGCTGCACATACGGTGGGGTCCAGGCATGCAATTGCTGCACATCGATATAATCGGTGTCCAGATTCCTCAAGCTTCTTTCGGTACATTCGATGACCCACTTGGCCGAGAATGTTTTCGTTACCGGCTCATGCGGCAGCACCGGCCAGCGTCCGGTCTGCGGCGGGATCTTGGTAGCGACGATAATCTGCTCGCGCCTGCCTTTGAGCACGCGCCCGATGAGGTGCTCACTGTGGCCGCCGCCGTAACCCAAAGCAGTATCGATGAAATTGACGCCCTGCGCGATGGCCAGCTCCATAGCTGCCAGTGCTTCGGCATCGTCAATCGGTCCCCAACCGCCGCCCAATCCCCAACTGCCCAACCCGATTTCGCTCACATTGAAACCGGTTCTTCCCAATATCCTGTATTGCATTTTGTGCTCCTTTGCAGCGCCCGGCGCTGCGTCCAACGCTACGCTGGATACTGCCAGCAAAAACGCGCCTGGAAGGTGGCCGAAAGCCTATCGGCTGCCCGGATGATGATGAACTGGCGATGCGGTGGTTGGTAATCGTGCGTGCGCGGCAAGTATCCCTTGATTACAAGGGCATTTTGCGGCACCTCGAGGGCCACATTCATCATCCTGCCATTCTGGCGCAGTGTAAAGATCAGCGTATGCCCGGGGATGGCCGCCTGTACGGCACCGCGCACCCAGTTGTATTCTACGCCTTGCCCCAGACGTGATGCAGGTTGCCAGGGCAATTCCAGCTCCAGCTCGATACCCGCGTTCAAGTGCAGTTGATAATCGTATTGATGCCGTTCTGCTGAGCTCAGCTCGATGCGGTCTTGCAGTTCCTCCTGCAGCAAGGCGATGGAACGCACCTGCGTAACACCGGCATATAACTCGCCCTCATCGCCGATAACGATGCGGGCGATATCCGGCTTAAAGCTATGCATTTTGAGCGTGTGCGCGATGCTGTGCTGGTCATGAGCATCCACCGAGACGAGGTTATGGCACAAGGTGCTGCGGTTGAGCTCGCGCTGCACCTGCGCGGAAAAGCTGTGTCCGCTGGCAGCCGATTCGGCATCCACCAGCCAGCGCTGGCCGGCAGCATACAGCTCGATACTGGTGCGGTCAGCGTTATTATGCACGCCGCTGTAGCCAAAGTTCACAAAACAAGAGGCGCTGCACTCCCCGAAATACCCCGCTGCACCGGATTGGGTCAATAAGGCATAGCCGTGTTCCGGCCAGATGCGAGTATTGACGCTCGGTTCGAGCTGCGGACCGAGCTCCTGCGCCGCAAACAATCCGCTGAACATCCCTAAGCCGTCCTCATCGCGCTCGTGGTGTGCCAGCACCCAGGCATAACGCGGGTCGCCATAGATCGCGTACGCGAACTCGTACTGGAAGGCAGGCAGTTCCGCGCGGCTGCCGTAGCAATCGCCGACGTTGGGCAGCATGCCGTCCGGCGTGAGCAGGGCCAATGCTGCATCATACAAAGGACGCAGACCTTTAGCCTGGCCATAACGCGCTGCAAACAAATCCTCGGGCCAGCCGCTGTTGCGCAGGCACCAGGCCAGCACCACATAGGCATACCCCGCTACAAAGTTATAGTGGGTTGAGCTCTCAAACCATAAGCCATCATCCACCAGGCTGTGAACCAGGCATTCGCGGATGCCCATCGGGCTGCTAAAAGCATAGTCAACCAGCTCGGGGCGGTTATAAAATAGGCCGTAAGCAGCGATGGCCTGCACATGCCAGGCATAGTGATTGTTATAGTAGCCTCCCCAGCCATGTTTGATCCAAGCCTGGTCGCAGGCGTAGATGGCTGCCTCCCAGGAGCTAAAGAACCGATCCAGCGCCTCGCGTTCCTGCGGCAGCACCTCGCGGTAGATAAGGTCGTAGGCGTACAGGAGCTGCAATCCCCAGCCAGCGTAATCCATGCCCACGTCATAATGCTCGATATCAAACTGATAGTGCGCTGCAAAGTGGTTCAGTACCCGCACTGTAGCTCGCAGGCTCTCTGCACAGTCGGTGATGACGTAATCCAGAGCGGCTCCCAGCGCGGCCTCAGCATATGGGCGCGGTATAAACGTACAATCGCGCGTAACCTGCGGGTATATCTCCGCCCAGTCGTCAAAGGTTTTGCCCTTGAACCATGCATGATCAAAAACGGGCAGTTCCATGACGGCAGCCTGGCGGGCCGCAGCCTGGGCGCATGCCAACGCCTTGACGGCAGGAGCAAATCCTGCCGTGAGTTTCGTTTTTGCCTGCGCGATGAGTTCGGGTGTAGCGATGAGATGCGGATGGGCAGGTGCAGACCAGGCGGTCATATAGTCCTCCAATGTAAGCGGGATAGCGGCTTGCGCACGCTCACACTCCTCTTATACTAGAGGAATGCACGCCGTGCAAGCGTTCTAATTCCTGGAGGGCCGATGCTGTTAACCAACACGTTTTATGCTGCTGATTTAGCCGCCTGGCGTGCCTGGCTGCAGGAGAACCACGCCACCTGCGGGGAAGTGTGGCTGATTTGTTTGAAAGTGCATACCGGTCAGCCGTGTATCGCGTATGACGACGCCCTCGATGAGGCGCTCTGCTATGGCTGGATCGACAGCATCATTCAACGTATCGATGCTGAGCGCTATGCGCGCAAGTTCAATCCGCGCACCAATACGGCTAACTGGTCGTCCGCCAATAAAAAACGCGTGCTCAGGTTGATGCAGGAAGGGCGTATGCAGCCTGAAGGCCTGGCCGTGTTGCCCGATAAAAAGGTGCTGAACGATCTCACGCCGCGCCCAAACCTGACGATAACGCAGTTGCCCGAGTTGGAGGAAGCACTGAAAACAAACGCCGCTGCTGCTGAAACCTGGGAGCGCCTGCCACCCTCGCAGCAGCGCAACTACCTCGGCTGGATTAGCAGCGCCAAGCGGCCAGAAACTCGCGCCAAACGCGTCGCTGAGGCGCTTAATCTGTTAGCTCAAGGCAGATCTCTGGGGATGAAATAATAAACGGTGGGACAGACCGCACGTCTGTTCCCACCGCTGATGATAGAAATGTAAAAGCGAGCGCTGTTTACTCCTGCTCTTCTTCTGGCTCACCGCCGTGGCGCTGCTTGAAGCGGTACACGATGCGCCCGCGCGTCAGGTCAAAGGGCGATAACTCGACACGCACTCGGTCTCCCAGCAGAATACGAATATAGTACTTGCGCATTCTGCCCGAGATATAGGCTAATACTTCGTGATCGTTTTCCAGCCGCACCTTGAATTGCGTGTTGGGCAGCGCTTCGACGATAATTCCTTCGACCTCGACTTTTTGTTGGCTCGCTTTAGTCATCCGTTCTATGCGTTCTCCTTGGCACTTGGCCTAATGGCGTTGTAAATAGTAAGCAATATAAAAGCGCTGATTACGCCAGCTCAGCGCACAAAAACGAGTATAGCCTTTATTTTACAATACGTCAAGCATTCGCTATAGAGATGAGTTGCCTGCTGCAGACCGGCTTGGTTCACGCCTATTTTCAGCTCGAGATACTGCTCAGGGGCTATAGGGTGCGCACCTGCCTTTTAAGTTGACACCAGGCCTCAATGGTCATAGACTTGGCGCGCACAAGGTAAAGGGAGGTGAATTATGGCTTTTGTATCCGCCCTTTTAGGCAGAATGGTTACCGATGTCGATGGTCAGCGCGTGGGCGCCGTCAAGGATGTGCTGGCCGTTGTCCGCGGGGATGTGGGGCATCCGGAAATAACGGCGCTGGCAGTCAACCGCGAGTCATCCGTGTTCCTTGTGCCTGTGAGCGATGTCGCGGCATTGGTTGCGCCGACGATTCCTTTATACAAGCATACCAGCGACCTGACGCCTTACGCACCCGTGGAGAATGAGTTGTGGCTTGCCCGTGATATTCTGGATAAACAGATAATCGATACCGACGATATGCGCGTGGTGCGCGTGAACGATCTAGAAATGGCGCGCGTGATGAACCGTTTCTATATCACGAATGTCGATATCGGCACGGCCGGCCTTTTGCGTCGCCTCGGCATCGGAGCGCTCAGCAAGCTTTTTCAGGCGCACCAGGCGCAGCGTCCCAGCGGGATGATCTCCTGGGATAACGTCGAGCTTTTGCCCGAAACTGGCTCGATGCGCCTCAAGGTGCCTTCCTCGAGCCTGAGCGAGCTGCATCCGGCAGACCTGGCTGAGATTATCAGCGATTTGAGTCGTGCTGATTCAACCGCTGTCCTGCAAAATCTGGATATCAAGACGGTAGCTGACACGCTAGAAGCTATTGAACCCGATTTCCAGGCCAGCCTGGTCGAAAATATGGCTGATGAAAAGGTGGCCGACGTCCTGGAAGAGATGGCGCCTGATGAGGCTGCCGACCTGCTGGCCGAACTGCCCGAGGACCGTTCCGAGGACTTGCTCGAGTTGATGGAGCCCGAACAGGCCGACGACGTCCGCATGCTGCTGAAATACCCCGAGGACTCGGCAGGCGGCATTATGACGACCGACTATGTCATCGTTAACCCTGAGATGACCGCAGCGCAGGTAACACAATACCTGCGTGAAGAAGCTGCTGATATTGAGAATATTACCTATATCTATGTGGTGGACGATCAGGGACATCTGGTCGGCGTCTTTTCGTTGCATAATCTCGTGCTGGCTGCTCCGGAGAAACGTGTGGCGGATTTTATGGATGAGCACGTCGTATCCTGTAGGATCACCGATGAACAAGACGAAGTGGCCCAACTCATTAGTAAATATAATCTCCTGGCGGTGCCGGTAGTTGATGACCAGGAGCGTATGACCGGCATCGTCACTGCTGACGACGCCCTCGATAAGGTAATCCCGACTGCCTGGAAGAAACGCTTGCCACGGTTGTATCACTGACACCTGATTGTTTAGCGCAGGTGCGGTATGTCCTTAAGCGAACGCCTCAAACAATTCAAACCACGTTTGCTGCTTCTTTTAGCAGTGGTTGGGCCTGGTATTATCACTGCCAACGTTGATAACGACGCCGGCGGCATCGCTACCTATTCTGTGGCCGGCGCGAGTTACGGCTACACTCTACTGTGGATTATGCCTCTGGTGCTGGTAGCCCTGATTATCGTGCAGGAGATGTCCGCGCGCCTGGGTGTCGTCACCAGCAAGGGATTAGCGGCACTCCTGCGCGAAAAGATGGGTATTCGCGTTACCTCGCTGGTGCTGGGAGTGCTTGTTGTGGTCAACCTGGCCAACACCATCAGTGAATTTGCCGGCGTTGCCTCTGCAATGGAGATTTTCGGCGTCAGCAAATATATCTCTGTGCCCTTGGCAGCGCTGCTCGTCTGGGTGCTGGTCGTCAAGACCAATTACAAGACGGTAGAGCGCGTCTTTTTAGCAGCCAGCGCGGTATACCTCGCTTATATAGCCTCGGGAATTCTCGCGCAGCCGAATTGGTCCGCTGTTGGGCATGCCGTGGTAACGCCCAGCTTTCAGTTCGAAAGCGGCTTTATTGTAATGGCGGTGACGATAATCGGCACCACGATAGCTCCCTGGATGCAGTTCTACCAGCAGTCAGCCATCGTCGACAAGGGGATCCCGCTAGGGCAATATCAGTATGAACGCCTCGATGTAATCATTGGCTCCGTTTTCGCTGTATGTATTGCTGCGTTTATTACGATCTCGTGTGCAGCTACCCTATTCCAGAACGGCATCACTATCGAGACCGCCAAGGATGCGGCGCTTTCGTTGGCGCCGTTAGCCGGTAAATACGCCTCCGTGTTGTTCGCCCTGGGATTGTTGAACGCCTCCGTCTTTGCGGC
>JAJFUJ010000194.1 GCA_021372475.1 Chloroflexota bacterium | reverse complement strand
CTCAAGCAGGCGGCGGAGAACGCCAAGATCAGTTTGTCCCGCGATGATACGGCGGATATCTGGGTTGACAACCTCTCCAGCGATAGCAAAGCCGGGCTTGAATTCGAGTACAAGCTGACGCGCGCAGAGCTGATGCCCCTGATGGACCCGATTATCACCCGCAGCGTCAACATCTGTCGCCAGGTGCTGCAGGAGCAGCGCCTGACCCCGCGCGATATCAGCCGCATCCTGCTGGTGGGCGGCCCAACCCTCTCGCCCTACCTGCGCGAGCGCCTCAGCGATGCCGAGAGCGGCCTGGGTATCCCGCTCGAGTTCTCCATCGACCCCATGACCGTGGTCGCGCGCGGTGCAGCCATTTACGCCGGCAGCCAACCGCTGGTCAGCGCCCAGGTTTTCGCCCCGCCGGCCGGCGCGTTTGCGATAACGTTCCCCAACTGGCGCTTTAGCGGCAGCGATGAAGAGGTGCTCACCGCCGGCAATGTGCAGAGCCCCAATAGCGCTTCCCTGGCCGGCTATACGGTGACCGTTACCAATTCGGCTTCACGCCCGGCCTGGCAGAGCGGCCGCGTGCCGGTGGCCGATTCCGGCGGCTTTATGCTGGAGCTGTTCGCCGACAAGTCAACCTTGAATACCTACACGGTCGAGCTGAGCGATAACCTCGGGCGACGTATGCAGTCGGCGACGAATCCGCCCGTCCTGACCTACCGCTATCAGCGCAATGAGATTATGGCTCCCCCGCTGACGCACACCGTCGGCATCGAGCTCGCAGACGGCAGTATGGAGATACTCGTCAGAAAGGGCGCCCCCCTGCCGGCTCATATCAGGAGCAAGTTCCGTACAATCGTCGATCTGCTCCCTGACGGCGATCAGCCGCTCAAAATCCCGCTGCGCGAAGGCGGACAGCCCCGCGCCGATTGCAACGACCCGATCGGGGTGCTCAAGATCGAGCCGGGCCAGGTGCACCGCGCGGTGCCGGCGGGCACGGAGCTCGATATCACCATCGATATCGATCTTTCGCGCCTTGTCACCTGCAAAGCCTATATTGCGCTGCTGGATGAGGAGTTCACGAAGGTGATGGATTTGAGCGCCATCCCGCTGCCCTCGCCCGCTAAGATGCAGCAGGAGTTCAACGCGCAGCGCGAGAGGCTCGATGCGCTGCGCGAGCAGGCTCAGGAGACCGACGACCTGCGGGCTAAGGGCATCCTGGACCAAATCGAGCGCGAAAAGATGCTGTATGAGATCGAGACCTCGCTGGCGGCTTCGGTCAATGATCCCGACGCTGCCGATAAATGCGAGGAGCGCATCCGCGACCTTAAGGCCGCGCTGAATGCGGCGGAGGACTCTCTGCGCTTGCCCAATGCCATGAACCATGCCGATGCGGTCGCCAACCTGGCTGACCAAATCATCAATGACTTTGGCGACGATGCCGACCGCAAAAATGTAGAGCAGCTCAAGGTGCAGGTGCAGGAGGCCAAACGGGCGCACGATGTTGCCTTGCTCGAGCAGCGCAACGGCGAACTGCGCGATTATTGCTTACGGCTGCTCAACAAGGGCGGCGTGCTGCAGATCCTTTGGTTCCAGCAGCTCAAGCAGGAACGCGCTAAAATGTCCGACCAACACCAGGCCGAGGTGTACTTTGCGATGGGCGAACGCGCGCTGGCGAATAAGGATGTCGATGGACTCAAGGCCGTCAACCGCCAGTTGATCGATATGCTGCCCGATCCGCCGCCGCCGCCCGATATCTCGACGATCATGAAAGCCTGAGCCGATTGACTATGCAGCACACCGAGGCGGGCAATGATATAAATGGGCTTGGCGCAGCGCAGCACTTGCTGGACCAGGTGATTGCCGCGCGTGCAGCCGAGTTGGCGCGCCGCGGAGCCTACGAAGAGGCTGAGGCGCTGCTCGGCGGCCTGCTCGATTCCGAGCAGGCCGCGCCGCAGACGCTTGACCTGGGGGCGCGGATTGCGGCCCAAACAGGCCGCTATGCCCGCGCCCGTGAGCTGTGGCAGCGCGCGAGTGCGCTAGCGCCCGGGGAGCCCGCCTACCAGGCGGCTTTGGAACGCCTGGCCCTGGCTGAACACCCGCCTAGGCAGCCCAGACACTGGCTGGCATGGTGTGGTGCGGCGGCCTGCGTCGTGCTCGTGCTTGTCATTGTTTGGACGGCCGGCCGCGGCCAAGCTGCGGGTGAAGCCTACGCGCCGACCAGCATGCCAACCCTGGTTGCTTCAGCGACCGTTGCGCCGACGCCGCTGCCAACGGCAGCGGCGTCGCCCACCGCGGCAGCGCTTGTGGTGGAGCTGACGCCAGCGGAGATAGCGCAGAGCCGGCTTGAGCAGGAACCGCTGCTGCTGGGCGGGCAGGTATATGCCGCCTCGCGGCAAGGAGTGCTGTTGCTCTATGGGCAGGTGCCTAACG
>JAJFUJ010000193.1 GCA_021372475.1 Chloroflexota bacterium | reverse complement strand
TCGGCGTATTGCAGCTTTCAGGTTGTGCTGGTTGTGAGGTTTCGCTTCTGAATGCTCAGGAATGGATAGGACAGCGGAAACTCGCTTACATGCCTTTGGTGCTATCGGCCAATGAATTCCCGCCGGTTGATACCCTGCTGGTCAGCGGGGCAGTGCGTACCGATGAGGACTTGTATCGGTTGCAGCAGGCTTCGCGACGCACCTCCAAGCTCATTGCTGTAGGAACCTGCGCCATCTCGGGAGGTGTAGCAAACCTGGGTGACCGTGACGATGTCCGTGAGCTGTTCTTTTCCGCGATGGAACGGCGCCATGTGCCGCGTTTGTTACCCAAACTGCATCCTGTAGATGCCATCGTCCCGGTTGACCGTTATCTGCCGGGCTGCCCGCCGATGCCCCACCTGTTTATTACCGCGCTTTTCGGGCCAGCCGATGCAAAGATGCCCGCCAGTGTTTGCCTGGATTGCGGACGCGAAAAGACGCACGACCGCCCCACTCGGTTACTCGGCCTTCAGGAGGGCATCCCGGATCCGCAAATTTGCCTGATTAACCAGGGATACCTGTGTATCGGCTCATCTACGCGGGGCGGCTGCCATGCTCCTTGTACTAGAGCGGGCAACGCATGTGTCGGCTGCCGGGGACCTTCGGATGGATTCATCAGCCGTTCGTCGCATGAGTGGATGGTGGCGATTCAAAAAGTATTCCTACGCATGACAGACATTCCCGCAGAGGAAATCGACGCTGGCCTGCGTTCACCGCAGCTTGCGCTTTTTGTATTCCAATTCGCCGATTACAGCGTTATTCCGCGCCCAGCTTATAAGGTGCTGTGATGACCGTACTAACGTTTCCCCTGAGCCGCATCGAAGGACACGCCCAAATTATCATCCGCCTTTCGGGCGGGGAGGTAACCCGCGCCACCTTGCAGGCAACCGAACTGCGCGGATTTGAGTATTTCTTGAATGGTGCGCCCGCAGAACAGTTGCCGCTTATTGTGGCGCGCATCTGTGGAGTCTGTTCAACCGCCCACCACGTCGCGGCCGTTAAGGCTCTGGAAACAATCTATGGCATCGAACCGCCTCCGGCAGCGATATATATCCGCGAACTCTTGATGCTTGGTCAGCTCATTCAGAATCAGGCTACTTCATTATTCTTATTCACCATGCCTGATTTCCCCGACCGGCAAGGGGTGCCCAGCGTGTTTGATTTTGGCGGCACCGATACCGACATTGCCGCTCGGGCGTTGGAAGTGCGCCGTGCCGGAACAGACCTGATTATGTTGGCGGGCGGTCAATTTATCCACCCGATTCGCGCTGTGATCGGCGGAGTGAGTTCGATGATGCCGACGGATGGGATTGCAGCGTTACGTGAGCGACTAAAAGCAGTGCTGCCGTTGGCCTGTGAGCTTTTCGAACGTTATTGGCGGATGTTCATCGGCCTGCGCGACCGTATCGGCACGCTAGGCGATGACACGCCTTCATACTACCTGGCAGCAGTAACAGAAGGCCATGCTTATTATGGCAGCAAGCTGCGCATACTGGACCCGAACGGTATCGAGCAGGCTGCTTTTAGCCCCTGTGACTATGGCGAATACCTCACCGAAGTACCTGTCGAGAACAGCTACTCCAATGCTACCCTGTTCAACGGACATATCATGCGCGCTAACTCCCTGGCGCGACTGAACCTGCTGCCTCAGCTGGGAACGCCGCTCGCTGACAGCTTTATGCAGCGCTTTCATCGCGAATGGGGACATCCGGCGCATGCTATTTTATTATATGACTTGGCGCGCGGCATTGAACTGGTTTATTGCCTCGAAAAGGCGTTAGAAATGCTGGAGCATGTACCTTCGGGGGAACTCAAGGTGCATTACGAGCCGTGCGACGGAGAAGGCTGCGGATTGGTTGAGGCCCCCCGTGGGCCGCTCATTCACCATTATCGTATCGAGAACGGCCTAGTGAAAATGGTCAAGTTCATCATCCCTACACAGCACAATATCCTGGCAATCGAACAAGCTTTAATGGTTGCTGCGCGCCGTTATGTGCATGACGACAGCATCAACCTGGAATTAGAACGCGCTGTTGGGCGAGTTGTTCGTGCTTTTGACCCATGCATCTCCTGCGCGACTCATTGATAATGCTATTCCCCCTTCGATTTAGTACACACACTCCTTAGCTGTATCAGCAAACGCCTGGATATTGGCAGGATCTCCAAAGAAAAAGTGATCCGACGGGCAGCAGATATATCCGCCGTTCGGGCAGGCAGCATGCAGCGCCAGCACTTGAGCGCGCGCGGACGCCGGCGTACCGCGTTCAAATCCGCTATTCTGGTCAAATCCACCGATGAAAAAGAGTTTATTGCCCACGCGGCGCGTTGCCTCGGCCAGGTCGCAATCGCCGCCCATTGCAGGGGGTGTCATCGTTTCCAGCCCATCGGCGCCGCTTTCCGCCACCAGCTCGAGCATGTGCATCAAGCCACCGCATAGATGGTATACGATACGCATACCGACGGCGTGCAGGGCAGCGTTCTGGATCTTGTCATAAGGCAAGCAGAACTCGCGAAAAAAGTGCGGGCTGATGACCGTGTTGGAGCCAGCCCCTCCGCCCACCTCGAATACATCCAAAGGAATTCCCTTGAGCAGCTCGATTGCCCGCAGGCGCTTATCCAGAATAACCTGCAGCATGTGGTGCATCTCGGCGGGCTCATCCATCGCCCAGTAGATTGCCTTCTCGGTATCCACCAACGTGCATAGGTCCTGCCAGGGTGAACCCTGGCCGTAACCCAATCCTCCACCACGTACAATGCCTGCGGCCCCTAACCGCTGCTGTGCTGCAACGACGAGCACGGGGTCAAGTTTTATCGGGACGGGTGCATATTGTTCCCACCGCGCGAAATCCGCTGCGTCTTTGATCAGGAACTCGGTAGTCCAAGCGGTAAAGGCATTGGTTGCATAGCGATAGGAAAGCACACCAGCGGGGGTAGTTATCGTTGAGGCAAATTGATGGTTGCCGTCCTGGTCTAGGCCAAGATCCCGCTGGTCGATACGCCAATTATCCAAATCAGCCGGAGCATAGATATTAGCAGGCATACGGTAAATGACCTTGTCAAGGCCGAAACGCTCATAGGCCGCCCAATCGTCGCAGCCGCCTAGGTAGGTGCGCAAGTAATAATCCATCCAGTTATGGACCTGGGCAGGCAGATGGTCGGGCTTTTGATTATGTAGGGCGGTCAGCAGACGTTCTCGGGAATCCATGCGCATCTCCTTGGTTAAGTGAGCGGATGACGAAAGTGTAGCCGTCTATTTCGAACGGTCAAGAATATCTGTATAATAGCATGACTTTATCGTTGGAGTTGCCATGTCCGCACGACACATCGGCCTGTTACTTCTGCTGGGCGCCATCTGGGGCGCATCGTTCATGTTCATTAAAATCGGTGTCAGTGAGTTGGGACCGTTTACCTTTGCCGCGCTGCGCGTCCTGACTGGCTCGCTGGTGCTGCTTGGCATCTTACTAGCCAAGAAGCAGGCGTTGCCACGTGACCGTCGCACCTGGCGCGCATTTGCCTTCCTCGGCGTTTTCAACGTACTGGTGCCCTTCGGATTGATTGCCTGGGGAGAAAAAAGCATCCCGAGTGGCATCGCAGCCATTCTAAACGCCTCGATGCCGCTGTTTACGCTGCTCCTGGCAGCCATCTTCGATAAAGAACGAATAACCATCAGCAGCATCGTGGGGTTGCTGCTGGGATTTGCCGGTATTCTTATCCTCACACTGCCGCAGCTTGACAGCCAGCAGAAGGCCAATATCTGGGGGGAGCTGGCAGTAATCGTGGCCGTAATCAGTTATGCGGTGGCGACGGTCTTTGCCCGCCGCAACACGGGGCATGTCAACCCGCTAACCGCCTCCTTTGGGCAGATCTCGATGGGATTCCTGTGTTTGCTGCCTTTTGCGCTCACCGAACGTCCCTGGACTGTTACCCCTTCGTTCAAGGTTATCATGGCAGTGCTCGCAATCGGCGTGTTCGGTACAGCAATCGCCTACCTAATCTATTTCCGGTTGGTACAGGAAGGCGGGGCAACGCTGGCCTCGCTGGTGACTTTTATCTCGCCGCTTTTCGGCATCGTTTACGGAAGGCTCGTGCTGAGTGAACGCATCAGTTGGGTAGCGCTGATATCGTTAGCTTGCATTCTGAGCAGCATGATGCTCATACGTGGCGCGCCGCTCAAACCCGCCACAACCACACCGCCGGCACAAGCGCAGGACGAGTAGTTGAGAATAGAGAGCTAGTAGGATTTCGCTGGGTGCGCGACGGTTATCACGGCACACCCCGATGACCTGGAGGATTTCCGTGGAGGGGCCCTGGGAATGAGCAAAAGCTGTGAGATCAGCGTCGTGTCGCTAAATAGGGAGATAACCAACTATCACACGACTAGCTCTGAATATGTTAGGCGATAGCTAGCCTAATTCCGTCAACACCCAATGGCGGCGCCTTGCCGATGCTCAGATGGTTTCGGATACTTGTGCTGGAGGTTTAGGCGTAGAGAATGTACAGCCCTAGCTAGCCAAATGTAATTCCATAACGCAAGATGCCGACGATTATAGCGGCGCCTATGTCGGGCGGGACAAAGAGACTAAGCACGGATATTGTTTTGCCACTGCGGTAGCCTCTGTCTCGGTGATAATACATCTCCCCGAAGCCCATCAAAGATTGAAACGACCCCATATATTGCGGCCGAATCTTAACAGCGGAATCCAAAACTGCATCCTTTGTCCGAGCGATGTAAAGGTTTTTATGAATACCCAATCGGTAGAGGACTGGCAAGGGCTAAATGCACCGAACTGATATTCAAACGGCGCCGCGCGTACCGGTTTCCCCATTAAAGCATATACCTCACACCAGGCGTATTTGAGGCCAAGTCGGAAAAGCCCTTCTTTACCCACTCTCCGCATCGAGACCGGGATGCGGGTGCTGGTTAAAATACCAATCTTGCCGAACCGTTTCGCACGCCGCACATAATCGGTATCCTCGCTAAGCCTAAGCGATTCATCGAATCCTCCTATTGTTTCGTGAGCGGTGCGCCTAGATAAAATGCAAAACCCGGGAGCATGGGGTGAAACCGGTTGCATAATGCGGAAATAAAGGTTTGTGCCCTTGCAAATTACCCGATCCAACGGATTTTCGTCCAATGCGGTAATAAGGCATGTGGCGACATCATACTCTTTGCGTTCAAATTCCTCTAAAATCAAGGCAATGAAATCTGGTGGGGGTAACACATCGGCATCAAGAAAGAGCAGAAGATCCCCCCCGGCTGCATGTGCGCCTGCGTTGCGTGCGACTGCCGGCATGCCGCCAGGTATAAGGCGAATATCGCGCATGCGTGCCAAGTCTGCTGTACCATCTGTCGAGCCAGCATCCGCTACAAGCACTTCGTCTGGCAAACGGGTTTGAGTGCGCAGAGCATCGAGTAAACCGGGTAGATATGCAATCTCATTTAGTGTAGGAATGATAACTGCTAAGCTTTGTTTGCTTGCCTCCGGGGCAATAGCGGGCGACATGTCACTTGTTAACATATACTGCCATCTCTGGTAATACTCCTCTAGTTACTGGCTCGACCCAATCAAAATAGTTGTTAGCGCAATCCCAAGGTCCCCATCAATATTCTCACGGTGCTGGCGCCGGGCTAGGCGGCACAAGATAATAAGCGGCCGCACCCTCTTGCAATAGAAAGCTTACTTTAGTGCTGACGTATGAGCTCCTTGATTTCAGGAAGGTGTTCCACCGCAGCGCGCTCACCAGCGGCAGCCAATTCTGTCACCCGATCATAGCCAACGATGGTATTGACATTACTAGGAAGTTCAGGACAGATAAGTACATCTGGTGGAAATTGGCGCATCTTGCTCTCCTGTTCGGCAATCCTTACCGCGTAGAGGGTATCGTCCAGCACCTCCAGCGTATTCGTGATACCGCCCAGAATCCAACGTCGGTTCCCAACCCACTGGCTGAAACCGCGGGGGCGAGATAAGCAGATATCAACTGCGATGACCATCTCGGCGCCCAGTTTTCTGCCTACATCGACAGGCAGGTTGTTAAGGACGCCGCCGTCGACCAGCCGCCTGCCGCTCACTTCAGCCGGCATAAACAGGCCCGGTATAGAGGTAGTGGCTCGTAACGCCAATGCTACCAGTCCCTCGCGCAACACAACTTCCTGGTGAGAGTTCAAATCCACGGCAACAACGGCCAGTGGGAGAGCTAACTCTGAGAAAGTTATTGCGCCGAACACGCGCTTAAAAAAGGCGATTACCTGTTTGCCGCGGATTAAGCCGCCGCTAGATAACCCCGGGTCAGCCAAGCGTAACATGTGAAGCTTTCGCGTTGCAGCCAGTGCTTCCTGTTCCAGGGTATAGGAGCTCATCCCGGCAGCATATCCGGCTGCGATGACGCCTCCCATACTCGTCCCTGCCAGATAATCAACCGGGATCCCTTCGCGTTCTAGCACGCGCAATACACCGATATGAGCCAAACCACATGCGCCACCGCCGCTCAAGACCAAACCGATCGATGGCCTGTTATGAGTCATCGGAATGCCTCGCTACTGCGCCTGCGCTGGTTTTTGTCGTTTATTTATTGTAGTTGTTCGCATCAAAAATTCGCTACAGGACGGCGCGCCCTCAAAGCACACAAGCCCTACGCCAAGGGAAAAACTAAAACTCGCCGCGTACCGCCAGCACGCACAAGCAGATTTGGTATCCGGCTGCGCCAGATAATGCCGGCATTGCGAATAAACCGTATCGCCGATAAGTATCCCGGCTGCCTTTTAGGCAATCTGCAATGACAGGTTACTCTGCACCTATAACCTCCGCCGGTCCATCAGAGTAAACAGCCAGATATAGGACCAGTATTGAATTCCATGGCATTTATGCGGCGGCTACAGCCAGGATAACCGGGAGTGAGGCTGCGAGCTCTTTTCTGCAACCCATGTACTGCACATAGACGCCGTTCCACTGCAAGATAGGCGGCTCTGCTTTGCATACATTGCAAGATGCATTAAGAATTTGCCCCTTTACCTTGTAGCGGCGTCGTTTTTAACTACAAACAGTGTCATCACTTGGCTGTTACGACGCGGATTAGATATGTCGGACCGTGTGCGCATCAACCATGAGCCCGTTCATCCGCGAGAGCACACACCGCTGCGCTGCGGCTGTTACCTTGCACTACGAAAGCCAAGTGGCAAAAGTACCTAGGTGCTAGGAACTGCTGGCGCCAGCTTTCTCCCGAGGTTGGCTCTGCAGATAATGCTCGTTCCAGATAGGTTCGGTCAGGTCATCGTAGGCCTCACCATAGCGCTCAAGCCCATGCGCATACTCTGGATCTAGCAAGGCCATGCCCGCATTTTCATCCATCGGATCCGGCTCATGCCGAGCGACCAATTGTCTCAAAACGCGATGATGGTCCCGGTTCAGGCAAGGAGCCAACCAATTGCCGCTGCTTTGCATATAGTCTTCCTGCCAACCGCGGATGTCTGCAAAGAAAGGATCTGCCCAGATGTCGTTCAGGGTGCCGCCCTTGGCATAGATATCATTCACGTTAACAGGTGAGTAAGGGACAAAAACGCAGGGTGAAACGGCACCATTCCAGTCGATATATAGGTACCCCCCACCGCGCGCGCGGCCGCCGGCGATACAGCCATTGGTGACTGTGGCATGATTCCAGAAATCAGCCAGGAATATCTTGCGTTCGCGGACAATTTCCCACGATCGTTTCCACATCCACAGCCGCTGCTGCGGTGTTGGCATTAAATCAAGCGTATAGGAACGACCAATAGGCATATAGTGGAAAGCCCAACCATAGAATGCCCCTTGTTTTTCGAAAAAATAATCGAGGAACTCATCTGAAAATATCTCCTCAGCGTTATGCCTGGTGGCCGTCAGCGAGATGCCAAAGAATACCCCGGCCCGGCGCAGCCGCTCCATTGCCGCCAGCACCTGGTCAAAAACGCCGGGGCCGCGCCGTTCATCGGTTCGCTCGCGCCACCCCTCTACCGATATAGCCGGGGTCACGTTTCCCAAGGCAGCCATTCGTTGGGCAGTTTGTTCATCGATCAGGGTACCATTGGTATAAAACATGAAATATACATCCGGATGCTTTTCTGCAGCATCCAGCAGGCCCTTCCCTTCTGATCGGTATGCCAGCGGTTCGCCTCCGCTGATCACCAGGAACCGTACCCCCCAAGCCGTCTTCGCTTCCGTAATAATCCGGTCAAATGTAGACCAAGTCAGCTTTTCCGCTGTTGCTCCAGCATTGGCATAGCAACCTACGCACTGAAGATTACATGTCTTGCCAGGACTAATGGTCAGTGTGCTGGGAGGCTTCATCCCATACTGACTGGAGAAACGGGAAATCGCCGATTGGCTCCCTCCCTCGACTAAAGCTCCAAGGATGAGGTCGCGAGATATCTTGCGCAGCGTTTCCTCCGATAGGCGGCGGGCGAGTACACGGTCGAACGTTTGCATAAAAGCCTGCCCGAATTCCGCCTGGTCGGTCAGAACGCCTGGGGGTAAGGATGATTTTTGTGAATCGGCGGGGCGTATATGCGTCGAGAGATATTTCCCTGTATTGAGCACGCCATGACGTAACCACGCTGACCTAGAATACAGTGGGGCTGTGCGTACGATGCACTCCAATCCCCAACTGAAAGCGGTATCGCTCAATGCTTCCATACCATTATGCATTATGGCCAGACTCCTCCAAATAGTTGGTAACTAGGTATCTCGGTTAGCTACAACCTACCGCACGCGGAAGCAAGGACACTTGGTTTGTTTTCTCTCCCTCAACAATTGATACGGATTCTTGTACTGATCCTCAGAAAAGCAGCCTCTGAGAGTGTCGTAGGCAGAAGGGTTCACGGCTCGCAGAATGGCTTGATCCTATCCTTTTTCAATAGGTTTTACTGCTAGTACGGCCTTTGGGAATGGCCAGTGGTTCGTGTAATAGGCATACCCCAGGTAAATAATGCAAGCGCCAGTAGCTAGGCCGGCAGCGAAGAGCCAAGGATGGGCAGGTAGGGATCCCGTTGTTTTGCGCTCATCGGCGCCTAGCGCAGAGCATTTAACCGAGTGATCGGTTTCTAGAGATTCGGTAGGGATGGGCGCTAGCCCTTCAAGAGCTGGTCCCTCTGTATCTTGAATCAATTGAACACACCTCTGATGATATCCTTAGTTTTAGGCAAAACGTTCGCAGCAATAATTTTCGTGACCCAATCACAATTGATACAACTGTTTTACACAAGGTGAGTGTTTGTATCACTCCTCCAAGGCAATGCCAGGCTCCCTCGGAAGGTCTAGCGGCCTCCTTCGGTCACAATGAAACGATCTGCCGTTTGGAGCATCTCTCCGCCTCACGGGGGTAGTTCACCGTGCTACCCATAATAAATGCGCATCCCGTCATACATTCACTAGTCCGAAACTAACGAATTTATTAGGTAAAAAAACTAGCTGGCTAAGATATGAACGGCTTCGCGTGTGAATTCGCTCACCAAACGTCGGCTCTCTTCGCTCAATTGTGCAAGCGCCTCCTCGTAGCGGCTAACCTGTGAGAGAATTATCGTTGAGTAGCGGCGGTTGGCGCGCCCCACTACAGACAGAAGCATAGCGATTCCACTCAATACATTTAGACTATATTTGTGGGGCAACCCAACCTGCTCCAGTAGTTCGAATAAGGCGTGAACCTCGGGCGCCTCCCTAACCGTGGACAACAACAGGATCACGGCGGTAATCAGTTCAGTGACGAAAATAAGCGGGGAACGCTTTTCGGGAATACGATCTAGCAGATT
>JAJFUJ010000192.1 GCA_021372475.1 Chloroflexota bacterium | reverse complement strand
TTGTTGGCATGTGGTCTTTGTGGCGCAGCACTGGTCGGAGAGCACTCCAGCATGGTGAAGCGTAATGACGGGTATCATCGCAATCCTTGGTACTTTTATCGTTGCATTCATACACGCAAGGGTGAATGCTCTCTCTCCAGGTTGGATGCACACAAGCTTGAGAAGGCCATAATCGACGATCTGCTGAATAGGGTCCTCACATCCGCTAATCTGGATCGCCAACGGTCAGATATAATCCGCGAAAGCAGTAAAGAGCGCCCCGAGTTAGTCAGCCGAGAGCAGCTATTATCCAAGCAGCTGCGCGACATCAATGCACAGATAGACCGACTGGTTGACGCCATCGAAACTACGGGTGTCTCCGAGCGCATTACTGATCGTATCAAGTCACGCGAAGCCGATAAAATACGGCTGGAACGGGATCTCTCTGCCGTACGCCTTAAACTGGATGAGCCCCAAGCGCCAGATTACCACCGGGTCGAAGAACTTCGTGGATTGATAGAGAACGCATATAAGGCTGGAAACACAAATGAGTTGAGGGATATTCTTAGAGGGATTCTACTTAAAGTAATCGTTACGCGAGAGGAGGTGCGGATCGAGTACCACTTCCCTTTTGTTTCGACAGTGCTACGGGGAGTGCCCCAACGGGAATTCGAATCCCGGTCGTTGGCCGATATCCGCTGTTCAGGCATGCAATTCTAATACTATTTCCTTACGTAATACGTCCCTCTTTTATCCCCCACGCGCAGCAAAAAGCCTCTTTCCACCAGCTCGTGCAGGTCCAGTCTCAGCGTCTCAGCGCTCACCTCCGGAGCCAGGCGCCTGTAATCCGTGTTGGTGATGCGGTCATTCTCGCGCAGATATTTTAATACGCTGATCTGGCGCGGATTGAGCTCATCGCCGTATTCGGCATCCAGATCATCGACTGCATTATAAAGCGTTACGGTAAAGTTGCGTCTGCTATCCTGCAGCATCGGGGCAGGATGGTGGGTGCGTTGCATGGCGTCATAGATGATATCGATTCCCTGGCCAAGCTCTTCAATATAACCCCAGTAGTACAATCCGCGCACCAGGCGTGGGTTACGCGAATAATGCTCATCCAGGATATTATCCAGGGTGATATGGCCGGGCAGCCCGCCGGGCGACATAATCTCCATGCGGTCGTCGAACAGCCTGATTTCGATGCGCTGACCGCGGATGCCATAGTCGCGGTGGCAGACGGCATTGACCACTGCCTCGCGCACGGCTTCAGACGGGTAATCGCTGTCCTCACGACGCACCAGACCGTCCATTTGCGGGCTGCGCTGTGTTTCCTCGACCAATACCTCCCAGGCGCGCTCAATCTGGCGGGCGGCTGGTCCGCCGATCTCCACCCGTCGCTGGTAGCGTTCTCCCGAGCTGGCCGCTTCGCGCAGGCTTTTACCGCGGAAGCGCACGATTAGCATGCCGCTCTGCGGCAAATAGCGCTCCGGCGTGCGCCCGAATAAAAGCATACCGGCGATGGTCGGCCGACCGCTGGAGCTGACGGCGCCTGCATCGCGCAGCAGCTCGGCGCGGGTGAGCGCCTCGCCCCGCGCCCCGCGACGCTGACGCTGGCGTTCGTACTCTATTATGAGGGTTTCATCCAAATCATCGAGCGAGGCACCGGCCACCTCGCTCTCCTCCAGGTTATCCGGAGGGGCTTCTCGGATAGGAGCCGCCTGCTCGTGCAAGTGAAGGATATTCTGTGCGCCGGAACGAATCCACTCCTCGTGCCCACTGAGCGTTATACTGCGCGTTGCTGGCCGGATGTTGAGCGTGATCACGGGTCCGCCAGGGGTCTCCTCGCTCTGCCACAGCGGGGCTTCTGTCGCGTTAAGGGGCGGTTCGAACAAATGTAAGGCGCGCTCGAGGACTGCTTCTGCCCACTCGAGTGTGTCGGGCTGCGGCCGTCCCTGAGTATCCATCCCCAACACGATAACGCCGCCGGCAGTGTTGGCCATTGCAGCGATGGTGCGCGCCAACTCATCCGCGTCCGGTTCGTTGATGAACTCGAGCATGGCTCCCCGTCCGTGAGCCAGCGTTCGGTTCAGGTTCATCGCCCCTCCCGTCAGTTAGTGCGCAGCCGTTTAGGGAATCGCTACAAAATGATGGCAAAGGGATAAGTCAGCACCCAGGTGCCATCCTCTTTGCGGATCTCTACCACTACGCGGCTCGTGCCGGTCGTCCCGCCTACCGTCGAATGGAGGGTGACGGCATAATACATGCGGCCGCGCGTCTCGTATAGTTTCTGCGTCTCGATAAGGGTGATAGGCATACGCTGCTCACCAGTGACTTTTTTGAGTTGTTGGTTGAACTCACCCTGGGTAATCTGCCGACCGTAGATATCCGTCAAGTCGGATTTTGCTGTTAGTGCATAGACCGTCGCGTAATCGCCCTTGCTGAGCGCTTCGAACCATGCGATGGCCGTCTTGCTGGGATTCATACCCGTGTTTTCTTGCAGAATGCCGTATACTTCCCAGCCGCCGGCCACGACAATAAGCACAAAGATGATAATGCCGACAATACGCAGCCGATGCGCGATTGCCAGCAGTTTCTGCTTCCAGTTCATTCCTTCTCCTTGGTGGCGTGGGGAACTAGCGAGCGTTGCGGTTTCTTGCTCACTACCCGCCGTCCGCGGGCCGCGGATGCATCTGGGATGGGCAGCTCGGCCTGAGTGGGCGCAGGTTGAACAGCCTCTTGTGCGGATTGAGCCGCTGTGGTGGGCGCAGCAGCCGGTTTATGGGCAGTTTTCGCCGCTGATTCCTGCTGAGTCAAAGCTGGCATAGCCTTATCCGTTTTACTCTTGCGGAGCGAAGGCTTGGGTTCAGTTGGGGCCGACGCAGACGCGCTCTTCGCTGCAGATTTGTTAGCTGCGCCGGCAGACGCCGGTTTGCCCACTGTTGTCCCAGCGGCGGCTTGGGACGGCGCAGGTTTGGCGCTCTTGGTAGCGGAGGATTTTGTGTGCGCTGATTCATCTGCTGCGTCGGTTCGCGACGCGGCCACCTTGGCCGCAGAACCAACGGCGCCCGCCTGGACAGCCTTAGGTTTAGCTGGTTCTTTAACGGGTGCGTTAGCCCCTTTGGTGGTTACGGCTGCCTTGGGGGCGGTATCCGCTGACCGGGCAGGTTGGCTGCGTGCGGTCTTTTCAAGCGGTTCATTTGGTGCCTTAACCGCAGCGCCCCTCTTAACAGATTTGGTTGCTGGTTTTGCTGCGGGTCGTGATGGCGCTACTTGCGCCTTGCTGCTCTTGGCGTCAGGCTTGACCACTGCCGTTTTCATTACTTGAGCATGTGCCTTGGGCGTGGCTTGCTTTTTGTCATCTTTTGTTGCCAGAAGCGACGTCTCGGTTATGATTTTCCGGCTGGATGCTGCCTTTGCCTCGAGTTCGGGCGCAGGCGGTGCGCCTGTTGCTTTGGGTATGCCGGCAGCTAACGCAAGAATACCGCTCAACTTGTCGTCCCCCAGGATCAGCACGGCGCCTTTGCGGCTGGGAGAGACTATCCTGCCCCAACTGGCGCGCGGCAGCTCGGGCAGATCATGCAGCGCCCGCCGCACCATACGCTTTTCCTCTGTTACAAACACGATATCATCTTGCGGGAGAGCTGCCAAAGCAAAGGCCAGCGGACCGGCATCCTTTTGTTTGGAGGCATCTACCGCATATACGCCTTGACCGCCGCGTCCCTGGGTGTTGAACTCGTTCAGCGGGCAGCGCTTGGCGTAGGCTTGCTGGCTGACAACCACCAGTTCGCCATCGGGCAAGGCTGTTTCGGCGCCGACCACCTCATCGCCCTCGGCCAGGGCGATAGCGCGCATCCCCCCGCCCGCGCGTCCCTGCGGACGCACCTCGTCCTCCTTGAACCTGAGCGCCCGGCCGTTGGCGCTGACTACCAGCAGTTCCTGCTGCCCATCGGTAATTAGGGCACGCAGCAGGGCATCCCCTTCGGCAATGCCGATGACTACGCCTCCGGCGCCCAGCGAGCTCAGTTCGCTCAACACCACGCGCTTCACCTTGCCCTGCCGTGTAAAGAAAGTCATATAGCGGTCCTCGGAGAGCTCGTTCACCGCCAAAACCGCGGCGATTTGCTCGCCGTTGGGCAGGTGCAGCAGGTTCTTGAGCGGTAAGCCATGCTCCTGCTGGGCAATATCGGGCACTTGGTGAGCTGCCAGCACCTGCGCATGGCCAAGGGTATCGATAAAGTAAAGCGTATCCTTGGAGTGGGCGGCCAACAGCCAGCGCGGCGTATCCCCCTCCTGCGGGCTGATGCCCGGCACGAGCTGTCCTTCTTCCATCCGAGCGCCCTCTGCCGGCAGGCGTTTGGCTTGTCCGCTGGCGGTGATCAGCACCAGCGATTCTTCATCCGGCACCATATTTTCGAACAAGGTACCTTCACCGCCGG
>JAJFUJ010000162.1 GCA_021372475.1 Chloroflexota bacterium | reverse complement strand
CCGCCCCAAAGGTTGGCATAGCGCCGCAAGTGGGTGGTCGGCAGCGGCCCGCGTTCCAATAGCACCTCATAGATCGTCTTGGCTTCCTGCGAAAGCGTGCCCTGGCGATACTCCTCGAGGTAATCGTCCAGGCCGCCATAGTTATTCGAGAGCGCATAAAACGAAGGCAGCATCATGAGCGAGATCAATGTGGGTTTGTTGCGCAGTTGTTTGCCGTAATAAATGGCTCCTGCCACAGGTAAGGAATCTTTCCACTCCCACGCGCGCCCGACATCAGCATCAAAATGGTCGTTGATATAAACGCGCCGCATGCCGGATATTGCTTCGATCAGGGTCGGGATCTCTGTAGTCTGGTCGTGGAAGAGGAAACAGAAACCTACCTGGTTAACAAAAGTCAGCGCTTCCGCTTCGCTGCGCACGTGCTGACGCGGTGTACGCAAGTAACGCTGGTCGCGCAGGTCTTCGAGTGAATCCAGGGAAAGTGTCAGCATGGCATTACTGCTTAATCCAGGCAAGCCATCATTCAGACTGCCCGAGCGCGCAGTTGAGCGTTCAGCTCTGGGATAATATCGTACACATCGCCGATGATGGCATAATCAGCAAAGCGCATAATCGGCGCTTCCGGGTCGTTGTTGATGGCGACGATTACACGCGACGTGCCCATGCCGGCGCGGTGCTGAATCGCGCCCGAAATGCCGCAGGCAATATACAGGTCAGGCTTGACGGTACGTCCGGTCTGCCCAACCTGGTGTGCATACGAGATCCACCCCGCATCGACCGCGCCGCGCGAGGCGCCCACGGTGCCTCCCAGCAGTTCAGCGAGTTCGTGCAGCATATCAAATCCGCGCGCGTCGCCAAGGCCTTTGCCGCCAGAAACGATCACCCTGGCTTCTGACAGGAGCGTATCAGCGCTCTGCGGGATGAACTCGAGAATGCGGCTGAATGCTTTGGCTTTATCCAGGTGAATCGGCACCTGGATCACCTGTCCGCTACGGCTCGCATCTGCGGGCGGCGCGTCGAACACACGATGGCGCACGGTGGCCATCTGCGGCCGGTGATTAGGGGTAAAAATGGTAGCCATGATGTTGCCACCAAAGGCAGGGCGAATCTGGCGTAACAGGCGGGTTTCGCCGTCAATTTCCAACCCGGTGCAGTCGGCCGTCAGGCCGGTGTAGAGGCTGGTGGCCACAGCTCCGGCCAAATCGCGCCCGCGTGAGCTGGCGCCGAGCAGCATGATTTCCGGTTTGTGCGCGCGCACGAGCTCCTGCAACACCTGAGCATAGGGTTCGGTGCGAAATTGAGCGAGCTCCGGGTCATCTGCCAAATACACCACATCAGCGCCGTAGCTGATAGATAAAGGCGCCAGGTGGCCGATATCTGCGCCGAAAATGCAGGCGGATAACGGCACATGAAGCTGGTCGGCCAGCACACGTCCCTGTCCCAGCATCTCCCATGAGATGCTGGTCGCTGTGCCCTGAAACTGCTCGATCCATACCCACACACCGGCATATTCGTTTGTGTTGCCCCCTGCGGAGGCGCTGACCTCTGGTAATGAGAGCGCCTCAACCGGACAAACTTCCAGGCACGCTCCACAGGCGGTGCAGGCTTCGCTCACCGCTACCAAGTTGTCGTGCAGCGCGAGTGCCCCAAACGGGCATGCATCTACGCATTGCCCGCAGCCGATACACAATTCCTTATCGATGACAAGCCTGGCCATATCCGCTCCATGTCAGATGAATTTTAGCTCGGATAATACGTTTACGAGTTTCCCCACGCGCTCCGTTGTGCTATCGCCATTCAGCACCTGCAGTTCCACCGCGCGTTCGGGCGGCGTATCGATGCGCTTGACGCGCGTTGGTGAGCCGTCCAAGCCGAGGCGCGCCGCATCGACGCCCGCGAGTCTATCAGCTCCCCAGGTTTCAATCTCGATATGCTGAGCGCGCCGCAGGCTGCGCGGTGTCGGAAAACGCGGTTGGTTGATATCTTTGAGCACTGTCAGCATGGTGGGCAAGGGAGATAAAACAACCTCGGTGCCTTCCTCCAGCATACGCTCCACCGTAATCGTGCCGGCAGCCGTATCGAGGTCCCTGATTTTGCTAACATAAGTCGCCTGCACAATTCCCAACTGGGCGGCGATCCCCGGTCCAACCTGGCCCGTGTCGCCGTCGATAGCCTGCCTGCCGCATAATACCAGGTCGAAGGGCGCCAGTTGGCGAATCGCCAGCGCCAGGGTGTAGGCAGTGACCCAGGTATCCGCGCCAGCGAACTCTCGCGCGGAGAGCAGCACCGCCACGTCGCATCCCATCGCCAGCGCTTCGCGCAGCTCCTTCTCGGCCTGGGGCGGCCCCATAGAAAGCACGGTAACCGTCCCGCCGTGGGCCTCCTTCAGGCGCAGCGCCTCCTCAATCGCATACAAGTCGAACGGATTGATGATTGAACCCACCTGCTCGCGGCGCAGCGTGTTGTTCTCTGGATTAATTTGTACAGTGGTAGTATCCGGCACTGACTTGATACAAACTATGGCGTGCAAACACGACCTCCGGATATTGTAAAGTGATGCTAACTAGTATATTCAAGGCGGGTGACTAGACAAGACAACCAATCCAAGTGGCCTGCATTTGAACTGCTCTATTATTACGGCTACACTTAAAGCACACAGCGAAATAACACATCTCCCTGAATAGGAGGCATATATGTTGGACGGCATTCACTGGTTGGGTCACGCCAGCTTTCGCATTGAGCTGGGCGGCATGGTGGTTTACATCGACCCCTGGAACCTTAGGCGTCCGGTTCCTGCGGACCTTGTCTTGATCACGCATGACCATCACGATCACCTCTCGCCCGCCGATATCCGGGCGATCACCAAGCCGGATACGGCGATCCTGTATGCCGGCAAGGGCTCGCCGGAGCTCAAGGGGCATTTACAGGCTGTAGAACCAGGTGAAAAGCTGATTGTGGGTGCGGCGGTGGTGGAGACCGTGCCGGCCTATAACCTGCATAAAGCCTTTCATCCGCGTTCATCGAACTATGTGGGGTACGTATTGACGCTTGCCGGGGTAAGTATCTATCACGCTGGCGATACCGATCTGATCCCTGAGATGGCGAGCATACGCTGCGACGCGGCTTTGCTGCCGATCGGCGGCAAATATACGATGGATGCAGCGGAAGCGGCGCGGGCATTGGGGGTAATCAAGCCAAAATACGGCATCCCGATGCATTACGGCGCCATCGTCGGCAATCCCGAAGACGTCAGGCGCTTTACGGAACTCGCGCCCAAAACAGTTGAGGTTGTTCTGCTCCAGCAGGAATGAAATCGTCCAAAGCTGGCTGGAGATTAACTGTTTCAGATATATGGATGACTGCCTAGTGGTAGCGGATTACCTCGAAGCGCGAGAGCTTGTAGGCCTCGTTGCGGCCGATTCCCGCCTTGCGCAAGGCAATTTGGATCTGGTACTCAGCGGTGTCAACGCCCTCCAAATCCGGCAGCAGCAAACCGCGCCGGCCGCCCGACGCTACAATCACGCCGTAGCGCTTGGGGTCCAGCTCATCGGGCGAGTCAATAGCTTCTGGAGCCGTCAGCACATCGACGGAGATATCCAGGTCGGCGAGTTCATTCGCGCGCATCGGCGTAAAGCGTGGGTCGCGCGTGGCGGCGCTGATGGCGTTCGCGATGACTTCGCGGGCGACGTCCGCCTGCGTTGGCTCGATCGTGCCGATGCAGCCGCGCAGCTCGCCTTGGCGGTGCAGCGAGACGAACACTCCTGCGCGTTGACGCATCTCCGGGGTCGGCTCGGTCGGCGGCGTCAGCACTTTGTGTTCGCGCACATACAGCTCGATAGTTTTGCGCGCCAGTTGAACCAGCGCATGCTCAGCCATATTTACCTCCTCGCAACCAGCAGCTTGCGCAATAAGGCAGGATGGTCGGTAATAATCCCATCCACGCCCAAGTTAATCATCCTCAGCATATCATCCTGCTCGTTCACCGTCCATACATTCACCAGATAACCCCGCTTGTGTGCGCGCGTCACATACGCTTCATCAACTAACGAGAACTCGGGATGCAGCGCTTTGAGGGTCAGTTTATCGATCACAGCCGGCAGCAGCGGATAGATAGGGGAATCCTGCGTGTACAGCAGGGCGCAGCCAATCTCGGGATCAGCGGTGTGCATGCGCCTGAGCGCAAACGGATTAAAGGATGAGATAATCGTCGAGTCTTGTTGGCCGTGCTGCCTCAGCAAGCCGGCAATCTCGACCTCGAGGCCGTCATCTTGCTCGCTCATCCCCTTGATCTCGATGTTCAGGCGCAGGCTGTTCCCTGCAAGGTTCAGCAGCTCTTCGAGGGTGGGCAGTCTTTCGCCGGTAAACTCGGGCGCAAACCAGGCGCCCGCGTCGAGTTGACGCAGTGCCTGGAAAGCGATCTGGCTGAGCAAGCCCACGCCGTTGGTAGTGCGGTCGAGCCTATCGTCGTGCAGAATAACGATTTCGCCTGTCGCGCAACGCGAGACATCGCACTCGACGCCGTCCGCTTGCGCACTCACGGCTGCCTTGAAGGCTGCCAGTGTGTTTTCGGGCGCGACATCGCGCGCGCCGCGATGGGCATATATAAGGGGTTTCTTGTTTGTGATTGGCATATTAGTTATCTCCCGCGCTCATCAAGCGTGTGGTCCACTCCAGCGGGTCAACCGGCATCCCAGCCACACGCATCTCCCAGTGTAGGTGCGGTCCAGTGGAAAGCCCGGTGGTGCCGAGATGGCCGATTAACTCGCCCTGGCTCACCATCTGCCATGGGCTGACTACGATATCCTGCAGATGGTAATAGGCGCTCAGGACGCCAGCGCCATGATCGATGATTACCGCATTCCCGCGCACCTGCAGGGGCTCTGCCAGGATGACCTGACCGCTGGCAGCAGCATATACCGGTGCACCAGCTTCTCCGGCGATGTCCAGACCGCCATGGTAGCTGGAGAGCTCGCCGTCATACAGCCGGCGCTCGCCGAAGGAAGAAGTAATCTGTCCCTGATGCGGCCAGGTAAATACGCCGCTCCAGCGGATGTTGGTAGTTGAGAGCGAGAACAACGCCTGCAGGCGCTCCGCCTCCGGCACCGAGATATCGGGTGATAGCAAAGCTCCGACTTCGGGCGTAAAGTCGATTTCCTCATACTCAAAGGCGCCGGCGATAATAGAAATAGCCGCAGCGGCCGAGGCTGTACTGCCGTCCTGCGCCTGAGCGGTCACGTTAATATCCAGGGAAGCCAGGTCTGCTATGGGGGAGATGCCCAGGAAAGCCCTGTAGTTGTAGGCGCCGGAACTCACAAAGACAAGCTGCTGTTCGCCCGCGCTGCCGGTCACCTGGCAAGGTCGGTTGGTAACCACCGAGATTAGCGCCGTTTTGCCCTGCGCCACTTCGGATGGATCGACCTGCAGGTAGATTTGGAGCGGCGGCAGGGTGGGCGTCGGCGTTGCCGTCGGCGTGGGCGTGCTGGTCGGTGTAGGGGTTGAGGTCGCCGTCGGTGTTATGGTTGGCGTCGCCGTGGCAGTCGGGGTGGCGGTTGGCGGGACAAGCCAGGCCAGGACTGGGCCTATGCTGGAGCAGCCGCTCAGCAACAGTGTGCCTGCCAAAACCACAATCAGCCGGGCGACGCACCGTTTCATCCCTGGGCTGCTCCTGCAACCTGTGCTTTACGCGCGCGGTATTCCTCGGCAAGCACCGACATCACGATATCGTCGTGAAAACTACCCTGGATATAACTATTTTGCCGCAACCGCCCTTCCTCTTTGAAACCTGATGCCAGGTAGCACCTGTACCCGCGTGTGTTGATGCTCACCAAATAGAGCCCGATACGGTTGAGCCCGATATGCTCAAATCCAATCTCCAATAACATACCGATGGCTTCGCGGCCGTAACCCTGGCTCCAATATTCCTTTTCACCGATGACGATGCCAAGTTCCGCTGTCCGTTCGCGCATATTTATCGCATGCAGGTCGCAATTGCCGATGATTCTGTCGCCATCATTTAACATAATAGCATACGTATATGGCCGGCTAATGTTTTCAGCGAGGTATTTCTCCTCTTCGCTTAGCGAAAGGCTGGGATAAGCGTTTCCCAAATAAATAGTCACCTCCGGGTCGTTGAACCAGCGCGTAAACGTTTCGAGGTCGCTCTTCTCCCAGGCGCGCAGCGTGATGCGCTTACCGACTATCATCTATCCCTCCAATTTAGGTTCGGCCATTATTGTACCACAAGCATAACGGCAGAGCTATTGACCATTTCGATCACGCAGGCTAAACTGCTAGTATGTTTCACACTCCAATATGGAGGAGCATACTATGAAAATCGTAGTTGGACCGAACCAGCTTGGCCTGGAAAAGGTTGTCCCTAAACTGCGGGCGGCCTTCCCTGCGCTGCAGGTGCAGGAAGCCTACGAGAAAGTAGCATTTGCGCAGGCGCTGGAAGATGCGGATATCCTGTGGGGATGGTGCGATCGCGCCGAATTCCTTAGCGCTCGCCGGCTGCGCTGGATTCAAGCGCCCAGCACCGGCGTCAACGGCTTTATGGAGATTCCTGAATTGGTCGCCAGCGAGGTGCTGCTCACCAATGCCCGCGGCACCCATGGCGCCAGCCTGGCGGACCAAACCATGGCCATGATACTCTTTTTCTCGCGCGGCCTGGGCACTTCATTCCGCAGGCAGCAGCAGCACTGTTGGGCGTCCGTTGAGCTACGCAATAATCTGCGCGTGCTAGCCGGAGCTACTCTTGGCATCATCGGCTTTGGCGTTATCGGCCGCGCGGTGGCCAAACGAGCAGCCGGCTTTGATATGCGCATCGTTGCGGTGGACCTGTATCCTGGCGATAAACCGGATTATGTGGAACGCCTTGAAGGCATTGGGGGGCTGGCTGCCTTGATGGCCGAATCGGATTACTGCGTCGTAACGGTGCCCTATACTCCGGCCACTGCCGGCATGATCGGCGCGGTGGAAATCGCTCAAATGAGCGACGGCGCCTTTCTGGTTGGCGTATCACGCGGCGGCATCATCGATGAACGAGCGTTGGCGGATGCGCTGCGCACTGGCAAGCTTGCCGGCGCAGCACTGGATATTTTCGAGACCGAGCCGTTGCCACCGGAAAGCGAACTCTGGGATCTGCCCAACCTGCAGTTGACGCCACATACTGCCGGCGGCAGCCAGTACGAGCTCGAGCAGCTTTATGCCGTTATGCAAACGAACTTACGCAGGTTCATTAACAGCGAATTCCCGCTGCTCAACCAAATCGACAAGCAGCGGGGTTTCTAGTTCCTACATAATCCATACGAGATTGGAGCAGGATGCAGGTCAACGGCGTACCTTATCGCACGGTCTGGATGGAAGGCCGCACAGTGCGGATGATCAACCAGCAGCTTATCCCGCACCGCTTTGAGCTTAGTTCGCTGGAGAACCATCTGCAGACGGCGGAGGCTATCCGCAGTATGCTCGTACGCGGGGCTGGCGCCATCGGCGCCTCTGCCGGTTACGGTATGGCGCAGGTGGTGCTCGAAGCGCCCGATGACGACCGTTTTATGACATATATCGAGTCCGGCAGAGAGGCGCTGCGCCGAACCCGCCCGACTGCGCAGGACCTTTTCTATGCTATCGAGAGGGTGTATGCCGCAGCCCTAAAAGGAGCTACGGCAGCTCAGGCGCGCTTGCTGGCCGTTGAGGCTGCCGAAGCCCTGGCGGATGAGAACGCGGCCGCTGGCGAAGCAATCGGCCGCCACGGCGCAGAACTAATCTCAGACGGCGCGCGCGTGCTCACGCACTGTAACGCCGGGTGGCTGGCATTTGTGGATTGGGGCAGTGCGCTGGCACCGATTTATATGGCCGCCCGCCAGGGCAAGCGCGTCTCGGTCTGGGTGGATGAAACCCGTCCGCGCTGCCAGGGAGCTTCGCTGACTGCCTGGGAATTGAACGGGGAGGGTATCGAGCACACCATAATCGCGGATAACGCCGCCGGCTTCCTGATGCACCGCGGCGAGGTTGACCTGGTGATTGTGGGCGCCGACCGTATCGCGCGCAACGGCGATGCTGCCAATAAAATCGGCACCTATGAAAAGGCCGTGTGCGCAGCGGCCAACCAGGTGCCGTTTTACGTGGCAGCCCCGATGAGCACGATTGATCTGGCGTGCGCCAGCGGCGATGACATCCCCATCGAGGAACGCAGCCAGGATGAGGTGCTGTATGTGGTCGGGCGGGATGACCGTGGTGAATTGACGCGTGTGCGCATGTCACACCAAGGGGCACAAGCGCGCAACCCGGCCTTTGATGTAACGCCGGCGCACCTGATCAAGGCCATCATTACCCAGCAGGGGGTGCACAAGCCCACCGAACTGCCCTGTGCCCTGGTATAGGCGATAGTTAGTTGCTAAAACAGTTCGCTGAGCGGAATACCATGTAACCCGGGGTGTGCCTGGTCGCGTGCGGAGAGCAGCGGCTGTTGGATCGGCCAGGTAATCCCCACCTCCGGGTCGTCCCAGGCCAACCCGCGTTCGGCCTGCGGGTCATAGTAGCTGGAAACCTTGTAAAGGAACTCGGCGTGTTGGCTGAGCACACAGAACCCGTGGGCAAAGCCGACAGGAATATAGAGCATCCGCTTGTTTTCGGCTGAAAGCGTGATCCCGTACCATTGCCCAAAAGTGGCCGAATTGCGCCGTAAGTCAACGACTACGTCATACACTTCGCCCACTACTATGCGCACCAACTTGGCCTGGCCCGGCGCAAGCTGAAAATGCATGCCGCGCAGCGTCCCATACTGCGAATGGCTGTGATTATCCTGTACAAAGTCGGTGGTGATCCCGCAGGCGGCCAGGTCACGTTTGTTGTAACTCTCAAAGAAAAATCCGCGCGCATCCGGGAAAACTTTCGGCTCGATGATTTTGACGCCAGATAAAGTTGTCTCAAATACCTGCATCGTTAACTAGTACCTCGTTTCGAGTATTGTGAGTATAATGATACGCCGTGTGTGTCGCATCTCGTGAGTGACCACCGGGCTGTGTATAGATTATTTTACCAGCCTAGCACAGTATGGAGCAAACGCTTTGGCATTCTCGATTTCACACGCTTTGAATTATCTCAAAGCTGGCTTGAGCCGCATATTGCTGCTGCACCCTCAGAACCAGGAAGAGCGCAATATGCGCTTGTTGTATCTGAATACCGCCATGGTGGGAGTAGCTTCCGGCGGCATTGTTGCATTTTTACCTGTCTTTTTGGCGCGTCTGGGCGCGAACTCTGCGATGGTGAGCTGGCTGACTTCAGGCCCTGCTCTGGTCGCCGTCATATTCCTGATTCCGGGTGCGGTTATCGCCGAACGCCAGGAAAACCAGGTCAAAGTGCGGGTTACTTGGATATCGTTGGTGTTGCTCGGTTACCTGCTCTGTGCCGTAGCGCCCTTTTTTGTCCCGGTAGGCTACCTGCCGATTGTGCTGATTATCCTGTGGTCTTTCAAGGTCCTCGCAGAAGCGGTTACTATCCCGGCCTGGACGGCTGTCATGGCACGGGCGGTATCGCCGCAGCGCCGGGCTCAGCTCAACGGCACTCGCTGGGCCTTGATGAGCCTGGTAATGGCAGTATCGAGCGCCTTTTTTGGTTGGCTGCTTGACCATGTTGCTTTCCCTTTCAACTATCAGTTGGTCTTCTTTATCTCGTTTGCGGTAGCGGTGATCGACCCGATATTCTTTGCCCGGATAAAAATCGCGCCTATCCAGGTAATCAAACCGCAGCGCGGAGCTCCCTGGCGAGAGCGTGTCCGCAACTATTTTCGACCGGTGTTTAGTCACAAACCGTTCGTGGTTTATCTGTTAGCCACCTTTCTCTATCGGGTGGCTCTTAATATGCCCGTTCCTCTATTTACGCTGCTGTGGGTAAATGAACTGCGCGCTCCGGATACCTTGATCGGATTACGCGGCACCGTTGGCTATGGCGCTCTCGTGGTCGGTTATATGCTTTGGGGACGGATTGCTAACCGCATCGGACACCGCAAGGTGTTATTTATATCAGCGCTGGGTTTGGCAGCCTACGTGATTATCAGTTCCTTTCTACCCAGTGCCATCTGGATCTTACCGGTCGCGCTGCTCTGGGGTATGACTGCATCGGGGATTGATGTGGGGCTCTTTGACCTGATGCTGGGAGCTTGCCAAGCCGAACGGCAGCCGCTTTTCGCCGCTTTCTGGAGCATTGAGGCGAACCTGGCCGTCTTTATTGGCCCCTTAATTGGCGCTGCGCTAAGTGATACGCTCGGGCTGCGCTCGGCCATACTCATCGGCGGGCTTTTACAAGCCGTTACGACGCTGCCGTTTTTGCGGCTGCCGCGCGATTGATGTTTGTGCACAGGAATGGAGGGAATTGTGCCTATCTATGATTATGTCTGTACGCAGTGTAGTGCTCGCTTCGATGCACTGGTAAAGCTGAGCAGCAACTCCGCCCAGACAGATACGGCGGTCTGTCCCAAGTGCGGAGGATGTGCTAATAAAGTCGTCTCCCGCTTCGCCATCGCAGGAGCGGCCGGCAGCGCTGCGGACGACGAACTGCCGGCGCCGATGCATCCTAAAGTTACTCCTAAAGAAGATATCGAACGCTGGCGTAAGGAATCCGGGAAAAAGTAGCACGGCTAAAGGGTAGATGCAGCCCACAACTGCGCCTGCAAGCGCTGGATAGTGCTCATCGCTTCCGCTATATGAGCGCCCAGTTTATCTATGTCGCGATGAAGCCCCATACGCCGGGCCAGGTAAGCGTATTCATCGCTGCCCGGCTCCGGCACTGTCAGGTCGCGCGTATTGCCGCGCACCATGCGCAGCGAGTCCACCATACGCCGTAGGAAAATGTAGCTCTCCTGAAGCTGCGCGTATTGGTCATCCGTCAGAATAGCGGCCTGATGTAAAGCGCCCATCGCGTCGAGGGTGTTTGCCAGGCGCAGCTCGGGGTTATGCTGGCCGTAGCGAATCTGCAGCGTCTGTACAAGATATTCGGCATCGACAGTGCCGCCTGGGCTGAACTTGACGTTAAGCGTACCCCCCGCCACCAATTGGCGAACCTGACGTTCGCGCATCGCCCTGATTGCCTGGATATCCAGCGATTCCGAGCGAAAGACAAACTGGTCGCGCAACCCGAGCAGTTGCTCTCCCAATGCCGAGTCGCCGGCGAGGGGCCGCAGCTTGATTAACGCCTGGCGCTCATACGGCCAGGCAGCCCCATTCGGAGCGTAATAGCGCTGGAAGGATTCCAGCGGCACGGCGATGCTGCCGGCGCTCCCGAACGGCCGAAGCTGCAAGTCGATATGGAATATACCCTCATGCTTACTTTGGATCAGGTTGAGCAGCTCTACGATAACCTTGTTGTAATACTCGTTCGCTGAAATGGCCAAGTTGGGAGACACTATGCCGGAATAGATAAAGAGCAGCTCGATATCAGAGGCATAGCCGAGCTCACGGCCGCCGCACTTGCCCAACGCACTCAAGCACCAGGGCACAAGGTTGCCTGTTGCATCACGCAGCTCGCCGTATTGGCCCGCTACCCGCTCGATACACAGCTCAATACCTGTGCGGATAACGACGTCAGCCAGGTCGGTCAACTCATGGGCGAACTGGGCAAAGCTGCCGACTAACTCCTGGATGTGGCGCAAGTCGATGCGGAACATCTCGCGGTCTTTGAAGCGGTTGAGTGCCTCGCGTTTGGCCGCATAGTCAGGCGCAGCGTCCAGCAAGGCGCACAGTTCAGCCTCGAGCTCGGGCGGCGTCTTGACTGCATTTAACTCGTTGATATCGTTTAGCAAAGGGAACAAGCTGTCATACTGCAGGCGCAGGAAGTCATCCCATAGAAAGTCGCTCACGCCCAGCAATTTAGTCAGGACAGCGAGGACATCCGGACTTTCCAGAGAGGATAGCTCATGCATCCAGTCGGGGCGGCGCATCAATTCTGCCACTAACTCGCGGAAATGCAGCAGGGCCGATTCCGGATTAGGCGACCTTGGCAGCAGATGGGTAAAGTGTTTGATCAATATGACTGCTGTGGTCAGTTCGTTCTTGCGGGTTTTGCTGGTTACCTTACGGTCGGCAGCATCCGTAAGGTAGATAATATCATGCGCGCGCTGCCCGGTTGAATCCACCGTCACCAATGAGATCTGGTAACCCATCAAGGCCAGGGCGTTAGTCAGCTCGTATAAGAAGCCCATCGTATCGGCCGCCTCGATATGCAGCAAGGTATAGCGCTCCGATGAAGTGTTGTCGATGCGGACCTCGATTGGATGCAGATGAATGTCGGCCTCATTGGCAGGTGGTAAGGCAACCGCAATACGACTGGCTAAATCCGCTTGTACGGCCAATGAATTGCCATGTTCCACTTGAGCCAGAAGCGCCTCGAGATCGTCATGGTAACGCTGCCAGATATCGGCTATGCCGCTTGGGTGTATTTCGGTAACATTCAGGACATCGACGATTTTACGACGCTGCTCTTCACGAGAAAGCTCTTCGTGGTGGTTTTCAGCAGGTTCGTAGGTGAATATGTTGCCATCACTGATACTAAAGCCATGTACGAAAAGCAAGCCGCAAATCAGCGACAATTCGCCGGGGAAGTCATACCCCACAATCGTCAGAGCGACCTGGCTATCACGGTTTACTGTTGCTTCGACCTCCACAAGGTTATGTTCATTCAACCTTTCGATTAACTCGGCATGGTGCTGGATTTCGACGGCGGTAAACGTCTCTAGATAGAAGGGGCTAAGCCTTTCGAGGTGGCGGCGTACGAGGGGTTCGAGAGCATTATGCTGAGCTGTCATAGCGGCCTCCTTGCCGTATAGCTGCTGCTCATAAACGGCGCGAATCGCTTCAGAATGCTCATGATACCGGGCAAGCAGCACTTCACCCGCCTTGGCGCCGCGGAATCCGAGCCGGCGTGCCAGGGCATCGAGTTCATGCTGCTCCTGCGGAAGTATGTGAACCTGGCGGTAATCCGTCATCTGCAGGTAATGCTCCAGCGGCCGTAAAAAAGTGTATCCTTCGACCAGAACACGGTAATCGTGCGAGGTGATAATTTTCTCGTCTCTCAACTGTTTGAGGACATTCACCGTGTTGCCACCCAATATGGCAGGATGTTTACCGCAGTGCGTCAACTGCAGATACTGGGTAACAAACTCAACATCGCGTATAGAGCCGCGCCCTAGTTTGACTTCGCCCCAGGCGCGGCCGTGCTCTGCCAGGTCATCCTCGATTTTCTGCTTCATCTCGCGCACATCGCTGCGAATAGCCTCGTTGTCGCAGCTCATCAGAAGCGGCTGGGTCTCTGCCAGAAAGGCGGCGCCAAAAGCTAAATCGCCGGCAATTGGACGCGCTTTGAGCAGAGCCTGTTTCTCCCACAAGCGGGCGCTCTGCTTCAGGTAGCGGGTATAGGCAGCTCGCGTCGGCACTAAAGAGCCCGACTGCCCCCAGGGACGCAGACGCATATCCACTCGGTAAAGAAAACCTTCGCTGGTAACTTGACTGAGCAAGTGCACGGCCTGCTCAGCCGCCCGCACGTAAGCAATTGTGTCATGCTCAGATAAGCAGATCAGGTCAATATCAGAGCTGTAGTTGAGTTCCTGGCCGCCCAACTTGCCCAATGCCAAGATGACGAAACCTTGGGCCGCCTCGTTTTTCAGGTTCCTCTGCAGGCAAATGCGCACCAGGCTCTCCGCCAGAAGGGATAGCTGAGTCGTGACGGCAGTCAGATCCATCAGACCAGCCAGATCGCACAGCCCGATGCGCAGCATTTCCCATCCCTGCCAACGGCAGAGGTTTTGCGATAGTAACTGGTCATCCGCAGATTCCTGATAGACCTGCAATTCATCCAGATATTGCTGCAGGACTACCGCATGAGCGAGCGACGGGATCTGTACCAGGCGCGGCCAGTATTCTGGGTGGCGGATCAATACCTGCGAGAGGTGCTGGCTGCCGGCAAACAGGCTAAGCAGTATCTGCAGTAGACGAGGACTTGTTGCCAGCTCGGACCAGAATGCGGCCGCATCGCCGACGCTTTGGCTGAACGTATCCAGATTCAGCAGGGCGCGTTCAGGGTTAGCGGTAGTACTCAGAGCATGTACTAGTGTAGCTGCCCATCTATCTGGGATAGCCGCAGATGGGATAGAACGTAATAA
The DNA here is from genome assembly GCA_021372475.1 of Chloroflexota bacterium. Taxonomy (GTDB): domain Bacteria; phylum Chloroflexota; class Anaerolineae; order UBA1429; family UBA1429; genus JAJFUJ01. The sequence continues at coordinate 68,489 of JAJFUJ010000162.1, read as the reverse complement.
ACGCTCTAGAACAGGTTCCAAACGCGGATCGAGCCAGTCTGCCATTGATGCTGTAATCCTGTGAGTTATGGGTTTAGTTTAGGCATCACGCAAAAACACACAAGCCAGGCTAAGCCCGGCTTGTGTGGAGGAGGATTGCAGCTAAGACCTAAATATCGTAATAGAGCATAAACTCATAAGGATGCGGGCGCAGGCTCATGGGTGCAGCTTCGACTTCGCGCTTGTAGCTTACCCATGTCTCGATCAAATCCTCCGTGAAGACATCTCCCTTGGTCAAAAAGTCGTGGTCGGCCTCAACAGCATCGAGTACGGCAGTGAGTGAACCGGGCACCTGCCGGATTGCCTCGAGTTCCTCCGGCTTTAGGCCGTAGAGATCTTTATCCATCGGTTCGCCGGGGTCGATGCGGTTCTGGATGCCATCCAGGCCGGCCATTAACATCGCGGCAAAGCCCAGGTAAGGATTGCAGCTCGGGTCGGGCGGGCGGAACTCGACGCGTTTGGCGCTGGGACTCTTGGAATACACTGGAATACGGCAGGCGGCCGAACGGTTGCGCTGTGAATATGCCAGGATAACCGGCGCTTCAAAACCAGGCACCAAGCGGCGGTAGGAGTTGGTGGTTGGCGATGTAAAAGCTAACAGCGCAGGGGCGTGTTTGAGCAGGCCGCCGATATACCAGCGGGCATAGTCGGAGAGTTGGGCGTAACCGGCTTCGTCGTAAAAGAGATTGACGCCCTTCTTCCACAAGCTTTGGTGGGTGTGCATCCCACTGCCGTTATCGCCAAAGAGCGGCTTGGGCATAAATGTCGCGGTGAGCCCGTTTTGGCGCGCTACGTTCTTGATGATGTATTTGTATTTCATCACGCCGTCAGCAGATTTGAGCAGCGTATTGAACTTTTGGCCAATTTCTGATTGACCGGCCGTAGCGACTTCGTGATGATGAATCTCTATCTCCATGCCGCTGGCCATCAAGGCCAGCACCATCTTGCTACGGACATCCTGCAGGGTGTCGGTAGGTGGGACGGGGAAATAGCCGCGTTTGGGTGGAATCTGTCCGCCCAGGTGGGTGCCTTCTTCGCTGGCTGAATTCCACCAGCCTTCAGGGCTGTCAATACGGTAGAAGGCAGAATTTGATTCAACGCCGTAACGTACATCACTGAAGATAAAGAACTCAGCCTCAGGCCCCATATAGGCTGAGTCGGCGATGCCGGTCTGCTTGAGATAAGCCTCGGCCTTGCGAGCTACATAGCGCGGGTCGCGGCCGTATGGTTGGAGCGTAACCGGGTCGTAGACGTCACAGACGATATCCAGGGTTGGCACCTCAAAAATCGGGTCGATGAACGCGCTGGCTGGATCCGGCATAAGCAGCATATCGGATTCGTGAATCTCCTTAAAGCCGCGGATCGACGAACCGTCAAAACCTATTCCATTTGTAAACAAGTCTTCATCCAGGCGGTTAACAGGAATGGTAAAATGCTGCCAAACACCCGGCAAATCAGTGAAGCGGATGTCCACCATCTTGACGCTTTTACCCAATTCTAAAACATCCTTTACAGAACCTGGCATCTAGATCCCTCCCATGCGAAAAATAATAAATAACGTCATTAAGCCCATTGTCTGCTATCCAATATCAGGTATACCTAACTAATCCCAGGATTCACTCTGATAACGTTAGAAAATCCTCAAGTAACGGTTGCGCTCCCAAGAGCTCACATCAACACGATAATCCTCCCATTCCTGCGTTTTAGCATCCACAAAACGCTCAAGGATATGCGGCCCCAGTGCTTGCTGGATAACGGTGTCTCGCTCCAGCTCATCCAGCGCTTCCCGCAGTGTGCGGGGTAACATCTGTAGCCCGTGGCGGGCCCATTCGGATTCGAATAAATCCTCTTCGGTTGGGTCAGGCAGCGGTAAATCGTTGACAATTCCATCCAACCCGGCTGCCAGCATGACGGCCAACGCCAAATATGGGTTGCAACTGGGGTCAGGGCAGCGCAACTCCAAGCGCACGTTACTATTATTGGAGCGCGGGACGCGAATCAGCGCCGAACGATTAATGCGCGCCCAGCTCACATAAATAGGTGCCTCATAGCCTGGCACAAGGCGCTTATAAGAGTTCACCAAAGGGGCAACAATTGCCGACATGCCGCGCGCATGCGCAAGCTGGCCGGCGATAAACTGCTTGGCTGTTTTCGATAAGCCATAGGGGTCGGCAGCATCGGCAAAGGCATTGCTGCCGGTCTCTAAAAAACACAGACTTTGATGACAGTGCATGCCCGAGCCCGGCACAGACATCAGTGGTTTAGGCATAAATGAAGCATATAAATTATGCTTTTGTGCGATTGTTTTGAGAACGTATTTGAAAGTAATCGAATTATCCGCAGCGGACAAGGCATCACTGTACCTAAAATCGATTTCATGCTGCCCGGGCGCACACTCGTGGTGTCCGGTCTCGACCTCGATGCCTAACGCTTCCAGAGCGTTTATCATATCTTGCCTGACCAGGGTCGCCCTGTCAGCAGTGGAATCAAAATAGCCGGCATGGTCATGGATAACATCCGGATCTGGATCGCCATTGTCATCGGTGCCAAACAAAAAGAACTCATACTCTGGGCCAACTTGGTACGAGTAACCTAACTTGGCGGCTTCGGCTACGGTGCGCTTCAAGGCGCCGCGCGGTGAGCCAATAAACTCATCGCCATCCGGCGTATATACGTTACAAATCAAACGGGCGGTTTTATGAGCCCCATCTCGCCAAGGGATGATGGCGAACGAGGCAGGATCCGGCACAAGGAACATATCGCTCTCACTGACGCGCGCAAATCCTTCAATCGAGGAGCCATCGAACCAGACTCCGTTTGTAAAAGCTTGTTCGAGCTGCTTGGCAGGCAATGTGATGCTCTTGAGCAGCCCAACAATGTCGGAGAATTGCAAGTTAATAAACTGAATTTCTCCTTCCTGTACGAGCTGGAGCACTTGATTTACGGAGTAAAACATTACAGCAACTCCCCATTGCAGCATGGCGCGTAAGGCAAGTTACGCTAAAGAATATATACGATTCGAAACGCTTTCACATCGGGCAAGTATGACAGTATAGCCGGCGAGTATTTGTGCAAGATGCCCAACTAGGCAGATATTCGGTGAATTTTTAGGGCAATTTGAAACGCTAAGCGAGCTTCAGGATCCTCAAGGTTGAGCCCAGTGATTTCACAGATTCTCTGTAAGCGGTAATTAAGCGTGTTGCGGTGAATGTAGAGAGCGCGTGCGGCTTGGCTGGCGTTCGCGTTCTGTTCAAAAAAGACTGCAAGCGTATGTACGAGTTCGGCATTGTGGCGCTTGTCATAATCAGCCAGCGCTCCCAAGGTTTCCTGGTAAAAGCGGTGCATCTCATCGTTACCCCGCAGCCGGGCGAGTAAACGGTACAATCCGAGTTCCTCGTAGTAAAACGGACCGCTGGTAGTCTTGATATACTGCCCAAGATCCCAGGCATCAATCGCTTGCAGCACGGATTGGCGAATCCCCGCTACTCCGTGCAAGCAGCGTCCCACGCCGACCATGCAGTCTGCGCTGGTCGGCTCGAATGCCTGCTGCAGCCACCGATGGCTGGTACGATCCGGCATCTGGTTTTTCGTGCTCATTATCACGACAATCAGATGCCGATACGGGGCCGCAATAGCCTGAGCGCCATCCTGCTTGCTGATATTGACCAGGCGAAAAGCGACATCCTCGCTGGCTGCTGCAGCATGGTCGCCAACTCCGCCCAGCACGGCGGCGATACTGCAATTGTTATCTATTACCGATAGACCGAGCCGCTCTAACCGCTTGGTAATGGTCGCTCCATCCTCCGTATTGTTCAGGAGTTGCTCGATCAATTCGGCGCCGAAGCGTTCCTCAGCTTCACGTCGGGCGGTTAGCTCCACCAGAGCGATCCCGCAAATATCAACCGTCTGACGAACCGTGATTTGTTCGGTTAAATTGGTTGGCGTATGCTCCAAAAATACCGAAAGCTGACCATGGGTACGTCCGGCGACAGAAACGAGGTATTGCTGCTCCTGCGGCTGGCTGCCGCTGCCAGCGGATGCCACACGGGAGTGGTTGGGGGTATATAGCACCCATCTGCCACCGCAGATTGCAGCGGCTTCAGCGAGGAGTGACTCTATTCCGCCGCGCTCGAATACTGCGTACAGACGCTGGCGTATCTCTAGTTCGCGTCGGGTTATCTGACCCTCGCGGTCGATAATGGTGCGCAGAGCGCTGCGCTCAATCTCATACAGATCGCTGGCGGGAGGGAGACAGATAACGGGGAGAGCAAACTCATCAGCTAAATGAGCATCCTGCTCAGAGATGGGTTCATCGACAACCAGGGCGGCCGCCTCGACGCGGTGTAGCTCGGCAATCAGATAAGCCGGAGTAATCCGGTTATCCAGGCCGCGAGCCAGGCTCAGCCTGGCAATCGCCAGATAGCCGCTATCCAGCGAGCCAAACAGGGGAAACGCTGCACGCAGCGAGGTTACCCACTCAACCTTATGCTCGAGCGCCGAGCTCCCGCCGGCGACAGTAGTCCCAGAAGGCAGCGCCAGGTGTATGATGTCGCGAACCGTAACAACCGCTTCTGAAGGAGGCATTAACCGCCAATCCGTTCCCGCATGTGCTCCTGCAGACTCTTTACCTCAACACGACCGTTGCGCAAACTCTCGATTGCCATCGCCGCCGCATGTGCTCCTGACAAAGTTGTCAGTACAGGCACGCCGTGGTTTATCGCTGCTTGGCGCAGCAGGTGCTCGTCACCAAAGGCCCGGCTGCCCAGCGGTGTATTTATGACCAAGTCGATTTCACCGTTGATTATCAAATCAACACCGTTCGGACGGCCTTCGCTAACTTTGAGGATGGTGGCGACATCCAGCCCTGCCGTACGCAAAGCCTGGGCAGTCCCGCGAGTGGCGACCATCTTGAAGCCAAGGGCTGCCAGTTTCTGCGCGATTGGCAGCAGGTTCTGCTTATCGTGGTTGTTAACCGAAAGAAACACCGTGCCCCGCGTCGGCAGCGAGTTGCCGGCCGCCATCTGCGCCTTGGCATAGGCCATACCAAAACTTTCGTCCATGCCCATCACCTCACCGGTGCTGCGCATCTCGGGCAACAGGATGGCAGGCTCACCGGGGAATTTGAGAAACGGCATGACGACTTCCTTACAAAAATGTCCGTGCAACAGCGGTTCATCAGGGACATGCATCTCTTGCAGCATGTGCCCGGCCAGGATCTCACAAGCTACCCGCACCCAGGTGACGCCGGTAGCCTTGCTGACATACGGCACAGTCCGTGAAGCGCGCGGATTAGCTTCGATGACGTATACGGTGCCATCTTTCATCGCATACTGGATATTGAGGCAGCCCTCAGTCTTGAGCGCCTGAGCCAGGCGCCGCGTATAGTCGCGCAGCGTCTGCAGCGCCTCTTCGCCCACCATGACGGTTGGAATCACACAGGCGCTGTCACCAGAGTGCACGCCGGTCAGCTCGATCTGCTCCATAATGGCGGCAATGCGGACGTCCTTCCCATCACAGACGCAGTCCACATCCATTTCGAAAGCATCCTCGAGAAATCTATCGATTAGAATCGGCGTATCCTCGGCTACCTGCACTGCAGAGCGGATATACTGCTCCAAATCCTGGGGAGTATATACGATGGCCATTGCCCGGCCGCCCAAGACATAAGAAGGCCGCACGATGACCGGGTAACCGATACTGCTGGCAACCTCGAAGGCTTCAGCGGGCGAACGAGCGCAGCCATGGTCAGGCATCGGCAGGCCAATCTCTTGCATCAGCGCGCCGAATCGCTCGCGATCCTCCGCCAGGTCGATCCCCTCCGGCGAGGTCCCCAGGATAGGCACACCGGCCGCGGCCAGCTTGCCCACCAGTTTGAGCGGCGTCTGCCCCCCGAATTGCACGACTACACCCTCGGGGTGCTCGAGGTCGCAGATATTGAGGATATGCTCCAGGGTCAGCGGTTCAAAGTAGAGCCGGTCGCTTTCATCATAATCGGTAGAGACCGTTTCCGGGTTGCAGTTAATCATGGTGGTCTCAAAACCCATCTCGCGGAAGGCCTTGACGGCGTGGGTACAGCAATAATCGAATTCGATGCCCTGCCCGATGCGGTTTGGTCCGCTGCCGAGGACGATTATCTTGCGTGCACTGCTTGGGTCGGCTTCACATACCGATTCATAGTTGCTGTAGAGATAGGGGGTGTGCGCCGGGAACTCGGCGGCGCAAGTATCTACACGCGAATAGACCGGCAGGATGCCTAATCTCTTGCGGTAGGCGCGCACCTCGAGTTCGGGCAGCTTGGGGGAAACGAGACGCCCAATCAATCGGTCAGCAAATCCGGCGCGTTTGAGTGTGCGCAACATATCCGCATCAATGGATTCCAGGGGCGCTCCGCTAATCTGATCGCGCAGCTCGCGCATGGAGTCAATCTCGCGCAGGAACCAGGGGTCGATGTGCGCAAGCTCGTTAATTTCAGCAATGCTCAATCCGGCATCGAGGGCCGGCACAATATAAAAGACACGCTCCGGGTTAGGCACTATCAAGTGCCGCCGGATCTCTTCCAGCGAAGCATTAGCGGCCTCACGGTCAAAGATGCCGTCGCGGCTGTCTTCACGAGCGCAGAGACCTTTATTGAGCGCCTCGCCAAAGGTGCGGCCAATCGCCATCACCTCGCCGACCGACTTCATCTGCGTGCCGAGTGTCGCGTCAGCCTGCGGGAATTTCTCCATATTCCAACGTGGAATCTTGACCACCACATAATCCAGCATCGGCTCGAAAGAGGCCGGCGTCTCGCGCGTGATGTCGTTTCTGATTTCGGGCAAACGGTAGCCGACGGCCAGCTTGGCAGCGATTTTGGCTATCGGAAAGCCGGTAGCTTTGCTGGATAAGGCTGAACTGCGCGAGACGCGTGGGTTCATCTCGATGACGACGGTGCGCCCCGTCTCGGGGTGGATGGCGAACTGGACATTGGATCCGCCGGTCTCTACTCCGACGCATTCCATGATGATGCGAGTTTGGTCGCGCAGTACCTGGTACTCCTTATCGGTCAACGTCTGAATGGGCGCTACCGTGATGCTGTCGCCCGTATGAACCCCCATCGGGTCCATATTCTCGATTGTGCAGACGACAACAAAGTTGCTGTCCGCATCGCGCATGCCTTCGATCTCGATCTCTTTCCAACCGATAACCGATTCCTCAACCAGCACCTGGTGCACCGGGCTTTGCTCCAGGCCGTGGTCAATCATTTCGTCATAATCCTCACGGTTATAGGCGATGCCGCTCCCCGTGCCGCCCAGGGTAAACGAAGGACGGATGATGGCCGGCAAACCGACCTGCGCGAGCACCATCCGCGCCTCTTCGGGCGTGGTGATGGAAAAGCTGCGCGGGACATCCAGTCCGGCCCCCAGCATGGTGCGCTTGAACAGCTCGCGGTCCTCGGCCAACTCGATCGAGTGCGCGTTGGCGCCGATTAGCTCGACGTGGTAGCGTTCCAGTGCGCCGGAGCGGAACAACTCGGTCGCGAGGTTGAGCGCAGTCTGCCCGCCCATCGTCGATAATAAGGCATCAGGCCGTTCTTGGGCGATGATGCGCTCCAGTACCTGAGACGTCAATGGCTCAATGTAGGTGATATCGGCAATCTCGGGATCGGTCATAATCGAAGCAGGATTCGAGTTCACGAGCACCGTCTGATAGCCCTCTTCGCGCAGGGCTTTACAGGCCTGTGTCCCGGAATAATCGAACTCACAAGCTTGGCCGATGACGATCGGGCCGGAGCCGATTATCAGAATCCTGTGCAGGTCATTTCGTTTAGGCATACAATTTCCTAAGGGTGTTACAGCTAAGCTTCACCAAGCGAGTTTACAAATTCAGCTAACAGGTGCCGGCTATCGTGCGGCCCTGGCGAAGCCTCGGGGTGGTGTTGAACGGTCGTAATGTGCAGCGCAGCAGAACGCAGGCCCTCGATAGTGCCGTCGTTCAGATTGCGGTAGGTTACTTCCAGGGGAGAGTTGGCGATAGAATCGCCGCTCACCACATAGTTATGATTCTGAGCTGTTATCTCAACCAGGCCGCCGCCCACAGGTTGGATTGGATGATTGCTGCCGTGGTGCCCGAACGGCAATTTATAAGTACGTGCACCGCAGGCTAGGGCGATAAGCTGATGTCCGAGACATAATCCAAAGAGAGGCACCCGCCCAATCAATTGGCGGATGGTCTCAACGGTCGGCAGCCAACTCGTGGGATCGCCCGGCCCGTTGCTCACCAGCACGCCATCCGGTTTGAGCGCCAGGATACGTTCAGCCGATGTGGAAGCAGGCACTGTCGTAACCTGCGCCCCGAAGGTAACCAGGCAGCGCATGATATTGCGCTTTGTGCCGCAATCAAGCACTACAACCAGGGGAGCTTTGCAGCTCGTGCGCACTACCGGCTGCCAGGCTTCCGGGATAGCTTCCGTCCAGCGGTTCACTATAGCGGAGGTTACCTCATCGGCCGGCTCCAGTGCGCTCATATCCGGCGCATTGCGCGCCATCTCGATGAGCCGCTCCGGCTCGAAACGAACGGTAGAAATGGCTGCCCGCATAACGCCCTTGGTGCGCAGCCTTAGCGTCAAGCTGCGGGTGTCTATCCCCGATAGGGCGGGCACACCCGCTTGACATAAATAAGCGGGAAGTGAGCTGGTAGCGCGCCAATTGGAAGGTTGTTTACAAATTTGGCGGGCAATCACAGCGCGCACATATGGCTGCCTGGATTCGACATCCTGTTCGTTGACGCCGACATTGCCGATATGCGGGTAGGTGAAGACCACCATCTGTCCCCAATAGGAGGGGTCGGTGATGATCTCCTGATAGCCCATCATCGAGGTGTTAAAGACAATCTCGCCCACCCATTCGCCCGCTGCGGCAACCGATTCGCCTGCATAGGTGCTGCCATCCTCGAGAGCCAGTAGTCCTTTATTTTTAAGCATATTCACCGCACTGCCGCTGGTGATTGTGCCAGTGGATTATCAGGGATTAACGCGGCTGGTTCAGCGCGCTTGAAAGCATTCGCTGCCATGCGCTTGGCGACAGCTTGGGCTATCTCCGCACCGATGCCTGCCGCAGCAACCTGAGCGATACTCCAGTGGCATTCGCTTAGCAAATACAGCACTTCGTCAGCCTGGTCATAGGTAAAGCCCAGGTCACTTTCGTCGGTTTGCCCTTCCCAGAGGTCGGCGCTGGGAGCCTTATCTATAATCACCTGCGGTAATCCCAAGTAAGCCGCCAACTGCCTGACCTGGCATTTATATAGATGGGCGATCGGCTTGAGCGCCGCGGCGCTATCGCCGTACAAGGTAAAGTAACCAAGCAGCGTTTCGGTGCGGTTGCTTGTGCCAGCGACCAATCCGCCGAAATCGGCTGAACAATCATAGAGCACGGTCATCCGGCAGCGCGCCATAATATTGCCCATACGCAAAGCGCTCATATGCGGGTTGGCCTTGCTGAGCGCTTCTACCATGAGCGTTATCTCAAAACGCCGCGGATGGATATGCAATGTCTTGGCGGCCAACAGGCCGTGGGCCGTGCTATCCGGGTTAGATGTGCGGTACGGCATCAGCACACCCAGCACGTTCTCTGCGCCAAGGCAACGCACCGCAAGGGTGGCTATCAGGGTGGAGTCTATTCCGCCGGAAAGTCCAAGCACCAGCTTGGAGCAATGTGCTTCGCAAAGCGTTTGCGCGATAAACCGGCAGATACGTGCGGTCTCGCGCTCGCAGTCCAAGTTCAGATAGGGATGCATGCATTACACCATCATCAATAGGCATAGAGTTGCCCGTAAGGGCGTTTTGTGCGCGGCACTAATTTGATGAATGGTACACTAAAGATGCCTTCGGAGTCAACTTTGAAGGTATCGGCATACTCTTGGACCAAACGCTGCAGCAGCCAGTTATCCGCATCGTCCATTTTCTCCTGGCCGACTTCTTTCCCTAAGTAGGAAGCATCTACACGCCCGCGCATAAATATCACGCCGCCATGCATACCCGTGCCTAGAAAATGGGTCGGATGCAGTTCATCGCTATCCAGGTTCAAGCCCAGCACCACCAGCACACCGCCGCTCATATATTCCCCTAGAAAATGCTGCGCGGTGCCGCCAATGACAATAGCCGGTCGGACGGTCTCGTATTCTTTCATGTGGATGCCAACGCGGTAGCCCACGTTACCCTTCACCAGAATAGTGCCGCCGCGCATCGAGTGTCCCAGGATATCGCCCGCTGAGCCATGGATGATAATTGAACCCGAGTTCATCGTATTGCCGCAGCCGTCCTGAGCGCTGCCTAATACCGTAATTTGCGGGCCGTCCATGAAAGCGCCCAGGTCATTGCCAGGAATACCGTGGACGATCAGCCGCACCGGGCGTTGGAGGTTGGTTCCCAGGTAACGCTGACCGTTCACATTGAGTATTTCGACAGTCTCTGCGCCTTCGTTTACCAGTTCCAGCAGACGTTCGTTCAGATCGCGGTAATACAAGCCACCGGCGTCCAACGTTTGGGTTTTAGTTTGTACAGCGGCAGTGCTCATGCTTCCACTCCTTGTGCTACCACTCTGTGAACCTGCTTGTGTTCCTGTGGGGCTTGAGGAGCCGTGCCAAGCCTGCCGATTACCGGTTCACCCCCTTGCGGCATCCAGGTTTGTTCGATTTCCGGTTCGACCAGGTAGATCGATGAGAGCTCGGAGGAAACATAGAGCGTGCCCCCCCTGATGCCAGCTACCAGCGGACGCAGCCGAATGCGGTCGCCCAATCCCATCATCACGCCGGACTTGGCTAGAATGATGGTAAAAGGTCCGTTCATTAGCAATCGCCCGTAAGTCTGGCGCAGCGCACGATATATGCGCTGCTCGCGTTCTGACATACGCTCAATATCCGACCAAAGCGGGCTGGCGAACACAGCCGCAGCAATCTCAAAGGGCAGGTGGTGTCGCCTCACAAGCAGGTCGGCGGCATAGGCAAAGACCTCGGTATCGGTACGCATGGTGCAGCAATAACCGTGCTGCTCGATATAGCGTCGGTTGATGCCGTAGGAGGATATCTCGCCATTGTGCACCACTGACCAATCCAGCAACCCAAACGGATGGGCGCCGCCCCACCAGCCCGGGGTATTGGTAGGGAACCGGTTGTGCGAGGTCCACATGTATGCCTGGTAGTTTTGGATCTGATAGAACTCGGCAATCGCCTCAGGGTGTCCGACGCCTTTAAAGATGCCCATGTTCTTACCGCTGGAAACCACAAAAGAACCCTCGAAATGGGAGTTGATGTGCATCACTTCGTGGACGATGTAATCCTCTTCGGAACGCCCAACCATGTGGGCGCTCTGCGGAAAAAGAAAGTAGCGCCAGACTACCGGTGGGTCGAGGATCTCTTGCACGTGTTTATGCGGGATAGGCTCATCGTGGACGACGGCAAAGTGCTTACGCAGGTAAGTGTCGAGTTCGAGGCGGTGGGCTTCGTCGCTGTGCATGGTATGGAAGCAATAATGGTCATTGAACTCGGGATACAATCCATAGGCTGCATATCCTGCTCCAAGCCCGTTACCGCGCTCTTTCATGCTATTGAGTGCGGCCACAACCTTATTGCCGTCGTGCTTGGCCCCCGTTGTGTCTATAAATCCAAAAAGACCGCAGGCATCGTAAACTTTATCCTGCTTGTAACGGTTTTCACTATCAGCCCATGCCATTGCTCATACCTCCTAAATCTCGATGCTCGAGCCGGAGACGACATGCTTGCGGTATTGGTCGGGCAACGAGAGCAGCCCAAAGTGCTCGCTAAGCAGGTTCTTGCGCACGCTGCTCACGTCGAGCTTGTGGCGGATTAACCCGGTGTAGATGCCCGCCCGTGAGATGTTGCCTATCAGGAGAGCTCCCACTAGACGGTCGTTCTGCAGCACCAACCGTTTATAATTCTGGGAACGTTCGTCGATCTCGGATAATACTTCATACTCTGAGCCGGTGACGTTGCCGTTGCCGATGGACATAGCCGGCACACCGCATACTTCGACGGCGTTCATAGCAATTCCGCCGATGTCTGCCCGATCGACTCCAGCCATATGAGCGCCAGCTATTGCTCCCTGGCGGTAGGCATTCGGCCAGATAGCAACGGTACGGTTCATATCCACCACGAGGTCGTAGGCTTCGGCCACATCGCCGGCGGCGTAGATATCGGGCGCTGAGGCGCGCATAAACTTATCGACGACAATACCTTTGTTAACGACCAGGCCGGCTGCTTTGGCGAGTTCAACCCGCGGCCGCACCCCAATCCCGAATACGAGCAGTTCCGCGCCCAGTTCGCGGCCGTCGCGTAAGGTCACTCCGCTGAAACGGCCTTCTGACTGATGGATGCTGGTAACCGTGTTATTCGTAAGAACCTGAACGGAATGCTCCGCTAGTATCTGGGTCAGCATTGCTGAACCGGCTTCATCCATAGCTGCGCTCAGGATACGCGGTGCAAGTTCGACCATCGTCAGCGGGATGCCACGTTTCATCAGCGCGTTCGCAGCCTTGATGCCGATCATGCCGCCGCCAACCACCACCGCGCGGGAGATGGGATAGTCATCAATATATCTTTCAATGGATAGTGCATCCTGCAGTTTGGTGAAGGTATATATACCTGGTATATCGATGCCTTGCAGTGGGGGCACAATCGGCGTGCCGCCGGTGCAGATGAGCAATTTGTCATAGTGCAGGCTTAGTCCCGACGCGGTCCTAATGGTATGCGCCTCCGGCTCGACGGCGGTAACGGCATCTTCCAGTATGGGTCGAATACTGTGCTTCACATAAAAGTCGCTGGGGCGGTAGGCCAGGCGGCTGCGCTCGATCTCCTTCCCTAGAAAATGCGATAACAGAGGGCGCGAATATATCAGGTGAGGTTCTTCGCTAACCACGGTAATTTCAGCGCTCTGGTCGTACTCGCGGAAGGACTCTATCGCGCCGACGGCGGTTGCGGAATTGCCGATGATTATAATCTGCACGGGTTAGTCCCTCACTTCCACTTCTTCATACGTCAAAGCCTCATTGGGGCAGTTTAGCACGCAGGCCGGCATAGCAGAGCCGTAGCACAAGTCGCATTTGCTGGCGATGTGCGTACCGGTCAGGTTCTGGCGGATTGCGCCGGCCGGGCAGACCATGATGCACATCCAGCAGCCCACACATTTGCTCTCGTCGCAGACTACGGCGCCAGTCTCCGGATCGCGGTGCATAGCGCCTGAGATGCAGGCTTCGAGGCAGTTGGATTCGCTGCACTGGCGGCACTGTAAGGCAAACGAAACCGGGCCGCTCTCTTCCACCATGACGCGGGCCATCGTACTGGAGCGTTCTTCTTTGAAGGCTTTGACGATATCCCTGGACTTGCTGTGCTGCACCAGGCAGTGCACCTCGCACAGCCGGCAGCCGATGCAGTATTCCTCGTGGATCACGATACGCTTCTTTTTCATGCCTTAACTCCCAAGATACGCTAGTAACCCGCCGCCTTAATGCCCAATGCATCTAGCTCTACCTGGTTCAGCCCCACGCCGCGCAGGTGGTCGCGGTTACCGCGCAGCGATTCAATCGAGTTGACGCCCATCCCGCCCATCATCTCTTTGATCTCCAGAGACCAGGCGCGCAGCAGGTTGACCAAACGGCGCGCGCCGATGTTGGGATTAAGGCGTTTGGTCAAGTAGGGGTCCTGCGTGGCGATGCCCCAGTTGCACTTGCCGGTGTAACAGCGCTGGCAGAGATGGCAGCCCAGCGCAACCAATGCCGAGGTGGCTATATACACGGCGTCGGCCCCTAACGCAATTGCCTTGACGACATCGGAGCTGGAACGGATGGAGCCGGCCGCGACCAGCGACGCGCGGTGGCGAATACCTTCATCCCGCAGGCGCTGGTCAACCGCTGCGATGGCCATCTCGATGGGGATTCCCACATTGTTGCGGATGACCGTCGGCGCTGCGCCGGTGCCGCCGCGCAGGCCGTCGATGGCCACGATATCCGCGCCGGCGCGCACGATGCCGCTGGCTATCGGGGCGATGTTGTGCACCGCCGCCACCTTGACGCTGACGGGCTTGCTGTAATGGGTGGCTTCTTTGAGGGCGAAGATAAGCTGCCGTAAATCCTCGATAGAGTAAATATCGTGGTGCGGCGCGGGAGAAATCGCATCGGTGCCCTGAGGAATCATACGTGTGCGCGAGATATCCAGGCTGACTTTCTCCCCAGGCAAATGACCGCCGATGCCAGGCTTGGCGCCTTGCCCTACCTTGATTTCAAGCGCGGCGACGGCATTTAGGTAGTTCAGATGAACGCCAAACCGCCCCGAAGCAACCTGAGCGACGGTGTTTGCCCCATATTTGTACAGGTCAGGATGTAACCCGCCTTCACCGGTGTTATAGTAGGTGCCGGCGATCTGGGCGGCGCGCGCCAGGCTCTCGCAGGCGTTAAAACTGATTGAGCCATAAGACATGGCCGAAAACATGATCGGTATGGCCAGTTCCAATTGCGGACCTATCTCTGTGTCGAGTTCGAGTCCATCCTGAGACTGGCTGAACTCGAGCTGCTCCGGCTTGCTGCCGAGGTAAGTTTTGAGCTCCATCGGTTCACGCAACGGGTCGATGGAAGGATTGGTTACTTGCGAGGCATTGAGCACCATATGGTCCCAGTAGATGCGGTACGGCTGGTCACAGCCCATCCCCGTGAGCAGCATACCACCTGATTCCGCCTGTTTGTAGATATTCGTGATGATGGAAGGCGTCCAGTTTGCGTGCGGGCGAAAGTCGAGCGGCGAAAGGCGTACATTCAAGGCTTGAGTCGGACAGGCGGTTACGCAGCGGTGACAGCCCGCACAATTCAACGAGTGGCTGCTGACCAGACCGTCTTCCTCATTATACGAATGGACATCGTTTGCGCACTGCCGCACGCATACCTGGCAAGCGATGCAGCGCGATGCATCCCGTTCGATGATAAACTGCGGACTAATATACGAAAGCGCCATTTTGTCCCCATCTCGGATGAATAAAAAAACCGTTCAGCAACGTTTGCTAAACGGCCCCAATGCCGACACCTCATAGCCTAAATCACGTGATTGCCAAGGCTGCCTCTATAATAGCAAAAGAGAGGTCGGCTGCCTATACTCCGTTTGGTGGATTTTTTAAAGAATCGGCGATATAGATGCGGTCGAAGGTATCTTATGGGGTTGGCTTGACCTGCACGAACTCGTCATTTATAACCTGGAAGATAAAGATACGCTGGTCCTGCAGGTCGCCGTTGGCATCGTATTGGATCGTGCCAACCAGAGTGCTGAATTCGCCGGAGCGCAGGGCATCCCCAACCTTCACATAATCCAGACTATTGGCCTGGCGAGCTCCCTCGATGAGGACGGTCATCGCGGAATAACCAGCCAGACTGTAAGTGCCTGGGTTGCGGGTTTCAATCTGTTGGTAATTGCTCCACCACTGCTTATCAGTAACCGTGCGGGTATCGGGCGCAAACCCACTCACATACACGCCTTCGGCGGCTTTGCCCGACCCGTCGATAAACTCATAGAGGAAGCAGCCATCGCTGGCCATAAACTTAGCGGTTACCCCGGCGCTGCGCAGCTCGGGAAGCAGCACATACCCTTCTGTCTCATATCCTGCCAGGAATACCATGTCGGGGTTAATCTGTTGAATCTGGGCCACGGCAGCCTGCTGCGAGTCAGCGCCTTCTGGTATGCCGATGACCGCAACTGCTGGTTTTCCGAGGGCCTCCAGCGCTTTGACCATCTCATCCCGCAAAGCCTGGCCGTAATCGTTCTCGGCATAGACTACCGCAATGCGCTGGGCTTGCAGGTCATTCACCATAAAACTGGCATCGTAAGGCGCCTGCGAAGCATCGGTGGCGTTGACCCGGAAGAAATTGGTATAACCTTCATGCGTCAAGCTGGGATCGCTGCTAGTAGGCGTGATGACGATAACCGGCAGGTCTTTATATATCTGGAGCGCCGCTGCACTTTGTCCGCTGTTATAGTGGCCGATAATCCCGAGCACGCGTTCGCCGCCATGAATAGCGCCGGCAATCTGGTTGGCGACGGTAAGGGCGACATCGGTATCCGCTTCATCGTCCAAAGCCACTACCTTGATAGAGTACCCCAGCACCCCGCCCTCCGCGTTGGCGCGTTCGGCCGCAACCCTGGCGCCGCCGACAACGGTCTGTCCGCCGTCCGCCTGCCACCCCGAAAGGGGTGCCGCGACGTAAACAATCAAATCACCTTTTGTCGGTGCGGAGGTCCCCTTACAACCAGTGAGAACACTCAAAAGCAGCAGCGAACAAACTATCGCACGCAGCACTTTGGAATCCATCGGCGAATCGCCTCCTTGATGTACAGCTCCTACCCGGTAGGCGCCGCAGTGTAAACCTCGCTCATCGTAGTGATAATATCCTGGAGACGCTGGACCTGGTCTTTGATATCAGCGCTTAGGCGTTGAGCCTCAGCGCCTCCCAGCCGCTGGGCGAAGACAAGCTGAAACTGCGAATACACCGTCCCAAGTGAGGTAACCGTCTCCTCCAGGCGAAACTCGGCCTGTTCCATCTTGTTTTCCAAGGTGCGCAGGTTATTCCAATGGCCCTGCGCAGCCGTGAGCGCTGACTGGATCTGCGCCTTTACTTCCGGGTCATCCTCGTTGCTGGCTGCGTTGAGCAGCCTGGTAACCTCCCCTGGAGCTGAGATCAGGTCGCGGTGAAGGACTTCATCCCTGGCGTACACATCCAGGCGCTTGGCTAAGTCAAATATCTTGCCGATCCAATCCGCTATTCCGGCGGTGCTATCATACAGATGGTCGCGCAGTACGCCGGGCGGGCTGTTGTAGATGAGCTGTTCGATATACTGCCGGTAAAGCAGCGCCTTATTTACTTGTTCTCGGTATTTCTGGGTTTTAATTTGGCCTGGGTCGTATTTCTCCCGCAGAACCATCGTCACTACCTGGTTTGCCGTAGTCTGGTCGGTCAGGCTGGTGACCACAATCAACACCTCCGCCGTTCCGCCGAGTATCAGCCAGTACCACCACTGCCACCAGCCAAAGGGCTGCGGCATGAAGACGATTAACAGGATAGTCAGGCCAATCGTCAGGGCGCTCTCGACGCGGTAGAAGGCGTTGGCGATAATCGCCCGCTTGGTCTTTTTCTTTAGCTCTTCCGGATTTGAATGAACGGTCATCTTTCGCCTAGAAATAAGTGGACAAAGTTTTGTACAAGTCAGAGATATCGGTTGTACCGCTTGAGCGGGCAAATGCGCCGGTAGCTTGCGCCATTGATTCCAGAGGCTGCAGTTCCGCATCCTCGCCATAGGCGATGCAGAACACCAGCACCGGCAGGCTTGACTTGGATGCCGCCTCAAGCTCCCGCGTGAGCGAGCTCAGGCGGATGACTGAGTTGTTTTCCTTGCCGTCGGTCATGACCACAATCGCGTTGATGCGTTCGCGGTCATCGAGGTCCTGCAGTTTGGTGAATCCTAGGGAGACGCCATCCAGCAACGCGGTATTGCCGTTGGCGCTCAAGCCGCTAATGGCTTGTTCGAGCTGCTCGCGGCCGGTGCCGATCATCGTGAGCGGTACAACCTCGCGCGCCGAGGAGCTGAAAGCGATTAAGCCAACACGTTCAGTATCGTTTGGGATTTGCTGGATAAAAGCAGATAATGCTTCTTGAGCGCTGGCGAGCTTATCCCCTTCCATACTGCCTGAAACATCGGCTACCAGGTAGATGTTGGCCGGGCGCTTGGTATAAGCCCAGGCATTCAGCACGACATCGACAACCTCGGAATTGGGTACCTGCAGGGTGGTGTATGGCTGAGCTGAATCGACCCCATTCGCTTTGGTGAGCACTGAGCCTGCGCTATCCAGCTTAACCTCAAGGTCCGCCGGCCGGTACCCCTCGGAGAGCAGGTACTGCTGCACCTCTGTGGAAAGCAGGAACTGCTTGAACAGATCATAGGCTAGGCGCTGGTCATCGGTTAGGTCCGGCAGCTCCAGCAGTGCGAGCGGATGGTCGGCCCATAGCGTGCCCTCGACAGGGTAAACAGCTACTAGGCTGGATGGGTGGGCGATATTGTATTGCACCAACAACTGCTCCTGGATAACGAACGCATCCAGATAGCTGCGTCCCTGAGCTTCGACCTGCTGGATAACCTTTTCCTCGGCCTCGCCATAGTGGCTGACCGTCTTCTCCAGTTCGCTGACATAGGCGATCGTTTGTGGTGCAGTCGCTGTCGCCTCGTCCAGGCCGCGGGTGATGCCCGCCCCGGCATAGAAAATCGCCAAAGTCGTCAGCAAGCCGCTGGCTGTGCCGGCCGAGGGATGGCTCCATTTGAACTGCGGATTTTCCTGGGCGGCGCGGAGTAAATCCGCCCACCCTAGTTCGCTTTGAGGGTAACCGAGCGATTCGGCAATATCGCTCCACATGGCGATGACTATCGGGCTGACCATATAACGTGTGCTATCGCCGACCAGGTAGGTATCCGTGCCTTGCTGCTCTGCCCAACGGCGGTCCAGCTCGGAAAGCCACAGGGAGGAATCCGGGCTGATGACTTGCACAGAACCAAGTAATGCCGTCTCGACGATTTTATCAGAAGATAGGGACTCCCCTTCCAAGGTTACCGCCTGGCCATCCGGCAGTTTCGGATTCGTTGCTAGGAAGCGGTCGATCAGGGCGCTAAAAACGCTTTCTTTATCCGAGGAATAAGCCAGGCGCAAAGTGGGGGCGCTCTCGGAGCTGCCGTTGAGTATGTTTCCGCACTTGCTCAACGCCGTCGTCAGGATGCAGGCAAACATACCGCATACAATCAATATCGGTATAACCACAGTTAGTGCTGAATGCCGTTTGGTTGACCGCACGCGATAAGACATGCTCGTTCTCCAAATCCTATACAGACCACAGGCGAGCTGCCCACTGGTTTAACGGTTAACGCTGACTCACGTTGAGATCGAACCAGCGTAGCAAAGCCAACAGCACTTCACGATCAGGCGGGCGCATCTGGGTGGTCGCAGGCACCACAGCCAACACGCCTTGCTCCTGCCACTTGACGAACAGGCTGTCCGCGTCGTCTATCGCAACCTCGGTGTTGGCTGGCCGCAGGCCGTAGCCCACCGCTAGTTTCTGGACGTCTGCAGTCAGCAGATAGTGTTGGAAATCCAGGGCAGCATTTTTCTCCTGCGCGGTGGTTTCGTCTCCCATCCAAATCGTATAGGGAAAGTCGAACCAGGTGATGTACTGCGGATAGCGCACGTCCATCGGCTCCACCCAGCGAGTTTGCATGCCGGCCATGTTTACCAGCAGATCGCTTTCCAGTAGTTGGCCACCATCTCCCATCGAATAACCGAACAAAGCCAGGTTTTCAGCGGAGTAAGAGCCTAGGCTGGAAAAGTCAGTCACGGCCCCCATCAGCTCTTTCAGCCATTGCTGGAACTCGGGATTGGTCACATCCTCAACCGAGATGCGCGTTTTCTGCCAGTATTCACCGGCGGCAGCTACCATCGCCATCAACCCGCCCACATTGCGCCGCGGATTGGGCACTACCAGCTTGAAATAGCCCCACTCCGCTTTGCCTCCCAACTCTGGCCAACCGCCCGCCGTGATGGCCGCATCGTGGATATCCTTCCAACCGAGGTTCGCGCCGTATTTGGCTTCGAGAACCTGGTCGCGGCTCTGCCAGATAGCCCAGCAAAAGAGCGAGGTGGCAATCGGTCGGGCACGGTATTCCCCGCCGGTTAAAAAGACATCCCGTCCGCGTTGTTCTTTGAGCGTGGCATTGACGAGTTCCACCAGGTAACGGCTGTCGGGTATCCACACCGTCGGCACAGGCTCCATTTCGCCGCTTTCCCAGCGGCTCATCGCGGTCAAGCCGTCCATGGGCACGATACTGACCTCGATGACCCGCCCTTCGAGCTCGTGCTTTTCCGCGTTATACTGTTTGGCAGCTTGTGACACAAACGGCTCGACAGGCAGAGCGCATACAATGCGCACTTCGATTGGCCCGCTCTCGCTGACGGTGGTAATCCCCTCGTTCTGGCGAGTGAGCAGCGCCGCGCCGACTACCACGGCGACGATTAAAATGAGAATAATAAAAACCCAGCGCGTTTTGGTCATGCCTTACCTCATCGACAAGACAGGCAGATACAACAAAATATCGAAGAGGCATCCCGAGCAGGCTGAAATGCCTCTAGCGTTACTGAATATATCAACTGAGACCAAGCTTGCGCTTGCGCTCAGCCAACTGAGTGTCCAGCGTATCCTGCTCAAGCACCTCGGCAGCCTGACGTTCTAAACGCGAAGCATCCATCTCGCCCTGGGCGGCTGCCTTATCCAGGCGTGACTGAATGGCTGTGCGCATCTCGTCAATGCCGCTATCAGCCGCGGTAGCTCCGGCCACTCCGGATACAACTTTGTGTGTGGTCTCTTTGGATTTGGCCAGATCGAGCATGGCCTGCAGCTCCTCGCGCTCCTGCTTGGTTTCCGTCAGCTTAGTCTCAAGCTTGCCTTTGGCTTCCACCAGCTTGTGATATTCTGCTTCCTGGGAATCAGCTTGTTCTTTGTAGGTATCCGCCAGACGCATCATCGTGTTCAGGTTGCTCTGGGTTGAGCGAGCCAGATCCTCCTTGCCGGAGCGCAGGAACAGGTCGATACTGCGGTCCAACTCCTCGGATTTGGCCTGGTATTCCTGAGCCTTGCGGCGCATTCCCTTGGCCTCGCCGCCGACAGTAGCCGCGGCATCCTCGAGGGCCTCAAGGTTATCCTCAATTTTACGGATGTACTCATCGATAACAGCCATGCTGTTGGCTTTGAGCGCCTTACTTACCAGATAGTTCAGATTGGCCGAGATGAGTGTACCGACTCTTTCCAATAGTGATGCCATAATAGACAACTCCTTTCATCATGCGCTACATCAGTATTATATTACTATTCGTTTTTTCTGTATGCCGAGTTGCGCGTTTTCACCGCAATTAGTGAATCCGTATATCCTGAGCGATTAGTTGGAGCGTTTCCTGCCCCTGCCATGCCTCGATACTGGGGCGGTAGACCATATCAATGAGCTGCCCATTCGCGAGGGCAGCCGCTTTATCCCCCTGGCGGAAGGCAATCACAGGCAGCGCTCGGTTGCCGTCGCTCACATCCAGGCGCAGATGCCGGTTATCTGCGCCAATCTGGCGGACATGCGCAACCTTTAGGGCCAGTGTAGCCAGCGCCGGCTCTGGATTTGCGTCGCCGATGGGTTCCAGAGACTGCAGCGCTACGGGCGAATGTGGCGAAATCATCTCCAGCGGAACGATGGCATCTACCAGCAGGCGCTGGGTAAAGGTATCTGCCTGGATGAGGGAAGCGATATGTTGCTCTAGCCGCTCCCGAAGGTTATCAATATCCCTGGTGGCGAGTGTAAATCCGGCTGCCTTGGCATGCCCGCCATAACGCAGCAGCAGGTCTTGGCAGGTATCGAGCGCCGCCGTAACATGCAGCCCCTCGATGCTGCGTGCAGAGCCGCGGGTGTTCTCGTCACCGCACTTCATGACAAACGCCGGCCGGTAATACTCCTCGCACAGTCTGCTGGCAACTAGCCCGACCAACCCCTCGTGGAAATCCGGATGCGCCGCGAACAACAAGCGCTCGTGGTTGGTTTTGCTCAGCAGCTCTTGCGCCAGCTCCACCTGCTCGTTGAGCAGGCTCTGCCGTTCACCGTTGATTGCCGAAAGTTGCTGCGCCAGCGACTCAGCCTTATCGGGTTCGTTCGTAGTCAGCAGATCGAGTGCGAGCTGTGCAGAATGCAGCCGTCCGGCGGCATTGATGCGCGGTCCGAGCCGGAAGGCTATCGCCGTGCTATCCGCTTGTTCGGGGACAATGCCGGCCGTACACATCAGCGCCTGTAATCCTGGGCGCTGGGTACGGTGCAGCACATCAAGCCCGTGCTGCACGAGTATGCGATTCTCGCCCGTCAGCGGAACGATATCCGAAACGGTGCCAAGCGCCACTAAATCGAGCAGCTCGCGCTCTGGTTCGCGCTGGCACAGCTTATGGTACAAAGCGCGGCTGAGTTGATAGGCGATGCCAACGCCGGACAGTTCCTTGAAGGGATATGGGCAGCCGGATTGCTTGGGATCAACTACGGCATAGGCCGGTGGCAGCACAGGCGGAATTGCGTGGTGATCGGTAATGACGATATCCAATCCCAGGCGGTTGGCAGCCTCCACTTCAGCCACCGAACGTATACCGCAATCCACCGTAACGACCAGACGGGCACCCATGCTGTATAAGCGTTCCAGCGCAGGAGTGTTCAATCCGTAAGATTCAGAGAAACGATCAGGAATATAGGTATCGACTACGGCGCCAAGCGCCCGCAGCGCGCTCAAGAGCAGCGCTGTGGACGATACGCCGTCAGCATCGAAATCGCCATAGACGACCATCTGCTCATGCGATTCGATTGCCCGCGCCAGGCGGTCGGTGGCTCTATCCATCCCGAGCATGAGCAGAGGATCTGCCAAAAGCAGGCCAGGCTCACGCAGAAAAGACGCTAGTTGCTCGGGTTGATCGATGTGCCGCGCCCAAAGAATCTTGGCCAGTAGCGGATCGATCTCAGGATGGCCGTTGACAAATGCATCATTCTCACGCCGCCGAAGGCGCCAGTTTTTAGCTGCCAAGCTTTCCTCACAGGATTGTTTTCTGGATTATAGCAAGGCCGGCCCCTGTTGGGCAAGTTTATGTTCCTTCAGGCTAGATAAGGCGGCATTGCTTGAGAAAGCCGGTCAGCCAAGGCACATTGCGAGTTTCGCCTTTGTAGGCGTGAACGCCATAATAGATGAGTGGTACGGCCGGCACCAGGAAAAGCAGCCAGGTCATACATAGCGTAAAAGAAGCCACCTCAGCAATCGTGATGACAAAGATAGTCGCTATAATCAGATAGATTACAGAAAGCAATATGAAGGCTAAGCTGTGAATGGCATGGTAGCGTACGAACTTGTTCTTGTTGGTGTGGCCGCTCAGGAGCAGAATCGCTGGCAGCACGCCTGGCAATACGATTTGGCTCCAATAGGCCAATCCCGCCCACAGGCGGTCTTCGCTCGGCACCTGGTTCATGGAGGCATTTCCTGAAGACGCGTTGCTCGGCTCTTCAGGTAATCCGAATGGCTCCAGGGGTTTTGTCTCATGCTCGGTCATTATGTGTCCTCCGTCATTAATTTAAGTTTATTCGGCCTAGTTTTTAGCATGTATCAATTGTCTTACACGTACAATACGCTGCCGTTGATGCTAGGTTGCGCATTGCCTGGCTGACCAGGCTGTGCTAGAATGGCTGCCAGTGGGAATCACTGGATACTGGTTTGTGTGAAGGAGTGCGTTGCTGATATGGCCAAGGTGGTGTTTCTAGGCACACCCGAGTTCGCGGTGCCAGTCCTGGAATGCTTGTACGATACGCATGAGGTGGTAGCTGTTATCACTCAACCGGACCAAGCTGCCGGACGAGGCCGCACCAGGCTGATACAGCCGCCCGTCAAGGTGTGGGCGGCAGCGCACCAGCTCCCCGTAATTCAACCTCCCAGCCTGCGGCGCGATGTCGCTCTTTACGCTCATTTACGCGCGCTCGCGCCGGACGTGCTCGTTCTGGCAGCTTACGGCCAGATTCTGCGCCAGAATATCTTGACGCTTGCCCCCGGCGGATGCATCGGCGTGCACGCTTCCCTTTTGCCCCGCTGGCGCGGTGCGGCGCCGATTGCGGCTGCAATCCTGAACGGCGATGAGATAACTGGGGTCACGCTTATGCATACGGATACTGGCATGGATACGGGCGCAATCATCGCGCAGCGCAGCATGCCTATTGCCCCGGATGACGCCACACCATCACTCACAAATAAGCTGGCGCATTGCGGTGCTGCTCTGCTGAAGGATACACTGCCGGATTGGCTGGCAGGTAAAATAATACCCCAGCCACAGGATGAGAGCCAAGTTACCTGGGCGCCGCCGCTCACCCGCATGCAAGGCAAGTTGGATTTTAGCTTGTCCAGCAGCATGCTGGAGCGCCAGGTGCGCGCCCTGAATCCATGGCCGGGCACCTGGACGCTGCTGGACGGTCTCCTGCTCAAGGTGCTGAAAGCGTCAAGCACCGTCGAAACGCCGCTGCAAGGGGAGCCAGGTACTGTAATAATGTATGATGGACAGGTGGGAGTCATTGCAGGCGAAGGTATGCTGTTGTTCGATCAAGTGCAGCCGGCCAATAAACGCGCGATGACAGCGATTGAATTTGCCCGCGGTCACCGCGGATTTATAGGCGCCAGGTTGGGTTAGCGCAAACATGAGCCAGGATATAGGAAGCCGATATATAGGCCAGGTGTTTTGCTGTAGGCTCGGGCTGCAGCCGTATCTGCCGGTTGAGGAACTGCAGAAAGAGCTGGTTGCGCTGCGTCAGCAGAACCGCATTCCGGATGTGCTGCTGCTCCTGGAGCATGAGCCGGTGATTACCCTGGGGCGGCGCGCCGATCCAACCCATATTCTTGCCAGCTCGGAGGCATTGGCGGGTGAAGGCGTCCAGGTTTGTCGGACCGAACGTGGCGGCGACGTGACTTATCACGGCCCCGGGCAACTGGTCGCCTATCCGATCCTACACCTTCCGACCCTGGGCTTGGGCCCAAGCGACTATATGCACCGCCTGGAGGATGTCGCTGCAGCTTTGGCTGCCGATTACGGCATCAACACCCATCGCCGCGATGGAATTATCGGGGTTTGGGTAGGCAACAACAAGCTTACGGCGCTTGGGGTTCGCATCAAGGGCGGGATATGCTATCATGGTTTGGCGTTCAATGTTGACCCGAATATGCGCCACTGGTCGATGATAATCCCTTGCGGGATCACCGACGGCGGAGTTACCAGCCTAGCGGCTGAACTAGGCAAGACGCCGCCTATGCGCGAGGTAGAGGACCGCTTTACAGCCAATTTTGGTGCGTTATTCAGTGTTCGAGTAGTGGAAGGCAATCTCACTGCGATTCGGCTGATGGCGGAATCCGCATAAATATGCTCAGAGGAATATAGGCGATGACAAACAGATTGAGCAGGCTGCGTAGCGCATTATCTAGCCAGGCACTCGATGCCCTGATGATTACTCAAGCGAGTAATATCCGTTATATCTCCGGCTTTACCAGCGGTGATTGTGTACTGTTGGTTACCCCCGGCGATGCCTTGATTGTGACCGATTCGCGCTATTTCGAGCAGGCTGAGCGCCAGGCTCCCGAGTTTACACTCGTGAAAATCACAGAAACGATGACAGCCGCGCTTGCGCTGGCATTTTCGGCTTTGCCTGTCAAGCGTCTTGGCTTTGAGAGCCACGCGCTGACCGTCAAGACGTTCACCGAATACCAGCAAGCCCTTCCTAGCGGAGTCGAGTGGGTGCCCCAGACTAATCTGGTGGAAGATCTGCGCGTCAGCAAGGATGAAGCGGAAGTATCCGTCATCAAGGAGGCAGTTAGGATTGCGGATGAGGCGATGCTGCATATCATGGAGTGGCTCAGACCCGGCGTTAACGAGCTGCAAATCGCCTGGGAGATAGAGTCGTTCATGCGTACCCACGGCGCAGAAGCGCTTTCGTTTGACTCGATCACTGCCGTTGGTGAGAACGGTGCGATGGCGCACGCTATACCGGGTGAACGTAGCCTGCGCATTGGCGATATGCTTGTGATAGATATCGGCGCGCGTTATCATGGGTATTGTTCGGATATCACGCGCTCATTCTGTTATGGCCGCGCTGATGATACCTATCTGGAACGCTGGGACTTGGTATTGCGAGCTCAGCAGACTGCCGAAGCGAGCGTCAGAGCTGGCATGACTGGCGTTGAGGCGGATGCCTTGGCGAGACGGGTGATAGCCGATGCCGGTCTGGCTGATAAATTCGGGCACGGTCTAGGTCACGGTGTCGGGCTTGAGATCCATGAAAAGCCCAGCCTTTCTCGCCTGACTGTCGCCAAGCTGCCTGCCGGTGCAGTGGTCACCATCGAGCCGGGTGTATACGAGCAGGGCTGGGGAGGAATCCGCATTGAGGATTGTGTGCTTTTGGACGACTCAGGTTGTACAATCCTGACGCAGGCGCCCAAAGTGGCAGTTGTTCAACCAATTCAGAGCTAGCATATACTGAGGAGGCTGGAATGAGAAAAAGGGGATTTTCACTTGACCGTGATAACAAACTTGCCTGGTTCATCGGTATTGGCGTCGTCTGTCTGCTCTTGGGCCTTGCCATAGGGGGGGCATTCTCAAAGGGGGCAGATGCAACCGATACGCTTCCAGAGGCCGACCGCAGCGCCTGGATTAGCATGGCTGCCGATTCTTTCGCGCTCAATGGCGATGAGGAACTTGCCCGCCAGCGCCTTGGCCGTCTGGTCAACGATGATTTGACCTGGAAGCAGCTTGGGGCCGTGATTGAGCAGGAAGCTACAGCCCTCCAGAATCAAAGTGATGAACAGGGGGCGCAGCGTCTGTTGAGCATGGCCGATGCTCTCAACCTGCCTCAGGAAGGAGCTTTGGAGGAAGAGCCTAATGCCCGGCGCAATGTAGAAGTATGGCGTATCTTGCTCTTTATTGGCGCCGTGTTGGTTTTTCTGGCCCTGCTGGCTCTGGGGCTATGGTATATGGCCAAACAAAATCTCAAACGCCAGGAGGGTGGTGAGGAGCCAGGGGTGCCTGGCGATACCAGCATGCAGGTTGAGGCTGAGAGCGAGCCTGACGTGGAGCAGTTCGATACCGCGCCCAGCCATGCGCTGAGCGGTGAGGCGGCTGCCCAGTATACCAGCGGGCAGCCCTTTGTGCCGGTCGAAGAGCTAGACGCCGAACCGCAGCGCATTACTCCTACCCCGAAATTCCAGGCTCCCGACCCGCACCTTACCCGGCCTGCTACAGACGATAGACAGAACGAGAATATCCTGACAGACGCGGTTGAGAGCGCAGAGGCGGGCGTGTTGGGTAGTTATGAAGCTGAATATGCCTTTGGCGCTGACGACTTTGACTGCTCGTTCACCATCTCTACGCCTGAAGGCGTCTTTATGGGGGATTGTGGCATCGGCGTGAGCGATGTGTTGCCGGCTATCGGTCCTCAGCATGTGGATGCTCTGGAGGTATGGTTGTTTGATAAAGGCGATGTGAGCAGCGTCAGCAAGTTCCTGGTGAGCGAATACGCCTATGAGAACCCTACGCTCAACAACCGTTTGAGCGCCAAAGGCGACCTGGTACTTGCCGAGCCTGGGGCGTTAATCATCCTGGAGACACGTTCCCTGCGTATTACAGCCCAAGTCGTGGCTGCTGAATACGATACCAGCATCGACCCGAACAAAAGTTATTTCCGCAGGCTGGCGCTCGAAATTACCGCGGAGATGGCCGACTGAGCTAGCCCTTCTCTTCGGGATCCAGCAGCCGTCGGTATTCCTGCAAAGCGTAGCGGTCGGTCATGCCGGCGATATAATCGCAGACGACGCGTTGAATTGGCAGATCCTTTGCCCTTAGCTGGTGCTCAGGCGGCAGCAGTTCCGGGTGCTCTACGAAATAGTCAAACAGTTCGCCGACCATATGGGTTACCTTGGCGGTCATGCGCATGACACGCCAATTGCGGTAGAGGTTGCGGTACAGGAAATCCCGCAGTTCGCGATTGAGAGCGCTCTGGGCTTCGGAGAATACCACCAGGTCTTGGGGAGCAGCCCTCACTTCATCCGGGCTGTTGACTTGCGATTGCTGCAGCCCACGCTCGGTTGCCTGCACAACGTCCGTTACCTCGCGGTTGATCAGATAGTGGATAATCCTGTTGCGGTCAAGTGAGCTCAGGCTATTCGAATCCAACTGCAGTTCGCGCAGCGCCTCGCGCCACAGTTCGACATCCAGCAACTGCTGCGGTGAAATCAGTCCCGATCTCAGGCCATCATCAAGGTCGTGGGTATTGTAAGCGATTTCATCGGCGGTGTTAATAATTTGTCCTTCGAGCGAAGAACGAAGCTGCGGCTCATAATCGACAGCCTGCGGCGTGTCGTACTCGGTGGCATGCTTAATGATGCCTTCGCGGACTTCCCAAGTGAGGTTCAATCCATGGAAGGAGGGATATCGATCCTCCAGCTCCTCCACAATGCGCAGCCCGTGGGTGTTGTGGTTGAATCCGCCGAAATCGAGCATCTTGTCGTGCAGCGTGCGTTCGCCCGCGTGGCCGAACGGGGTGTGCCCCAAATCATGCGCCAGGGCAATCGCTTCCGTCAGGTCCTCGTTCACTAGCAAAACGCGGGCCAGGGTACGCGCAATTTGGGATACCTCGAGGGTATGTGTCAAGCGCGTGCGGTAGTGGTCACCTTCATAGTTTACAAATACCTGCGTCTTGTATTCCAGGCGTCGGAAAGCCGTCGTATGCAGGACGCGGTCGCGATCGCGCTGGAAAGCGGTGCGGTACGCGTGTTCTGGCTCGGGATGAACCCTCCCGCGAGTATGCGTGTGCTTGCTGAGCTGCGCGTAAGGCGCCAAATGTTCCAACTCAATCGTCTCCAGGTATTCGCGCGTGGCTAACATGTTGCAACCTCCCGCACTAAAACACTATGGACTCGTTATTATATTATCGCACAGCGGATGGCTGCGCAAGCTCTTGGCGGAGTGTGTTATAATGAGCTCAAGGGCAAGAGGTGAGCAGCAATGGCTATGCGCTGGATAATACACGTTGACCTGGACGCATTCTTTGCTTCTGTCGAGGAACTGCTTGACCCCACACTAAAAGGCAAGCCCGTTATCGTTGGCGGCGATCCCAGCGGTCGCGGTGTGGTTGCCTCCTGTTCCTATGCAGCCCGCGCTTACGGCGTTCACTCGGCGATGCCCATGGGGCAGGCTATACGGCTGTGCCCTCAGGGGATTATCGTACACGGCCATTACCGCATGTATGGTCATTATTCCGAGCAGGTGATGGATATTCTCAAGCAAGTGACCCCGCTCGTTGAGCAAGTCTCGATCGATGAAGCTTTTCTGGATGTAACCGGCTGCGAGAAGCTTTGGGGACCGATTGAACATATCGCCCATATGATTCAGGAGCGCGTCAACTCTGAAGTGAACCTGCCAGTTTCGCTGGGCGTGGCCGCCTGTAAAATTGTAGCGAAGATTGCCTGTGATTACGGCAAGCCGCACGGGCTGGTCATCGTCCCTCCTGGGGAAGAGGCCTCTTTTCTAGCGCCGCTGGCAATCGAGCGCTTATGGGGCGTCGGCAAGGTCACGGGAGCGCACCTGCGCAGCCTGGGCATAACTACCATCGGCAAATTGGCGGATTACCCCACCCTGGCGCTGGAGCGCCTTCTGGGCAGTCAGGCAGAACCGTTGCAGCAGCTCGCGCGCGGTATAGACGTAAGCCAGGTAACGACCGAACGCGAGCGCCGTTCGGTCAGTAAAGAGGTTACCTTTAGCGAAGATGTGCGTGACTATGGCCGGCTCGCCAGAACATTGCTAAGTATGAGCGAACAGGTGGCCAGCAGCATGCGTGCGCATGCGCTGGTTGGGAGGACAGTACGCATCAAGCTGCGCTATCCGGATTTCAGCACCATCACCCGCCAAGCCATACTGGAGAATCCTACCGATCAGGAGCAGGTTGTCTACCAGGAAGCGCTGCGTTTGCTCAAGGCGCAGTGGAAGGCCGGGGACGCGGTTCGACTGCTAGGCGTCGGGATGAGTAACCTGCTCGAACAGGGCGGGTATCAATTGAACCTGTTCGAGCACAGCGATATCCGTCGTAGCAGATTGAACGACACGCTGGATGCCATCCGCGCCCGCTGGGGGGATGATGCCATCCAGCGCGCGTCCCTGCTGGATTACAATGCCCGCAAGGGCAAATAGTACGGTAGCACTTAGGGCTGGAGTCCATGCATCTGCCGCCAGTCGCTGGCGAGCAAACCCATCAGGATCATGGCGTAGCGTTTGCCATCACGGTGGATCCACTCGCGCTGACGCCCTTCCTCAACGAATCCCACCTTGCGGTAAACGGCCAGAGCGCGTTCATTGTACTCGAAAACGGTAAGCTGCAGACGATGCAGGTTGAGCTCCTGGAAAGCATAGCGCACGATTAGCTCCATCGCCTCTGTCCCGAAGCCCATATCCCAATACGGCTTGCCTAACCCGATCGAGAGATAGGCATTGCCATGCTGCCAGTTCACATCGTCCAGCTCCGTGAGCCCAACCAGTTCCTGATCGCTCTTGCGTCGTAAGGCGAACGGGAAGCTGTTCTTGCGCTTGGGAATCTCGCTAATCCATTCCAGCACCTGATCTTCATTGAGGGGCCTGGCGGGATCGGCATCGAGCAGCCGCAGATACTCGGCATCCGCGGTCCATCTGGCGATAGCTGGAGCGTCCGCTTTGGTGACGGCGGAGAGCAGGATATTCTCGCCGTGCAGCAATTCTGACCGCAGCACTGTTACCTCCCCGGGTATCGACTAGTGGTGGAACAGGCGGATGCCCGTCAGGGACATCACCATATGATACTC
This sequence comes from Chloroflexota bacterium, assembly GCA_021372475.1. Classification (GTDB taxonomy): domain Bacteria; phylum Chloroflexota; class Anaerolineae; order UBA1429; family UBA1429; genus JAJFUJ01. The sequence continues at coordinate 37,975 of JAJFUJ010000162.1, read as the reverse complement.
ATTGCAGGCTTCAATGACCCCCGCATCGTTCAGGGAGCCGCCCGCCTGGGCGACATAACGCACACCACTGGCAGAAGCGCGATCGATTGAATCCCGAAATGGGAAAAAGGCATCCGAGCTAAGCGCAACATGGTTGACCTGAGCCAGCCAGCCTAGTTTTTCCTCATGCGTCAGGCGCTGCGGCACCTGCCGAAAACACTTTTCCCAGGCCGTCTGCTCCGCTCTGGTCAGGTTTTCCAAAAAGAAAACGTCAATCGCATTGTTGCGCTCGGCGCGCGGCAGCCCTTTGGCGAACTTGAAGCCGAGCACCCGCGGGTGCTGCCGCAGGAACCACAAGTCCGATTTGCTGGCAGCCAGCCGGGTGCAGTGCACGCGGGATTGCTGGCCGGCGCCTACGCCGGTGATCTGCCCGTTGAACGCAAGGGCGACCGAATTCGACTGGGTGTACTTTAATCCTATCGTAGCAACAATCAGGTCGCGTAAGCCATTGGCCGGGATAGTGGTATTGTTCGTGACAGTGTTCTTAAACATATCGGCAGTAACGGTGTAATCGTCGCGGTGCTGCTCGAGCGTGATGCCGAATACTTGACGCTGCTCCATAGCGGGCGGGTTGTAGTTGGGATCAATGCGCAGCACACGGTAGCCGCCTTCGCGCTTGGCGCGCAGGATTTCGAGTGCAGCGGGCTCATAATCAGGGGCAATCACGCCGTCAGAGACGTCCCGGTTGATCAACCGCGCGGTCGGCTCATCGCAGGTATCCGAAAGCGCAGCCCAATCGCCGAACGAAGACATGCGATCGGCCCCGCGCGCGCGGGCATAGGCGCTTGCCAGTGGGGAAAGCTCAATATCCTGCACAAAGCACGAAATCGCCTCAACCTCGCTCAGCGGAAGACCCAAAGCAGCGCCGGCTGGGCTGACGTGCTTGAAGGAGGTTGCGGCCGGCAGCCCGCTGGCCGCTTTTAGCTCGCGCACCAACTGCCATGAATTCAGGGCATCCAGCAGGTTGATATATCCGGGCGCACCGTTCAGAACGGAAATCGGCAGCTCACCGTCACTTGAAAATACGCGCGCCGGTTTTTGGTGCGGATTCATCCCATATCGCAGCGCTAGTTCTTGCATAACTCATCTCCAATCGGGTTCTGCTGACCGCAATAAATGTAGGCAGCCGGTATATTACATGCGCTCGGAATCTACATAAACTGGCGCTAGCAGCGTATCTACCGGCACATAGTCATCGGTCAAAATAAGCGGTTTTTCGAGCGCCAGATACTCAGCCAATTCTTGGTGCGAAAGCGGCGCAGTCGACTGCAACAAGCTTGAGAGGTCGATAGGCTGCCGGCTGGCAACAATGACAAAGGTCGTGCGGAAAGCGGTTCGCCAGCCCTCAGTGGAGGGGATTACTTCAACATAAGGGAATACCGCCTCCACGGTGCGCACAAAGGCACGCAGGAAATGCCCGTGCGTGCCGCCGTCGATGATATTGGCGATATACAAACCGTCGTCGCGTAGCATATGGCTAATCATCTGGTCGAACTCGAGCGTGGTCAGATGGTAGGGCACGGAGTAGTCGTTAAAAGCATCGCCAAACACCAGGTCATACGCTTTATCTTGCTGCTGTGTCTCCATCAGGATGCGCGCATCAAGGTTCACCGTCTTGATTGTCGTCGTCAACGGCAGATTAAGCCTTTCGCGGGCGACTTCAGTCACCCCGGGATCGATTTCTGCTACCACCAGTTCGCTTCCGGGAGCTTGCAGCTCCAAATAGCGGGGGAAAGTATAACCTCCGCCACCGATAAAGAATGAATCCAGCATACCTTTCCTGGCCAAAAGCGGCTTGATGACATCCGCATACGTGCGTTCATAGCCGTATACCAGCCTCGAGGGATTCTCTAGGTCAACATAACTATGCACAAGCCGATCCAGCACCAATTCACGGATAATGAGCGGCTTGTATTGTGCTCCCTCCACCGCTTTAATATCCTCATTCTGGTCGCGGTCGTAGGTGTTGATGCAAAAATAATTCGTTTCCCGCATGCACTCTGAACCGAGCATCCCGCGCCAATACAGGATGCCTAGCAGGCATCCATATATCAGTAAGGCTGCTGTGGCGCCAATCAGTGCTGGCTTCAGCTTGGCAGAAGCCAGAAACCATACGCCGACTATCATCTGCACGGCGGAAACCAGCACGATGATTGTTTTTGTGCCAAAGAGCGAGATCAACCAAAAGCCGGTGGCGAATGTGCCAACGATGGAGCCCACGGTTGCCCAGGCGTAGATTTTGCCGACGGTCGAACCGGAATGCTCCAGATTGCTGAGGCTGATTTTGACGACGATCGGCGACACGCAGCCCAGCATCAGGCTGGGGAGGATAAAGATAATCCCGATATACAAGACTACCCGCAGCAGCAGCGGGAAATTGGGGCCCCATCGGATCGAGTTAGCTAATTCGCGCAGTGGCAGGATTGACAGGCTGGCGATGCTGGCCAATGCGAAGACGATTCCAAGCAGCCGTGGTGAGCCGTAGCGGTCGGCAAGGCGCCCACCGAGGTAATTCCCGAGGGAACTGCCCGCCAGGATGACACCGATGACCGAGGTCCAGGTATATAGCGATACACCTATCTGGGGGGCGATCATCCGGCTGGCCACCAGCTCTGTTATCATGCTGCCGGCGCTGCCGATAAAGACGATGATATAAGGGTTCCACAGGCGCTGGTGGAGAGTGCGTTTCACGCTAGTCATACGCGCTCCTTACCGGATAGCTGACGGAGAGTATAACCTCCACCGCTGATGGCGTCAAGGTTGTCGGCCAGTGGAGAACAATCATCCTGTTGACGAAATGTCAGAATACGATTAACCTTATTGTAAATCCGAGATTGAGAACAACTAGCCATTGGGAGTGGTACTATGCGGGCTATCATGCTGATGTATGATTCGCTTAACCGGCGTATGCTCAGCCCCTATCAGCACGAGCCTGGCGCTTATCGCTGGGTGATGACGCCGAACTTTACGCGGTTGGCGGAACATGCCGTGACCTTTGATACCGCATATGTCGGTTCGATGCCGTGCATGCCCGCCAGGCGCGAGCTGCATACCGGCCGTTACAACTTTCTACACCGCAGTTGGGGCCCCCTGGAGCCCTTCGATGACTCGTTACCCGAAATCCTAAAAAAACATGGTATTACCAGCCACCTTGCCAGCGACCATTACCATTATTGGGAGGACGGCGGCTGCACCTATCACAATCGCTACAGCACCTGGGAGAGTTTCCGTGGCCAGGAGGGTGATGCCTGGATACCTGACCTGAGACCAATCGATTTGCCCCAGTTCCTGAACAATCCCCGACCAACCGCCAGGCTGCGGCAGGATTGGGTCAACCGGCTGCATACGGCCAACGAGGAACAGATGCCGCAGCCGCGCACGTTTCAAGCCGGCATTGACTTCCTGCGGATGAACCATGCCCAGGACGACTGGTTCTTGACTATCGAGACTTTTGACCCGCACGAACCCTATTTTAGCTCGCAGCGCTTCCAAGACCTTTACCCGCATGCGTATCACGGCCAGCACTTTGATTGGCCGAATTACGCCCGCGTGGTCGAAAATCCTGACGAGGTGCAGCATATGCGCTGTATGAGCGCTGCCCTGCACAGTATGTGCGATTGGTACCTGGGGCGCCTGATGGATGTGATGGATGAATTGGATCTATGGAAGGATACGCTGCTCATCGTGAACACAGACCACGGGTTTCTGCTGGGCGAACACGATTGGTGGGCCAAGGTTGTCCAGCCTTTTTGGGACGAGGTGGCGCATACCCCGTTATTCATCTGGGATCCGCGCTGTGGTGCGCGCGGCGAACGCCGTAAATCCCTGGTACAGACGATCGATCTGCCGGCAACTCTGCTAGCGTATTTTGGTGTTCCTTTACCCGCCGATATGCAAGGGAATCCGCTGCGGGCAACCATTGCCGACGATACGCCGGTGCGGGAAGCCGGACTATTTGGGTTGCACGGCGCGCATGTGAACGTTACCGACGGGCGATACGTCTATATGCGGGCCAATGCTACGCCCGAGAATACCCCTCTGTATGAATATACCCTGATGCCTACCCATATGACGGGGATGTTCAGCGTAGAAGAGTTTAACGGCGTCTCCCTGGCGGAGCCCTTTTCCTTTACTAAAGGATGCCATACCATGCGCATCCCTGCCAGAGCTGGCTTGAACGCAGGGAAACAGTTCGGTACCTATCTATATGACCTGGCTGATGACCCGCTTCAGGAGCGCCCGCTGAAGGACGCGCGCTTGGAGAGCCGGATGATTGATATGTTGGTTGCTGAGATGCGCGCTAACGATGCGCCGCCTGAGCAATATGTGCGCCTGGGCTTAACGCAATCTTAGCACAGCTAGATGCTGATAAGGTTAACCTTCTTGGTAGTGGGTGCGAGGATTTGCTGGAGCTGGCGGACATAGATCATCCGCATCGGCTCGCCGCGGATGACATCCGCAACCTGGTTGGGATTGACCGCAGTGCCTACGACAAGCGTGATGACGTCAGCACTCAACAAAATGCGAGCCAGCCGGGTTGACGCATCTTCATCGGTAGGCAGCTCGTGGATGTCGTGTGCCTTTTCCAGCAATTCGACCGTCTGACCGAGGGTCAGGATACCTTCGGTGACAAGGTCAACTCCTTCCAACCGGGCAGTAGGCGGTGTATGTTTGCGGCGCGAATTGGACGAGACGCGCTGGTTAGGCGGCACCCAGTCTACCTTGAGTTCTTTGCCAAGTACTCGGGCGGCCATTTGTGCTGTGGTGCCGCCGCAAATCACTTTCTGCCCAGGGCTTTCCATCAGCTTGCGCACGATTAGCTCGTCATTGTTTTTATCTGCCGGCGGTCCGGTCAGGATGGTGACAACGATGGCTGGCCGCACGCGCATTCCTACTGCTGTCGCGTCATCCCCTGGCTTGCCGTCATAGAGCTTGGTACAGGTGCGCTTGAGGGCTTGCGTCAGGCTATACGCGTCGCAGCCGGTCTGCGCCCAACGTTTGACCGCGATGGCTATGTTTTGCCACCCCCAACCGAGGCGATATATTCCGCCTACACCGGCGTGCTCGTAGCCGTCGCTGACAAGCACCATATAATCTTTGTCATATACCTCGAATTTAGCCTCGCGCAGTTTGCGCCCGCTGACAACCCTTTCCTTGGTATCGACTTGGATAATTTCATTGTTGCGCACCAGGATGAGCGGAGGGCTGTCGTATTCAACCAGGTAAACTTCATGGCCGCGGTAAACTTTTACCATAGCGAAGGTCGCGTACGCCAGCTTGCGCACCTGGCACTCTGGCAGGGTATCGACCAGCGTCTGCATCACATCTTGGATTTCAGCACCTTGTTCGAACATCGAGCCGGCAATCTGCGCGGTGAGGGTAGAGAGGATATTTGCCTTGACACCGCTGCCTAACCCATCCGACAGAACCACGGTAAGGTAAGTATCCGTAGTATTGATTTTGACGGTATCGCCGCACAGCTCCTCGCCGTATTTTGAGAGGCTCTCGGAGGTTACCTCAACGACCTGACGCATAGTTCAATACTCCTCAGGATTCGCCGTTCTCAATCAGCTTGGCCAGCCTTGTTAGGGCCATCTTGGTTTCAGCGGTCGTTTCGCCGAGGAGTTGGGCAATTTCCTGTGCAACGCGCATCTGGTTGGCAATCACCTCCTGGGTACGCGTCAGGGTTTCTGTGCGGATGTGGGTCAACTCGGCCTGCTGCACCTCGCGTTCGGTCACATCGCGCAGAATCGCCATAAGCATGTTCTGGAAAGTTACAGGCACAACGGATTGCTCGACAACCAGGTTGTCATTAATGCGCAGCAGTTCGTTCATCACCGCGATGCCAGTTTCGTGAACGCGCTCAAAGCTATTGGCCAACGGAATAACCATATTGATCGGCTGCCCCTGGACGGAATTGAGGCTGCGCTCAAACATGCGCTGCGCAGAAGGGGACATGTCCAGGATACGTAGGTTTTTGTCGACAATGATGATAGCATTCGGCGTTACATCCATAACAAGTTGGCGGAGCGAATCCGCCCGCCGGCGCATATAGGGGATGCACATCGTGCTTTCGGCCATACCGCGCAAAGTAGCGATCGCCTTGTCGCGGCAAGTCGCATAACCACAAGCGCCACAGTTGAGTTCGTCTTCGGGCGTGTACTTGTCGACCAGCCGCATCACTTCACGGATGCGCTCTTCCGCGAAATCCGGCATCTTGATGTTGTGGTCGTTGTATTTCCTTTCCAGATTGGGGCGCTCTTCGGGAGAGGGCAGCGGCTGTGTCTGGCGCTTCCCAGCATAAGCCATCACCTTTTGGCGCGCCAGGCTCGGACCGCTCTTGGCCGACATAACCGGCCCGTTAATGCATCCGCCGTCGCAAGCCATTAACTCAGCCATACACACCGTCAACTCGCCGGAACGAATACTGTCCAATACATCACGGCAGGCATCCATCCCTGACGTGGCAATTATCTGGCTGGAGAGCATATCCGTGTTCATCCTGGCTGTGCCGACCAAACCGCCTTCCACGGGGAAAAGGCGCGCATTGGCTTGTGGCGCATCGGCCAATTCTGCGGAAGGCTCTGGTAGCGCGACATTATCCTGCCCGAGCCACTCTTCCAACTCGTTGAAGGTAAGGGCAGCATCTACCGCGCCGGCAACCTCAGGATCGCGCAGCTCCTCTTTTTTTGCAATGCATGGCCCAATGAAGACAATCAGCGCTTCGGGGCCGTACTTGTTGCGCAGGTACCGGCCGTGGGCAATCATCGGCGAAACAATCGGCGCCAGGTGGGCAAGCAAGTCTGGATAATAGCGCTCGAAAAGGTTCACCACTACCGGGCAGGCGGAAGCGACGATAGGCCACTTATTCCGGTCGTGCTCTACAAATTCGCGGTGCGCCGGAGCAACCATCTGCGCGCCAAATGCGGTCTCAAAGGCGTCAGTGAATCCCAATTGTTCAAGCGCCCCGTGCAGTTGGTCGAACTCCTTGATGCCAAAATATGCCGGCGCAGAAGGAGCAACGGTAGCATATACCGGCCGGCCGGACTTGATTGCCTGACGCACTAATGCTCGGTCATCTCGAACCACTTTGGCGCCCTGAGGGCATTCCCGCACACAGCTTCCGCAAGCCACACATAACTCCGGCACAATCTGCGCCTGGCCGTTTTCGACGCGCACGGCCTTGACAGGGCAGATGCGCACGCAGCGATAACAATCTCGGCAGCGCGCCCTGTTCGTGGTGATTACCCATTCGCTCATCCTACAACCACCTTAATCGCTAACAGCGGTAATACTGTTCTGCAGTTCCCCCAGAGTCCGTGAGCCGGTGCAAAACATACTGATGCGCAACTGCTCAATGATAACCTGGAGCGCAGCCTCTAGTTCGTCCTGCGAGCTATGGGCGGCAATCAATAAAGGTCTGGCGATACCTGCCAGGCTCGCACCGAGGCTCAGCGCCTTGGCCACCTCGATACCGTCGCGAATACCGCCGCTGGCAATCAAAAGGGCTTGAGGAAAGGCTCGATGCAGCGTATTGAGCGCTTCTGCGGTGGGGATGCCCCACCCTCTGAATCCAGATGCAATCTGCGCCCTGGCTGAATCGGCGGAGCGCAAACGCTCGACTTCGCTCCAACTAGTGCCACCCGCGCCGGCAATATCGAGAGCAGCCACGCCGGCCTCTAGGAGATACTCGGCTGTCTGGGGGGAGAGCCCGTAACCTATTTCTTTGACGATTACGGGGACCGGCAGAGCGCTGCATATACCGTGGATTTTATCCAGCAGTTGGCTGAAATTAGTATTGCCATCGCTTTGCAGCGCTTCCTGGAGCGGGTTTAGATGCAGGACCAAGGCATCAGCATCGATACTGGCTACCGCTTGTTGACATTCGGCGAGATCATAGCCATTGTTGAGTTGAACTGCACCTAAATTCGCCAAGAGCATGATATCAGGCGCGTACCTGCGCACCTGATAGGTCTCCAGCAAAGCCGGATTCGCGATTGCCGCGCGCTGGGAACCGACCCCCATCGCTATCCCGAACTTGTTCGCGGCCTGAGCGAGACGCGCATTCAACACCGCAGCATCCCTGGTCCCGCCGGTCATCGCTGAAATCAATAACGGCGCCTCGAGTGTATGCCCTAGAAAGCTCGTGCTGAGCTGCACCTGGTCTAAATCAAGCTCAGGGAGAGCATTATGTGTGAACCGGTAACGCTCAAAGCCGTTCGCGATAGACGAGTTCACGCCCTGTTTCAAGCAGATATCCAGATGTTCGCGTTTACGCTGCTCTAGCATCCTATTCCTCCGCATAACATAATGACTTTACTTGGAATACGAAGCTGTGTCAATGATTCATATTCGACGAAACGCGTAACCAATTGCCAGATAGAGTGTTAAGAAATGCAGCGCAGGTTTAGGCGAATGATTGACTCCCATATCCGCGGATGTTATAATAGGCTGAATCTGCTGCCAAACACATTCTTTTACCAGGTTAGGAGGGCTAATGAGCACTACGTTTGAGCGCGTTCAGAAGATTATCGTGGATCGGCTGCAGGTAAAGCCTGAAGAAGTCGTTCCTACCGCCAAACTGCGCGAGGATCTCAAAGTAGACTCGCTCTATCTGGTTGAGCTGTTGAACGACCTTGAGGATGAGTTTGGTTTTACGATTAGCGAGGATGAGACCAAGGATGTCGTTACCGTCGCAGATGTCGTAAATCTGGCAGAGAAAAAACTGGGTTAGCTTCGCGGTTGAACATCACTTAGGGATCTAGGATGCCCCGATTCATCGCAAGGGCATCCTTTATTTTCATATCTATTACTAGTCACTGCCGCGGATGATAGTGTGAATATTCAGAATTACTCATCGCCTGAGTTACCTGTCAGCATCGTTATTCTTGCAGGTGGGCGCGGTGAACGTATCGGCCAGGATAAAGCAACCCTGCTGCTGGAGGGCGTCCCGCTTATCCAAAGGGGTGTCTCTACCGCACTGCAACTCAGCGATGATGTTATTTGTGTGGCGCGCGCTGACCAAGATATCACAGTAAAGGGCGCGGCAGTCGTTCACGATCCTCCTGGCAACAGAGGAGTATTGCCGGCCATCTTTGTGGGGCTGGAGCACGCCCGCAATGATTGGGTCTTCCTCATGGCCTGTGATATGCCGTTCATCCAGCTCCCACTGGTACGCTATATGTTGAGCCTTCGACAGGAATATACGATAGTTGTGCCCAAGCTGTCGGTTGGCCTGGAGCCGTTTCATGCGCTTTATCACCGTAAGGTAGTCCCGTCGTTACGCACGGCCATTGCTCAGAACAAGATGCGCGTTATCAGTTTTTATACTGGGCAAAATATTCGCGAGGTAAGCGAAAACGAGATTAAGTTGTATGATCCACACTTAATCTCGTTCTTTAATATCAACACAGCAGATGATTTTATTCGCGCTCAGCACTGGGCTTGACAGGCTCTCTCGAGGGACCTGGCGCTCCTGGAATCAGGTAGACTCCACTGCTCGGCGGATGAGCGGTAGATACTCCAAGCCGCGCCCAGCTCCCAGGGCCGTGCACAGCATCGGCTTTTCAGCAACGTGGCAGGGCACACCCGTCTCGCGCGTAAAGAAGCGGTCGATATTACGCAGCAGCGCCCCGCCCCCCACAATGACCATCCCGCGGTCGATGATGTCGGAAGAAAGCTCGGGCGGAGTCTTCTCCAGTACCGTACGAACCGTAGCGGCAATGACGCCAAGCGGCTCGGAGAGCGCGTCGCTCACTTCAGTAGAAGTGATGGTAATAGTGCGGGGTAAGCCGGCGACCTGATCGCGGCCACGCACTTCCAGGCGCATTTCCTCATCAAGCGGAATGGCGGAACCAATCTCTATCTTGATTTGTTCCGCCGTGCTCTCGCCAATCATCAAATTGTACTTACGACGAATATATGCAGCGATAGCATCATCCAGCTTTTCACCGGCTACACGCACCGAGTTGGATACTACGATACCGTACATCGATATCACTGCTGCCTCTGATGCACCGCCGCCGATATTAACAATCATATTGCCCGTCGGCGTGCCGATCGGCATATTCGCGCCTAAAGCTGCAGCTAACGGCTCAGGGATGAGATGAGCGATGCGAGCGCCTGCTTGAATAGCCGCATCTCTGACGGCGCGGCTCTCTACGCTGGTGACCCCGACTGGCACACTGATCATAATCTCAGGGCGCCGTTCAAAATGGTTGCATACTTTACCGATAAAGTAGCGCAACATCGCCTCGGTCACGACGTAATCGGCAATCACGCCGTTGCGCATGGGGCGGGCAACCTCAATCGTATCTGGCGTGCGCCCCAGCATTGCGCGCGCTTCGTTTCCAATCGCTAGGATCCGATTATCGACCTGTGAAATAGCGACGACAGAAGGCTCATTGAGCACAACGCCTTTGCCGCGCACATAAACCAGCACATTGACTGTGCCGAGGTCGATGCCTATCTGCTTTTCAAACATCGGTCCTCCTCGAACCTTTTATCGGACGCAATCATAACATAAAAGCCATCAGTACACAATTGATGGCTAGGAGCCGGTTAGCCCGTGGGCAGTCTAGTTTTTGAGTTCACTTATTGCGGACCATTCAACAGGTTCGCTCGAATCGCTAGGAGGGCAGCAGTGTTCTTCTTCAGCGCTGCGGGAAATAACCGCGCCTAGGCTGGTGAGATGCTTGTCTATATCTTGGTACCCTCGGTCAATATAGGTGACATTGCTTATCGTGGTTTGACCCTCGGCGGCCAGTGCGGCCATCACCATGGCCGCTCCGGAACGGATATCCAGTGCCTGCACTTCAGCTCCTTTGAGCCTTGTAGGGCCGTGTACTATAGCACGGCGGCCGTTATCGAGTATATCGATAGCTGCGCCCATACGCTTGAGCTGGTCCACGTATTGAAGCCGTCCGTCGAACATCATTTCGGCGGTAGAGCTATCGCCCTCCGCCTGAGTCATCACGGTGGTGAAAGGGGCCTGCAAATCCGTTGGAAATCCAGGGTACGGGTAGGTCTGTATATCTACCGCCCGCAGCGGCTGTACATAGCGCACGCGATATTCGTTCTGGCTGATGTAAACCTCGGCGCCAGCTTCCTGCAGCTTGTTCGATAGCGCCCCAAGATACGGCGCGACAACACCGCTCATTGCCACATCACCGCCGGAGACAAGCGCACCAAGTATATAAGTGCCAGCTACCATACGGTCGGGCATCACCCTGAAGCAAGCGCCGTGCAGACGTCCAGTGCCTTCGATGTGCAGCGTACTGGTGCCGGCGCCAGAGATACGCGCCCCCATCGCGCATAAAAAGGAAATCAGGTCTGCAACTTCGGGTTCGATGGAGGCATTCTCTATAACTGTGGTGCCCTCGGCCAAACAAGCGGCCATAATGACGTTCTCGGTACCGGTATGGCTGGGATAATCCAGTATTAAGCGCTCGCCATGCAGCCCGGGCGCCCGAATGACATAGTTGACATCCGACATATTGATTTCAGCGCCCATATGCTGAAATCCCTGCAAGTCCACGCTGACAGGTCTGATGCCGATGCTGCAGCCGCCCGGATGCGGCGCTTCGGCCTGGCCAAAGCGGCTGAGCAGCGGGCCGACAACCAGGAAACTGGCACGCATCGCTTTAGCTAAATCGGCCGGCAAATAGGCCTTGGAGATGCGGGTTGCCTTTATGCGCAGCGTATTGGGGCCCTCGAAACGAGCAGCCACCCCCAGGTGGTGCAGCACCTTGAGCATAGTCCGAATATCCTCGATGAAAGGCACATTCTCCAGCAAGCACTCGTCAGCGGTGAGCAAAGTAGCAGCTATAATAGGTAATGCAGCGTTCTTAGCACCTTCAACATCCACATACCCGCTCAGCGGATGTCCCCCTTCAATTACAAATGGCATCATCCCACCTTGGTGTCGCCCAGATTGCAGGCTAGACGCTAACTGTGAGGCTAATATCTGATATCATAATAATCAAAATTGTTCAATTATCAAGCTTACATCCACGCCCTAAATGCATAACGAAGCGTTGCCATACCAACTACCTGATGCTAGAATAACCATAGGGAATGGCTGAAAGGGATGGATGCTCTGTAGATGGGTGGCTGCATTTCCATATATCCCCTGGCGCGCCCTTGCTTGATATCGACGACGTAGCTCCTGAAAGGGATGGGGCGACAGATGCAAGGGAAGCATCTCCGCGGCCAAGGGGAGCTCCTATCGTGTTGGGCTGGCTGATTTATGTGGAGAACAAAATCTTGTTTCATATAATCCTGGTTGCCCATTCCGGCCTGGCGGCAGCATATAAGTGTGCTGCGGAGGTAATAGTGGGATCTGGCCAACTACTGCAGGCGTTCGATTTGGATGGAGCGGATAATCCGAGCTATTTATACGATCGGCTCCTTGAGACGATGCGAGCTTTGGGTCCGCAGGCTTCATTTCTTGTGCTAACCGATATATATGGTGGGACTCCCTGGCAGATTGCCTCGCAGATAGCCGGTGTCCCGCCCTGGAAAGATAGAGCTGTCGTATTGAGCGGTATGAACCTGGCAATGGTCTTGGAGGCATGCGTGAGTTCAGCACGAACCGAGTCGTTGGATGTTTTAGCCAGGCGCGTTCTGCAGGCGGCAGTGCATGATATCCACCTCTTGCCGGAAGGCATCCGCTAGTTGAGGAATATCATGTCGCCTGCTGGTCGGGTATTGGTGCGTGTGGATGACCGTCTTGTTCACGGCCAAGTGATTTTCGACTGGCTGCGCTATCTCGATCCGGTGTGCGTGATGGTCGTCCACGAGTCGCTGGATGACGGCCAAAGGGCGCTTGTGCGTTCGGCTCTGGCTGAACGCTATCAATTATGGATAGGCAATGCGCGGGACGCGGCGGAATACTTGTGGCAGCGCAGCGACGAGAACGCCGTATTGGTGCTGCTTCCGAGCCTGGAAGAGCTGCAGCTATTGCTGAGTGCCGGCTATAATCCAGAGGTGGTTATGCTTGGTGCCCTGGGATGGCGCACCGGACGCCAACGCGTCTCCGCTCAGGTGTACCTGTCGCCTTCAGAAAAGGAGGTGCTGCGATCGCTCACGGCATGCGGTTTAAATATCATAATTCAGGCACGCTACCACGACCTGCCGCTAGTATGGCGCCCAGATTCCGCTGGGTAGCGGCCTGGCTGGCCCTGCTTGGCGGCGTATCGCTTGCCGCCCCGGGTTTGCTCAGCCATGCTGCCGACGCAACGCCAACCCGCCCGATTAGTTTGTTGGCGGCTTTCCTTATTGGCCTGTGTTATTACCTGTCGCAGAGCGCTTGGGTTGCGGGCATTGGCTTTTTTACGTTGTACCGGCCATTGGTTGGCGGCACATTAGTCGGGCTTATTTTGGGAGCGCCGTTGGAAGGCGCGCAGATCGGCGCAACGATAAACCTGGCTTATCTCGGTTTTGTTGCTGCCGGCGGTTCGCTTCCCAGCGATATCTCGTTGGCCGGATACCTCGGCACGGCGTTGGCGCTGGGTGGTGGCCTGGATGCTGAGGCCGCCCTGGCTCTGACTGTACCGGTCGGTATTCTGGGATACCTCATTTATCAACTGCGTATGTCGCTGGATGTTGTTTTCGTCAGGTGGGCTGAATATCTGGCGAGCCAGGGTAACACCAAAGCCTGGGTATGGTGCAATGTGCTCGCGCCGCAGGCGCTGCTTGTATTGATCAGCCTGCTACCTTGCGCAGCCGCCGTCTATTGGGGACCTGCCTGGCTCAGCCAGAACCTGGCGCAGATTCCGTCCTGGCTGCTTAAAGGTCTCTCCGGTGCGGGCGCTGTATTGCCCATAGTGGGCCTAGCTTATAGCCTGACTCTGTTGTGGCACGGGCGTAATGGCGCCTGGTTCATCCTTGGCTTTTTGGTTGCGGCGTTGACCGATTGGCCTTTGTTGGCTCTGGCGCTTGCAGCAGCGTGCATCGCCTGGCTCGTGCAGCCTACGGCTCAGACGGCAGCTCCTGAAACGGATGCCAATGCCCCGTATCTCCCGCGTAAGTTGAAGCGAAGGGATCTGGCCGTCTCATGGCTCAATTGGCTGTTCTTTTCGCATGCCAGTTATAACTATGAACGTATGCAGGGTTTGGGTTTTGCTCATAGCATGATCCCGATTATCAACCGTCTATACCCTAACCAAAGGGAACGAGCAGAAGCTCTTAATAGGCATATTACTTACTTCAATAGCGAGCCTAACCTAGGGGCCTTTGTTATCGGTACGGTCGCAGCTATGGAGGAGAAACAAGCTTGCGAAGCCGAACCAAACTACAATACAGTCAATGCTATCAAAATAGGGTTGATGGGAGCGATCTCTGGCATCGGCGATTCGCTTATCCAGGGGACCTGGATCCCACTCGCTCTGATGCTAGGGATTGGATTGACTCGCCAGGTTGGTTTACTGGGGCCGGTTATCTACACCCTGATGGTGGCTATCAGCATTTGGGGAGTAGGTGCGTTGAGTTACATGGCAGGTTACCGGGGTAGCCGGTCATTGATTCAGCGGCGCATCGCATCAGGAGCTTGGCAGCAGTGGCTCGCAAGCCTGGAGTTGGTCGGCAGTGTGATGTTGGGCGTTCTGCTAGCGCGGGCGGTTCCCCTGAACCTGCTGGTGACCCTGAACCTGGGCAGCCAAGTGGTGCCCCTGCAGGGTATCCTGGATGCGCTTGTGCCGCAAGCGCTCGTGCTGGGGATGTGCCTGCTATGTTTGTGGGTACTCAAACACCGCATTAAGCCCACTTGGGTTGTGCTGGGGATATCGGTAGTTGGTTTCATTGCCGGCTTCACAGGAGTCATCTAGATGGGCGAAATCAGACGTAAATTGGTGGTTAGGGCGCCGCAGGGGGTACATGCGCGTATCGCAGTTCGCCTTGCGGGTATCGTCCGGGCAGCCCAGGCGCAGCTCCAGGTAGTGGGCTCGCGCGGCACAGCCGATGCCAGCAGCCCCCTCGCGCTGCTGCAGTTGGCGCTCGCTTGCGGCGATACGGTTGAATTGGTCGCTGCGCAGGACACGCCGCAATCCGTGCTGGATTCTATCGTCCTGCTCCTGGGCTCTGAACAGCAGCAGGCGCGCCATTGGAACGCGAACGGTTTGGTGCCTGGCGTAGGTAGCGGAGCCCCCTGGTGGCCGAGTGAGTATATCGGCGGAGAACTGCCGAATCTTGGAGCTGCTGAGCCGGAGGCAAACCCGGATTGGAGCTTGGCGCGCTCGAGGGTTGATGAAGAGCTTGCCGTAGAGGAAGAGATGCTACACGCGATTGGCGCGGGTGACCTGATCGAGCTGGTCAGCGCAGAGCGGCAGCTCCTGGCAGATGAACGACTCACCGCTGATCTAGTCTTATCCCCTGCGGCTGAGAATGCTCCCGGCGCTGAGATCCTGGCGGACCTGAGCCAGCGCTTATTCGCGGCAATGCGCCAGGTACAAGCAGAACCTGCCGCCCATAAGGGACTTGTGCTGATGGGATACCGGGTGCTGCTCGCCCATTTACTCGGTTCGCAGGCGCGTTGGATTCGTGCTGTTATCACTTGTGAGGGCGGCGAGTCATCTCACACCGCGATTGCTGCGCGCTGGCTCGGGATACCGATGGTTAGCGGCTTCAAGCCTGCGGACCTCGAAGAGATGGCTGCCTGCGATAACCTGGTTGTAGATGGCCAGGAAGGCACTGTCCGCGATGAGGCAGTGATCGAACCGATCTCGGCAAGGAGCAGTTCGGCGCTCCCAACGCTGGGAGCTTCGGCGACACATCTGGGATTGCTGGCGAATGCTGACAGCAGCGAGCTGGTCAAGGCAGCAATAGCAGCCGGCGCTGCGGGCATCGGCCTGGTGCGCAGCGAGGTGTTCTATATTGGTTCGAGTTCGTTGGATGAAGGGGAACAGACGCGCCAGCTAGACGGGCTGCTGGCGGCTAGCGGCAAAAGGCCGGTAACTATTCGGCTCGCGGACCTGACCCCCGGCATGCCATATAGCGATGAGGTCAGCAAACGAGGTTTGGCGTTCATCCTCAAGAATCCGGCGATGCTGCAGGTGCAGTTCAGAGCATTACTGCGGGCCAGCATCGGCCATGATTTGCAGGCATTACTTCCTCTGGTGCGAACCACCCAGGAATGGCGGGCAGCGCGCAGTTACCTGAGGGAAGAGCAGCGCGCAGTGGAAAGCTATCTCAGTACGCGGGTGAATCTCCCACTCGGGATTTCGCTCGAAGTGCCTGCGATGGTCTGGTGCCTGGATGAAATGGTGGCTGAAGCTGATTTTATCAGTATCGGTAGCAATGACCTGGGTGCGCTCATGTTCGCCCAAAGCCGCGAGAGCGCTTCAACACTCGATGGGCGTATCGGGCTGCAGCCTGCCTTTTGGCGTTGCATGTCCAGGATAGCCAGCATGGCCCAGGCAGGCGGGAAACCGGTGACTGTCTGCGGGGTCTTGGCAGGGCAATGGCCAGAGGCGCTGCTGTTGAGCGGTTTAGGCATCAAGCTCAGCGTGGCAGTAGATCGCCTTCAGCCCATCGCCAGGCTGCTCCAGGATTGGTCGATCGAGAAATCCAGACGCATGATCGATGAAGCGCTCCTGTGCAGCACTTCGGCTGAGCTGGTGCAGCGCCTGCGGTTGGAAGGCGTCAAAATTCGCTTCGAAGTATAAAGGGGCGCCTATGCCTTGTACAAAACCTCGATACGTCCTGATCTTGGCCGCAGGCAAAGGTACGCGTATGGGCTCAGCTACCCAGCATAAAGTCTGCTTCCTGGTTGACGGTCGGCCGGTCATTAACCGCGTCATTGAAATCTATCGAGCTTCCGGCATCGCTTATCCGATTGTCGTTGTTGGCGCACTAGCCAGCCAGGTTATGCAAACGATAGCTCAGGAACATTCCGGCATCATCTATGCTTATCAGGCTGAACAACGCGGCACTGGCGATGCTGCACGCATCGGCCTGCGGGCGCTCGATAGCGTGTTGCTGGATGGGGATGCCGACCTGCTGCTAGTAGCAGGCGATCGCATCGTGGAGCAGCAGGTATTGGAGCAGCTCTACGAGCTGTATTATGCGAGTGCCTGCGATTTGGCATTTGTCTCAACCTCCCGCTCTCTGGAATCCGAACAAGGGCGGGTTGTTGTAAATGGCGCCGGACAGACACTCGGTGTCGTCGAGATGCGGGATGTGTGGCAGCGTGAGGCTTACTTAGCACTGAGGCAAAAATTAGCCGCCGGGCAGCCGCCGACCCGCGCTGAAGCCACGGCTCTCCTGCAGGAACACACCCCCGCCGATAAAGTGCAAGTTACCTTCAATGACCTGTGGACAAGGCTGCAAACGGCGGAGGAATTATCCCGACAGGAGTGGAACGAACTGCTGGATGGCAAACCTGATTCATTTATGTTCAAAACGGCTAATGCCGGCAATGTGAGCATGTCGCCGCAGCAGGTAGCACAAATTACCCAGGTTAACGTTTCAGTATATCTGCTCAGAGCCTCTGCTTTACAATATGCATTGGATCATCTGAGTACCGATAACGCACAGCATGAGGAATACTTGTCCGATGTCGTCAACATCCTAGTCCAGGCTGGCCGGAGCGTGCGGACACTTTATGTGCAGGACTCACGCCGGGTGTTGGGCTACAATAATCCCGCGGAATTACTGGCCGTCGAAGCATATTACCGTGCAAAAAAGCAGGCTGCTCTGGTCATCACTCGACCTACTGAGCACTTCTGGCCGGTATCCCGTTGGTTGGATGCACTCACACCTGTTGGCCGCTCCGGAGTTAATAGCTCGTTGTCAACTAGCCTCGCCAATGAGTTCACGCATGCCTACGGCAGCGACCAGCTATTGTTGAACGAACGCCGACGTGCTCTGACCGAATTGCTGCACTTTTGCTGGAGGCATTCAACGGGCGACCCGCAAGTAGCTGTTGTACGTTCACCCGGTCGTGCGAACATCCTGGGACGCCATATCGACCATCAGGGCGGCATCTGCAATCTGCTGGCTATCGACCGCGAAATACTTGCGGTGGTGCATCCGCGCCGGGATGACATCATAACACTACATAATGTAAATGGCGGGGAGTTTAAGGAAACTCAGTTTTCGATTGCTGAGCTTGTCAGTCTGTTACCTTGGGATGACTGGATGTCATTAGTCAACAGCCCAGCGGTTCTCGAGATGTCACGGTCGGCGCACGGAGACTGGAGCCAGTACGTCAAAGCGGCAGTGCTGCGGCTGCAGAAACACTATCGCGACCGAGCCCTTAATGGAATGGACTTGTATGTTCATGGGAATATCCCGATTGCTGCCGGGCTCTCTTCTTCTTCAGCGCTTGTCGTCGCAACCCTTGAGGCGATGAGCGCAGTCAATAGGCTTGATATCCAGCCCGAACAATTTATTGATTTAGCCGGAGAAGGGGAATGGTTCGTTGGCACGCGCGGCGGCAGCGCCGACCATGCGGCAATCAAGTACGGTCAGCGCGGCAAAGTAGCCCAGGTCACGTTCTTTCCGTTCGGCGTCAAGCGGCTGGTCGACTTTCCGCCTGGCTATCACCTAGTAGTGTGCGATTCGCGGATTCAGGCGCGTAAATCGCAGGAAGCGCGCGAGATATTCAACCAGCGTATCGCTTGTTACCGAGCTGGCCTGCTGCTTATCAAGCATAACTATCCACAGTATGCGCCGTTATTAGAGCACCTGCGCGATGTCAATGTCCGCAATCTGCGCATCCCCTTGAGCTCGCTGTACCAGATATTGTTGTCCCTGCCGATAAGTATCTCACGGGAGGAACTCGCCGACTCTTTGCCTGCCTCTGAATTAGCTTCAGTTTTGGCAGCCTTGGGCACTTCAACGTATCCGCTGCCTGTTCGCGGGGTGGTACTGTTCGGCCTGGCAGAATGTGAGCGCAGCCGCTACGGGGTTGAGCTGCTAGCCTCAGGGCAGGTGCAGTCATTTGGCGAACTGATGAAGATCTCCCATAACGGTGATCGGGTGGTCGCGCATACGCAGGATGGCGCCGAGGCGCCCTATCAAGCGCCGATTAGCGATGCGTATTTGCAGGCTCTCATTGATGATAGCGCGTCGGGTGACCTGCTCCGCAGCGAGCGAGCCCGGTTGGAGCTTCAACCCGGCTCCTACCGCTGCAGCACGCGCGAGATAGATTGGATGGTCGATATCGCCAGAAACATCCCTCAGGTTGCCGGCGCTCAGTTGGCCGGCGCCGGATTAGGCGGCTGTATGATGGTATTAGCGCATGCAAGCGCGATAAACGCGCTGGTCGATGAATTGACTCGGCGCTATTATGCGCCGCATACAATCGAACCAGGCATTTCTGTTTGCGTGCCGATTGCCGGCAGCAGCATCTTGGCGTTGATAGACAGGGCAGCGCACTAGCTTGTGCGCTGCCCTGTCTAAGCCGCTCAGTTGAATGGAATGAGCTGTTCGCTCGGTATATCCACGCCAAAGCCAGGGGTATCGCTGACGGTGACGTAGCTATCTATCGGGGCCAGTGAGCCGTCGTAACTATGCCCCTCGGCCAGCGGAATGCCGGGAGCTGTGCCGACAAAATACTCACCCCACGGCATATTGGGCATTGCGATGGTCAAATGAGTGCCATAGGGTGACATCGCGCCGCCGTGCAGGATTACCGTCAGGCCGGCTACATCGGCCATCTCGGCTATGCGCCGGCATGCTGTGATGCCCCCCACCCAATTCATATCTGGCTGCAGGATGTCCAGCGCGCGATGCTTGATCAGCCATTGGAACGGCCATGGAGTGTACATGTGCTCGCCGGTTGCCAGCGTCTGCCACGGGATACGCTCGCGTACAGCGACATGTCCATCAAGGTCCTCCGGAATCAAGAATTCCTCAATCCATTTTAACCGGTACGGGCGCAGGCGCTCGGCGAGCCGCACCGTATATTCGACATCGAAAGCCATATAGCAATCGAGCATTATCTCCACGTCATTGCCGACGAGTGAACGTGTTTCCGCGACCAGTTTTTCGTTTTGGTCGATGCCCCAAACTCCATCGCTTGGCCCGTATGGGCAAGCCAGCTTGACGGCCTTGAATCCACACTCCATATACCAGTCAACATCATTGCCGGTGGCGTAGGTGAAGATCTTATCGCGCATTTTACCGCCCAGCAGCTCATAAACGGGTTTGCTCTGGATTTTCCCTGCCAGGTCCCACAATGCCAGATCAACGCCGCTGATAGCTGATGAAGCCAGGCCGACAGTGCCATACGGTTTGGACATGCGGAACATCATATCCCATAGGCGCTCGATAGCCAGGGCTTCCTGCCCGACCAACAACTTGGCAAAATGATCCTGGATGATGGCTGCGGTTGCGCGGCCAAAGGAACATGGTCCCAGCCCATATGTGCCATCCTCGGCAGTCACCTTGACCCAAAAACCGGGCCATGTGGGCAGCCATGAAGAGCGGTAACGTTTGTATTCAGCGAATTTGCTCATTGGATTGGCCACTTCGGCGTCAGCCACCCAGGCCGGGCGTCTGGCTCCTGATAACTGGCGAGGTGCCTGCTGATGGGTAAAACACTCGATCGACTTGATTTTCATCGCTAACCTCCAGGTTGAATAGCATTAGGCTAACGCTAAAAAACCAAACGGTCAAGGGGCAGGAGAACTGCTAAACGGGGAAAATTGCGGACGTGTGGAATATACCATTACAAGACAAAAAGGATGCACACTTGAAGATGACGGCTTAAGCGTGCATCCTACCTATCAGGAGCCGAATGCTAGGACTCGCGACCAAATAACTTGGCTAATAGCCCCTTTTTCTTTTCGGGTGCGGCAATCTTGGCTTCAACATCTTTGATATTGGCGCCGCATCCTTCACAATAGCGGGCATCTGCTAGGTTGCTGCGGCCGCATTTGGGGCATTCCTTGAGGTGGACCATCTGAGGTGTTGTAGTTTGCCCGTCCATGTTCATCCTCCTCGACGTCATGAGAGATAAATAGACACCGACCAACCTAACCTGAGAGTATCCGTTACTTGAATGGTATTATAAATATGCAAATACTACGAGCTCACTCTTATTATAACATAGAGTGCTCGTTTTGAGAAGAGGCTGTTTATAAATGACTTTAAGTAGCCAGCTATCTGGGGAAACCTTGCTTGCCATACCTTGCTTGAGTTATACCTTTCATGGTTCTGACCCTCGGGCAACTATAAAAAAGCTCCTTGCAGTGGCCTGCTATAACTTGCTGGTCAACTGTCCCCCGCTGATTGCGAGAAGAAAACGAGTTTACTTCGAATAATCATCGATAAGGTAACGTTTTTTATACAGAAGTACTCATAGTCAGTTTGGAGGTTGATATGCGTCGTTCGATTATCAGCTCATCGGTTACGCTAACGCTCATTTTGATTGTCTCGTTAATGCTATCCGGCTGCGTAGGAGTCAATACGCTGTCGCGCATAGTGAACCAGGCGGAGCGCCAACAGACAACCCAGGTTCAATCTGCTTCCACTAGTCAGCCAACAAGGACAACCCAAAATACCGCCATTACGGTAGCGACAGCAGCTCCGACGCCGTTACCCGAAGACCTTACCGGTTTGGAAGCGCTGTACCTGCGCATAAATCCATCGGTCGTGAATATCCGCGTAGCATCTCAAGCCGTTACCGTCAATTCATCGGATACACCTACCTACCAGGTAGGGGAAGGCTCGGGGTTTGTCTATGATGACCAGGGGCACATTGTTACCAATAACCACGTCATTGCCGGGGCAGAGTTGGTGTATGTGACCTTTTCCGATGATACGACTCTGCCTGCCAAGGTGATAGGGGCAGATCCCGATAGCGACCTGGCTGTTCTAGAGGTGGAGAGGGACGGCGTTAACGCTGCTCCGCTGACGCTTGGTGATTCCGACCAGGTGCGCGTCGGGCAGCAGGTTATCGCCATCGGCAACCCATTTGGCTTGGAAGGAACGATGACCTCTGGTATCGTAAGTGCACTAGGCAGGACGATACCTGCTAGCAGCAGTTCAACATCAGCATCCGTCTATACCATTCCCGATATTATCCAGACCGATGCTGCGATTAACCCAGGCAACTCTGGCGGACCCTTGTTGAACTTGTCCGGTGAGGTAATTGGTGTGAACGCTGCTATCGAGTCTTCTTCACAGAGCTCAGCAGGTGTGGGTTTTACCATTCCATCCAACATTGTAAAAAAGGTAGTCCCACAACTGATTACAAACGGCGTTTACCAACATCCCAGGCTGGGAATCACAACCTTTACTATCAGCCAGCCAATCGCCGAAGCTCTCGGTTTGCCATCTACCCAAAGAGGTGTAATGGTGGTAGAAGTTACACCCGGCAGCCCAGCGGATGAGGCTGGCCTGCATCCCAGCACTCAAACCAAGACGGTCCTCGGCGGCCAGGTGCCGACAGACGGCGATATCATTACTGCGATAGACGGTACTGTAGTAAACAAGTACGATGATTTGATTAGCTACCTGGCGCGCTATACTGAAGTTGGTCAGACAGTAGAACTAACAGTTCTGCGTAATGGGCAATCGTTACAGGTATCCGTCACTTTGGACGCGCGTTCATCATAGGTAAACGAGACAAAGGGGCAACTATGTGCAGATTGGCCCCCTAGATCAAGATAGAACGAGAAAGCGCCTGCTGCGGCTATTGCCGCAGCAGGCGCTTTCACTATATCATACAGCAAAGGGATGAGCCACTCTGGCGCATATCCATGCCCGGGGATTACAATCTTCCTCCCTCTATGTGCACTGAGAAAATTGTTATGATAATATCTCCGTCTCTTCCTATCTACTTGCAGAGGCTCAGCTCATTTGCCCGGCGGCCTGCTTTATACTTCTACACTACTTGGCCATCGCTTTGAGCGCTTCATATGCCGGACGGGCGATAAAATCGGGATAACCCGGATCGCTGATAGCCCACCAATACTGCTCATTAGCCTCGGTCCAATCTGGATCGACGATGTAAATCAGGCTCATCAGGCCGATCCAGGGCGACCAGTTGGCCTTGGCATACTGATAGGCACGCACCAGATAGTCGGCCTTGGTCTCTTCACTGACCGCATGCCAGTAGTATGTCGAATCCGGCCGCGGGTCACTCGTCCAGCCAAACTCGAGGATCGCCACCTGCTTGTTTTCATCCCCATACTGTACCATGATTTTCCGCATATCCTCGATATGCCTGAAGCAAAAGGCACGCTGCCCACCATAGTTCGAGTCGGCGGCGACATCGGCCGGATCCATTTCCGGGGCTGCCTTAAAGCCAGGGGCGTGCAAACCGAGCAAGTCGAAGTAACCTGTGCTGCTGCCCATGTTGATATAAAGGGTTTCCAGATACCAGTCATCTGGGCGGGTCTGGTCATCCCAGGTACCGGTGGGGCTGAGCCCCCCGCTGATGACCAGTGCGTGCGAATCGATGGACTTAATCGCTTCATAGGATACGGCGAGCAAGTCGGCAAAAGCAGCCGGGTCGGGCGTTTGCCCGCCCCACTCGCGGGCCAGGTTCGGCTCATTCCAAATCTGGTAGGCCTGAATACGACCTTTGTAGCGCGTTACCAGCGCGGTCAAAAAATCGGCCAAATCCTGCAAATTATCCGGCGGGCCGTTGAGCGGAAATCCGCCTCCCGCCCAAGCGGGCTGATGATCGATGCGCACCAGCAGCTTGACGCCGATATCGTTAGCCATGTTCACGATTGTGTCTGTGCGCGACCAGTCAAACTCTCCCTTGCCGGCGCCCTCGATATCGCGCCAACCGAAGCCTACCTTCACCCAGGTGAATCCGGCATCGCGTACAACTTGCATATCGCGGCTGCCGACCTCCGGACGCCACCATGGGAATACCTGCATTCCATATTCGGGGGAATTCAACCATGCTTCCTGCACGGGAGGCAGCGGGCGTTCGGTAGCTTCCGGCGTGACGGTCGCTTCATCCATAGTACTTAGGGTTGCTGTTGCTTCACCGGAGTGAGGCGTTACCGTCGGGTACAGAGTCGGCGCGTTTGTTGGGATTGCCGAAGCTTCTGCCGTTACCGCAGTACCTTCGGGTTCCGTGGTGGTAGTTGTCTTTTGACCACAGGCTGCCGAGGATAGCATCAGGGCAACAGCCAGCAGGACTAGAAATGGACGATAGATGGGGCGCATACTCTTGCAGACTCCTTACGTGATACTTGCAAAGCGGGTGCTCACGAGCACCCGCTTTGTAGCATTGCCGATTATTTAGCCATATTTTTGATGGCCACATATGAGGCGCGCGGGCTCCAGTCCTGGCGGACGATGCCGAAGGCAGCCTTCTCATCTGCCGCGCCGGATACGGGAGCAAAGTTCAGGTTCCACAGGAACATCGGACCAACCCACCCCCAGTCGCGGCCCATTTGATAAGCCCGTGTGATCCACTGCGCCTGTTCCGCCTCGGAGTTGTTGTTGGCATAATCGTAACCGGCTGCCGCGCCTACCCCTAGGCCGTCCACGCTGGCCCAACCGAATTCCGTGACCCACAGCTTCTTCCAACCGTCACCGTAGGCAACCATAATATTGCGGTACGCTTCCATATTGCTCTTAAAGAAAAAGCTTGGATGTCCCTTAAAGCTGGGGGCGCTGGCATCGCTCCAATCATACCAGTTGGCATCCGGCGGATTATTGTACCCGCTGGGATGGATGCCCACCGCGTCACAGTAGTTTGCTAAACCAGCTTGATACATCTGTTCGAGATAGAGGCGGTCATCAACCGAGATATCGTAATCCGTCACTCCGGTAGGCGTCAGAGCGCCGCTTACCACAGTCGCATTTGGGTCAACGGACTTGATGGCGTTATATGCAGCTTTTAGCAGCTCAATATACTTGGCGGCGGAAAGCTTGCCGCCCCGTCCGCCCCATTCATAGTACAGATTCTGCTCATTCCATATTTCATACGCCTGTACCCGTCCCTTGTAGCGAGCGGCCAACTCGCGCATGAATGTGGCATAGGTCGCTGGATCGGACGGTGGTCCCTGGTCGGTATCGCCAGCAGGACGCGCCCATTGAGGAGCTTTGACCACGCTCAGCATAACGTTGATGCCGCGGGCATTGGCGCCATCCACCAGACGGTCGATAGCGCTCCAGTCGTAGACACCCGGCGCAGGGTTATAGCGAAACCACTCGATTTGCTGCTTGACCCAGGTAAGCCCCAGGTCCTGTACCGCACCGAACAGGCGGTTGTGGTCACCGTCGCTCATAAAATCGGCCTGGATGCCGTAACCAAAGCCCCCGCCGCCGCTGGGCGCAGGCGCTGCTTCCTGAACTGGCTCGGGCTCAGCCTCCGAAGTTGGTTCTGTGCTTTCTTCGGTCGGTGCAGTGGTCGGCTCAGGGGTAGCGGTAGGCGTCGGCGATGGCGTTGGGGAAGGCGTGGGCGATGGGATTTTGATCACCAACTGGGTCGTTTGATCAAAACTGCTGACGCCGCCATTATATGATAGCGCACCGGAGAGTTTATAGTTGCCCGGTTGGCTGGGAGCAATCCACACGGCGCGGGGTTCTGTAAGTGAAGTCGTATGCGTGACAACGACATTTCCATCTTCATCGGTGATGGTCCACACGACAGCAAAGTACGGTCTGGGCGTTACTACGCTGGCTTGATATGTGCGCACCAGCGATGCTATCTGGGCATCGTTCTCAGGATTTTGTGCCCCCCACAGAGCGACCCCGCCCAACGCATATTGGCTGATGAAGTGCATTCTGCGAGAAATACTGGGTGCGTTCGCCAGCCAGGTGGTGTGTTCCGTGCCACTCGAATCTGTATAAGAGAACCAGTAGGTCTGCGATTCCTCATCCAACTGCACCTGGCTGCCTGTGAGTATTGGCAGGGTCACCGTCAAAGCATCACCGGGCAGCACGATGCCGCCCGTATTCTCCATAGCAGCGCCTTCTGCCAGTGAGATCAACGCCTGCTGGTAGCTCACAGCACTTGTCTTGGCGTCAGTTTTGTCAGTGCTGTAGGCTGAAAGCACCAGGTTGAGCTTACGGCGGTCCATCAGCCTGGTATAGGCGAGCAACTCGGCAGATAAACCATCAGCGGAGGTGATGTCTGCCGGGTCCGCCGGGATATCAAGGTTTATATAATCCGCACTAGCGCCCAATGCCGCTAGGTCAAATCCCGTACTATCCGATGTGGCAGTGTTAGCATCGAGCCTGAGCGCCAGGATTTTGCCTTCCTGATGCAAGGCTGCGGCTAATTCGGCCACAAAACTGCTAAACGTATCACGCATATCAACAGGGATGTCGGCATAATCCAATTCTATGCCGGCGAAGGGCTGCGCAGCCGCGGTTAGGCTAGCCAAATGCTGGCTGCGGCTGTCTGCATTTGCGAGCAGGTTAACGATCCAATCGGAGCGCGCTACGCCATCGACCATATTGCTGACGCCCAGCAGCGTCTTGACGCTGCCGGACGGTGCAGCAGGCACCTGAGCCAGCGAGCCGTCTTCCTGAGTATAAGCGCCCACAGCGACACGAAGCTGGGCATCGTCCACACCTGCGAGCTCCTCGGTGCTGCCGATGGTGACGATACGTGGCGTTTGCACCTGGGTTTGGCCCACTAGATAGTAGCTCAGCACCGGCGAGACGGACCCACTCAGCGTCAGGCCATCAGCAGTGAGTTGTGACGGCAGCCACTTCCAGGCTGTGCCGTCCCAGCCGTATAAATCAGCAGTCTCGACGGCCGGCAAGTCACCGGGGATCGGCAAAGTCACCGTCGCCGTGGTCGGCTGGCGGCCGCTCATCGCCAGGCTGTACAATGAACCGCGAGCGATGACATCATTAGGGAGCTCGGACGCTATCTGACGCGGCTGCTCCTGTTCGGATAGCGCTGACAAGGTTGGGGCATCGTAAGCTACGAGCCTGATGCGCCCGCTGCCTTTGATTTCTCCGGGGGCAACTGCAACGGAAGCCGAATCTCCCACCTTGGTAATACCGCCGTCTTTCGCGGTGATCCGATCATAATCCAGATGAAACAAGCGGTTTGCTAGAGAAAATGGAGGGAGGAACAGGGCAGCGACAACCAATATGGGTATGAGAATATATAGTAGCTTGACTATTGATAATTGAGAAGGGCCTGGACTGGATAGCTTATTGTGTGATCTAGCCATTCACGGGACTCCTTTGAATTGTATTTGCTGGCGATTGTAGCATCGCTTAAAAAAGCTGACAAGGGCGCAAGAAAAGCTTACAATTCGATACACATAACGAGTAAGCTCATGATACAAGATTGGCATATTAGTTTCGCATCGGCCAAATACTCCCTTGAACTCGACAGCCCTTTAGTTGCCGGGCCAAATGCGCTGCCTGTCAAGGATAGCCAAGCCGCAGAGTCGTTCGGCGCTATATGCACGCCGTTGATACGCAATACCGTACAATCCGATGCTGCCAGATTTTTACTGCCGACGGTTGCGGGATACCTCGTTAACGAGGAGCATGGCTCCATATCGTGGCAGACGGCCAGAAAACTGTATTCGCACGCAGAGCAGCCTCGGCGGAAACCAATACTGGCGACAGTTACACCATCAGACCGGATATCAGCCGTGCGGGCTGCTCAGGACTTGAGCGGCTGGGAACAAACAGCCGGCATTCTGCTGCACCTATACTGCTCAGCAAATCCGCACGAGACTGCGGACATTATACAAGCAATTGTAAGTAATACAGAATTGCCGCTTTTGGTGCGGCTGCCCTTCGAACAACCTGATATTTGGCTTGCGACATTGTGTTCTTTGCCTATCGCCGGATTGGTCGTAGCGGCGCCGCCTAATGGCAGGCTGCGGAATAAGGAGGGTGCCTGGGAAGAAGGCGACCTGCATTCCCCGGCGCTGGTCGCACATTATGCCGGGATAATTGCCAGGGCGGTAGGATGCGGCATCCCGCTTATCGCCAGGGCAGATGCCAGCAGCATCGGGGATGTCCTTACCCTGGTGGCGGCTGGCGCCGAAGCGGTTATGCTGGAAGGAGCGCTGTGGACGCAGCCCAACCTCGCTGAGCGCATATTATCCGGGCTGCATGCCGCCGCTGCTCGCGCAGGAGCCGGCAATTGGCAGGAGTTCACTCGCTATTTGCGTCGGGAGCAGCCAGACGCACCCGACCAGAGCGGGTAACGGCGCTATCCAGCCAGATAGTTACCGGTCCGTCATTATGGATTTCCACTGCCATATGCGCGCCAAACTGCCCGGTGGCTACCTTCTTTACTCCCTGTTGCAGCAGGCAGGCGCCGACCTGCTCGACAAGCGGCTCAGCCAGTTGTGGCGCGGCGGCATCGGTGAAGCTGGGGCGGCGGCCGCGGCGTGCATCACCGTAAAGCGTAAACTGCGATACGAGCAATACTTCGCCGTCCGTATCCAGGAGTGACAGGTTAAACTTGCCGTCCACATCGCTAAAAATGCGCAGATGGGCGATTTTATCCGCTACCCAAGCCGCTTCAGCAGGCCCATCCTGCGTATGGATGCCTACAAAGACTACAATCCCTGCATTGATCCGGCCAATAACCTCTCCGGAGACACTTACGGATGCACTCGAGACCCTTTGGATAAGCGCCCGCATCAACGCTCCTTGCGCATATGAACAGCTTTGCAGTATAGTAGCAGATATTAGGCATTAGCCAAGTGCGCCGGTTCGGGAGAAGTGATGATTAAGCTGATAATGACCTGGAATATCCGCACAGGCAAGGAAACCGAATATCTGGAATTCCTCAACCGCGATTTCGTGAAGCTGTTCGACGCGATGGGCATCCAACCGACGGATGCCTGGTATCAGGTATGGGGGCACGGATATCAAGTGCTGGCCGGGGGCGTCACGCACAGCTATGACGATATGGAAAAGGCGCTGAGCAGCGACGACTGGAAGCAGTTCAAGACCAAGCTGCTGGAGTATGTAAGCGATTTCAAAGCCAAGGTGGTCGAGAGCACAGGCGGGTTTCAACTCTAGCGGCATATATTATATTACGAAAACGCCAGTGGGTTTTCACTGGCATTTTTTGTTTAGGGACGAGGTGGTTCCGGCTTGGGAGAGCTGGCGGGAGCAGCCGCCGGCTCTGCGGAGGGCGTCTCAGCAGGCTTGCTGTCGTCCGTGTGCTTTTTGGTTCCCGGCAACGTGGCAGTGCTGTTGTTGCGGTGGTCGGTAACATAAAAACCTGAGCCTTTGAAGACAATCCCAACCGGGCAAATAACGCGGTGAACCGGCCCATTACATTCGGGGCAGGTCGTGAGCGGGTCGTCCGAGAAACGCTGTATGCGTTCGAATGATATACCGCATTCCTCACATTTATAAGAGTATGTTGGCATATAAACTTTTTCCTCCAATGCGCCTGGCGGTATTCAACCAAGAAGGTTCATAAGCGAACCATAAACCAACGGCAAGTATAGGCAGTTAAAATACGAAAAGCAAATATTAAATACGTTTGTCATTTGAGGTGAATGACAAGCTGGCCTATGATATGTGCACAGATGCAGGATTTCCTGCGGCCACTTACCAGGAGGTTCCAGATGGATACTTTGCGGTTCGGCATCATCGGCACCGAGAACTCGCACGCGGTTCAGGCCTGTAAACGTTTCAATGTGGATAAAAGTATTCTCGATACCCAGGTGGCTGCGCTTTGCCCTGGCCCGGGCGACACCCTTGCACATTGCCGCGAGGTGGCACAAGGCGGATTGGTGCCGATGGTAGTCGAGAAATTCGAGCAGATGCTTGATCTGGTCGATGCCGTCATCATCATGAACCGTCATGGTAAATACCATACTCCCTCGGCGCGGTTATCCCTCAGCCGCAATATCGCCACTTTTGTAGATAAACCGCTCACCTGTTCGGTGCCCGAAGCCCAGGAGTTAATCGACCTCGCTCATAAAACGAACACCTGGCTTTCTTCATGGTCAACCCTGTGGCATACGGCCGGTTTTACGAGTTTTATCGCTGATGCAAAACGCGATTTAGGGACGCTGCATATCGGGATGGCCGGCGGTCCGTGTGAACTGGATAGCGAATATGGGGGAGTCTTCTTCTACGGCATCCACACGGTCGAGATGGCGCTGCAGGGCTTTGGGTATGATGTTGCGGCCGTAACCGCCGCTCATTCTGCGCAGGGAGCGGTTGCCACCCTGACGCTTGACAGCGGCATGCTGGTTAATCTGCATCTCATCAAGCCATATGTCTTTCAGGCATTGGTACACGGTGAAAAAGGCAGCCGCTACCAGGTAATCGATTCGAGCGACGGCTACGATAAGGGATTCCAAGCGATGGTCGACGGCATCCGCAGCGGCAAACGCCCCTTGAGCGACGAGCAACTGCTCATGCCGGTACAAGTGCTAACCGCATTAGAAAAAGCCCTGGCCACAGGCACGACTATACATATCTGACGATTGGCAAATCCGAGGGAACCGTTGCTAGTGTGCTCCGACGCTGGGTAGCCAAGTGTTAAGACACGGATTGGCGCTTGCTCATTTGGATGAGCGCCAGCCCGCTGACGATCAAAGCTGCCGGCAGGAAAACGCGCAGGCCGGTTGCCGGCTGCGGAGCAATTAGTATTCCGACTAAGCCGGCAACGACGGCGGCTATACGGAGCGGCCAACTAGGCAGGTAGAGGGAGGTAACGGCCAAGTCGAAGCCAAGCGTCAGAATCACCAGCGACACAATCCACACCCGATACCCTAGGCCGGTCAAGAGCAGCACGACAGCCGCAAACAGCACTGCCGCTACCACAGCCAGCAGATATTCGGGCGCCTGTGGCTTCCCTGCGGCTATAGCCAGGCCGATACCGCTACCGATCAAAACAATGCCTATGCCCACCACCACGCGTTGCCCCGGCAGCAGCGGGGTTAACGGCATCAGCAGCGCTAGACTGAAAAGCGCTCCGGCGCAGGGCAGCAGCCACCAGAGCGGATCGTTTTGCAGGTACACCAGGATAAAGCTCAGGCCGAACATGGCCGTGCATACCAACGCCAGCCAAATGCCTACGCCAGCGCGAAGGCTGGGAAGGAAAGCCATTCCCAGGCCGACTCCGGCGAGCACGTAGGTTAACGCAAGTGAGCGAGTGTTTAGCCAGCGCTGCATTTGACCGCCATTCCCCCGAGGAGTTTACCCTAGTATAGCATAAAGAACGGATGTAGTCAGCCGGCCAAGCCGATTCATCGCGGCAGGCGCCTTGACAGGAGCGTACTAAAATCGAGAATGGGAAGCGTACTTTAGGCAACAGGTTGGGCGCAAACTGATAATCTGAGGAGTAGTTAATGACCAGAATAACGGGCGTCCGCGTCATCCGCACCCGCGCCGACGGGAGCTGGCTAATCGTCAAGGTGCTTACGGATCAGGCCGGATTGTACGGCATCGGCTCGGCCAGCGACTACTATCAGCGCGAGGCAGTGGCGGCCGTCATCGAGCATAACCTGGCGCCGCTCCTAGTGGGGCGGGAGGCCTCGGCCATCGAGGATATCTGGCAAACTGTTTATGCCAGCGGTTACTGGCGCAATGGTTCGGTCACCAATACCGCCCTGGCCGGCATCGACATGGCGCTGTGGGATATCAAAGGTAAGGAGGCCGGCATGCCGGTGTACCAACTGCTGGGTGGCGCCTGCCGCAGTGCTGTGATGGCCTATGCCCACGCCGGCGGCCGCGATGATAAAGAGCTCGAGGAAGATGTGCGCCGCTATATGGCCGAAGGCTATCAGGTGATCCGCTGCCAGTATGCCGTCTATGGCGGAGGTGGATTCCTGCCCAGCGAGACGGTCAGCACCCCACGCGGCGCTAACAGACCAACGCAGGTTTTCGACGATGAGGCTTACCTGGAGAATGTGCCGGCCATGTTCGAACGCATGCGCGTCGGCCTCGGTTTCGGCATCAAGCTAACTCACGATGTGCACGAGCACCTGCGCCCGCAGACGGCGGTGCAGCTCGCCAAGCGCCTCGAACCTTATCGGCTCTTTTTCCTCGAGGATGCGCTCGCACCGGAACAGATCGCCTGGTATCGCTTGATGCGCCAGCAGTGCACAACCCCGCAGGCCATGGGTGAGCTTTTTGTGAACCCGCAGGAGTGGCTGCCGCTGGTCAGCGAGCGGTTGATCGATTACCTGCGGGTGCGCGTATCCAAGGCAGGCGGCATTACGCCATGCCGCAAGTTGGCGGCCGTCTGCGAGGCATTCGGCGTACACACCGCCTGGCAGGAGGGCGGCGACAACGATCCCGTCAACCAGGTTGCGGCGATGCATCTCGATTTAGCTAGTTGGAGCTTTGGGATACAGGAAGAGAACCATTTTCGTCCGCAGGAGCTGGAAGCATTCCCCGGACACGCTGAGCTAAGCGGTGGGTATCTTTATCTGAGCGGGGCGCCCGGGCTGGGGATCGATATCGACGAGGACAGGGCGGCCGCGCTGGTCGATCCAGAGGCATCCGGACGCCTGCATTTCGCTGCCGAGGATAGACGCGCCGACGGCTCAATTGTCAGACCATAAGAAAGGATAAGGAATATGCGCATCGCATTTGGTGCTTTTCAACACGAGGCCAACAGTTTCTGTCCGCAGCCAACGACGCTGGCGAGTTTTCAGCATAACAAGCTTAAATTCGGCAGCGAACTGTTGAACGAATCGCGCAGTACGGCCACCGAGGACGCGGGCGCGCTGACTGTGCTGTGTGCGCAGCCGGATATCGAGATATTGCCCTTGCTCGCGGCCAAAGCCGGCTCCGGAGCAGCCATCCAAAAGGCGGCATATACAGAACTGCGGGATGACCTATTGCAGCGCCTGCAGGCTGCGCTGCCGGTGGATGGGCTGTTGCTGGTGCTGCACGGCGCCATGATGGCTGAGGGGGAGGACGATGCCAGCGGCGACATCCTGGCGCGGGCGCACGCCATCCTGGGACCGGAGGTGCCGATCGTCGCCACTCTTGACCTGCACGCTAATGCCACGGAGCGGATGGCCCGCCAGGCTACCGCGCTGGTGGGTTACCACACCGCGCCGCACATCGACCTGTACGAGACAGGTCAGCGCGCTGCAGAGATCCTGGTCGGCGCTGTACGCGGGCAACTGCACCCAACGATGGCGCTGGCACGGTTGCCCCTGATTGTGCCGGCCGAAAATGCCCGCCACACCGACGGCCCGCTTTCGGGCATTATCAACCGTGCGCTCGAGCTCGAGCGCCAAGGCGCCATCCTGCGCGGCAGCGTATTCGCTGTGCAGCCCTGGCTTGACGGCAGCGGCGTAGGCTGCTCGGTGGTGGTGGTGACGGATAACCAGCCTGAGGCGGCCAGGGAATACGCCCTGGAGATGGCTACGACCTTTTGGCAGCGCCGTGCGGATTTCATCCCCGAGTTAGTGCCGGCCGATGAAGCCGTCAGGCGCGCGCTGGTCGGCGAGGAGCGTACGGCAATTTTGTGCGATTCAGCCGACGCGCCTTCGTCGGGCTCCACCGGCGATAGCAGCACCATTCTGCGGGCGCTGCTGGGCGCGGATACTAGCCAGCATTTTGTGCTGGCTAATGTGGTGGATGCCCCGGCCGCGGCTATCGCCTGCGCTGCCGGAATCGGCCAGCAGGTCTCGGTCGAGATCGGCGGGACGTTGGCGCCGCAGTATTTCGCGCCGGTGCGCTTTAGCGGATATGTCAAGAGCTTGCACGACGGCGTGTTCCGCTTCAAGGGGCAGGGTATGCGCGGCGTGACCTACCGGATGGGACGCACGGCGGTGTTGGTGCATGAGGGAATCCATTTGGTGGTGATGGAGCATGGCGTTACGCAGTGGGATCCGGAGTTGTACCGGTCGCTGGGGCTGGAGCCGAACGATGCGCGCGTCGTACAGGTCAAGTCGCCGGCAGCTTTCCGCGCGGCGTATAAGGATATTGCCGATGAAATCATCATCGTCGACGCGCCGGGGGCAGCCTCGCCCAAGCTGACCGCGCTGCCATGGCAGCATCTGGAGCGGCCAATTTACCCGCTGGATGACCTGGCATTCACGCCCACGGTGATCTAAACCCAGCCGGCTGGAAGCACGATCTCCAGCCGGTTTTTCGTCCTTGGTTGCCTAGTCGCCCGTCAAGTTGGCAACCCGCTCCGCATATGGTTGGATTGCGGGCAACTGGTTCACAGGGCTATCCAGGTAAAAATAGCAGGTGGCGCACACATCATCCTGGCGCTCGAATAGAAAGAATGATTCCGGATCCATAGCGGCTACGCGTTCCTGCGTGAGCCAGGTGTTGCCATCTCCTGGAGCCAGATAAGCCGGGATATTATGCTCGCGCATGTGTTTCAATGACAGCTTAACTTGCCAGCCGCCCATCTGCTGGATGGTGACGCGTGCGGAACGGTGAAAATAGATGGGATCGGGCCCGTGCAGGCGGTAGAACGAGTACTGCATGCGGGCATGGTCGGCCACCGGGCAGCCGTGCCATGCGTGAGCAAACTGACCCTGTCCCCAGCCCGTGGCGATGTAATCCTCCGTACCGGTGCCGCAGAGGGTTGGCAGCGCGCCATCGCCGTCCAGGTAGGCTTTAACCTCTCCCTCGCCCCACCAAGCCTCACCATAAGTCTCGGTATCGGCGATGACCCCGAGGGTGCAGCCCAGGAAGCGCCCGCGCCCGTGCACCAGTGGGAGAATCTCGAAATCACGTCGGTAGGTGGTGGGCGCTTCGCGGTGAAAGTAGGCGTGCAGGTAGCCCGCCGAGGCAGCGTGCTCGTCGCCGAGGGTATAGTTCACATCATAGAAAAAGGCCCCCAGATCGCGCTCGGATTCATTGCTGACCGTCATCCTGAATCCAGCGCGGAAGGGCATCGGCAGACGGCAGTTGAACGAGCGTCCCTCGGGATTATCGAACCAGGCGTTGGCAAAGGTCGCGTTGCGTCCCAGAGCTAGACCGAAAAAATCGCCTAACGGCGCTTCAACCGCCGGCTTGGTCTGACCGTCCCAATAAATGCGCAGCACCAGGCCGCGCAGCATGACGGGCGAACGATCATTAATCGTCACCCAGATGCGGCGGACCATGCCGGGCATGCCGGATGCCTGAGCTATAACAAAGGAATCGCCAGCCTTGATGCCGCGGCAAGGGGAGCCCTTGCGCCCATCGTTGGCGCTGCCTGCCGCGCCCGGCTGCCCCAGCGGATTTTCCATACTGGCCCAACGGGTTTCAATGTGTTCCGGCAGATAGAACAGATTGTATTCGCTCATGCGCTAATCCTCCTCGACAGGTTGATTGATTTGTCCTGCAGCGGCCCCTGACTCATAGCAAATGCGTATGTTTTCCAAGGGCGTATCGCGCTCCACAAAACCGACAACATTAAAGCGCCCGGGGATGCAAGCTCTGGGAGTGAGCATCCCGCGTACCATCGCCTGGATTTCTGCGGGTGAGCCGCTGGTTACCAAGGGATGGTCGAACTGCGCGTTGAAACTCAGTTCTGGCAAGCTGCGCAGATAATCGCCATGGTCTATGAAGCCGCCAGGGCCGTCCAGCGTACGGATGCCCAGGTCATTATACAAGTTGACATAATGTTGACTGGCATAACCACACAAATGCATCCCGCGGTGGCCGCTGGTCATTGCCGAGAAGAGCTGCTGATGGCAGGGTAGAACGAACTCCTTATATTGCGCAGCCGAAAGGAGCTGTAGGGAGTCGTCCGGGCAGGACCAGCCAGCCAGGGGCAGTGGGGGAGCATCCGGCTGGGTCAGTTTACGCCAGGCGCGGATGCGCTCAATCTGTTTCTTGGTAAACAGGCGCAGGTATTCGTGAGCGAAATCGGGGTCTTCGACGAGGTCCAGGCAGAGCTGTTCCAGGCCGCGCACTTCAGCGGCTTTGGTGAATATGCCATGCGTACCTTGCCCGGGAGGCACAACCTGAACAGCGTGCTCTTCGAACTGCAGCCCGCCTGCGAGCGCATTGAGCTCCTGGTAGAGGTGGTAAGCGCGGCTGATGCGCACACGCTGCTCGGCGTCGATATCGGCCAGTTGGCGCAGCAGGTCAGGCTTACTCAACTGCAGCGGCATGCCCCAGGCATAGTTATCTTCCTGGTAAACGACCTCGCAGCCGAAAAACTCGTTCTCTTCCATCCAGAGCTGGACGGCCACCGGCCATTTTTCGGGCGGATAAGGAGGCGTGTCGGAAATAACATGCTCGATGAACCATTTGCGTCCCTTGAGCTGTGCCCATAGGTGTTGCTCTGGTTCGCGGTAGAATTCGCCAAAGCTGCAGCCGACCACTTTAATCCAGAGCTGGTCGTCAGAGGCAAAGGTAATCGGCACGCGGGTATTCTCGCGGCGGGCATAGGCCTGCCATAAGGCGCTCACCTGCTCGGCATGCTGCCGGCGCTCGCTTGTGGTCAGTGGATCGGGGGCATCAATTAGGGGTGGCATAATCCTCCCAGTAGTGGCTTACGCTAATGTGACGCGATAAAGCATATTCCTGAGCATCCTAAGCTTAACCGCAAGTTGGCAGAATCCAAAGGCATTGAGCATCATAAAGGTGCCAGACATCAAGCTAGGTATTGCTCCATCTTGCCGGCCTCATAAGGTGCGCGGCGGTTGGGGCAGCTCTGGCGCGGGCAGAGCTGGCAACTGACGAAATTCGATGAAGTAGGAAACATCAAACTCGAAACCGATTTGGTCGGCCACATCAGCAAGCTAGGCTGCAGCCGTACGCCGATGGCGTCTTCAGCATCGCCAACCAG
Source organism: Chloroflexota bacterium (assembly GCA_021372475.1). Lineage (GTDB taxonomy): Bacteria > Chloroflexota > Anaerolineae > UBA1429 > UBA1429 > JAJFUJ01. Next base: position 1,302 of record JAJFUJ010000162.1, on the reverse strand, counting down.
TTGGAAGAAAGGGCGCTGCTCATAAATTGGCCAATCGGTCAGGGAACCGGGATTCATCGCCGCCATATGGCCGGGTTGATACCAGCGTTCGATATCTTGCAGCAGCGCATTCGAGGCGGCACCGAGTGCCTGCAGGCGGATCGTTTCGCTCCAAAAACGATAGAGCGGGTCATCGAGCTGATCTGCCCACTGCTCCAATTCGGCGCCGCAGGTGGTGAGCGTAGCGAAAGCCCGGTCGGTATCCTTGACATTCACGCGCAGGATGCGTGAGGTAAAGCGAACGGTATCCAGGATGATGTAATCATCGCCGCGGTCATCTACAAAAACCAGTTTATGCAGCGCCCGCGGCCTTACCAGCTTGGAAGCTGAGGACACTAGTTCTGCCAATTCCTCCATCTGGCCGCTTTCCGCCTTGATGTGCAGGCTTTGCGCCAGGGCGCTCAGGTCAAAAGTAAAATCAGGGACATCCACAATGTGCAACGTGCTGGGTGGATTCATGAACATTCATCTCCATCGCAAGGATACATAAACCGGGGTTAGTATCGCTAACCAGGAGTTGCTAGTCAAATAAAAAAGGTTCATCAGAAGATGAACCTTTTTCTCACCTTATCTGCGGTGTTTCTTGGGAGGCAGATGCTGCCGCAGCGATTCCAGCGTCTGTTCGAGCGTAACCTGAATGTTATAGTGTGCCTCAAAGCCCAGGTTGCGCCGGGCGCGTTCGGCCGAAAGCACAGCGGGATAAGATACCATCTCCATCTGTACCGGTATGACTGGCAGCAGCTTGAGCCGCCAGAGGGCTGTCAGCAGCCGGCTCAAAAACCAACGCGGAAGGGCAACTATCGGGCGGCCAAGTTTTTCGTAAATTTCCCGCCAGGGCAGGGTGCTCGGCTCGGCTGCGTTATAGATACCGCGCGCCCGTTGCTTTATCAACAGGACTGCCAGGCTGGCTACGTCATCGACATGGATAAACTGCGCGGCTCCCCTGGCGCGGCGCGGCAGCGGCAGGAATGGGGCGCGCGCCATCGTAAGGATATAGTTGGCGCTTATTTTGGGCCCCATAATGCCACAAGGTCGCATAATCATCATAGCCACTTCGGGATGTTCCTCAGCAAAGGCATGGCACAGCCACTCGGCCTTGAGTTTATGCTGGCCGTAGGCATCCTCAGGATTGGGGCGGGGGATCATATCTTCGGTCAGCAGCTCGGGATTATCCGGCCAGACGCCGTATATTGCCAGGCTGCTCATCATCAGGAAGCGATCCACATAAGCCTCTGCGGCAGCCTTGAGCACGTTCGCCGTGCC